>CP163498.1:2322500-2695000 GCA_041071465.1 Pseudomonas putida | reverse complement strand
ATTCAGCAAGTCACGCGCCTGTGCCGAGTTCTTCACCAGGCCAGCCCGGTTCAGCACGGCAGCGATCGGCAGGTCTTCCGACGCAGCCACTTCGATCTCCGGCAGGTCTTCCGGCAGCTCGCCTTCCTTCATGCGGTTACCCGCAGCACGGTGAGCATTGGCGGCAGCCTCTTCACCATGGAAGCGCGCAACGATCTCTTCTGCCAGCTTGATCTTGATGTCCCGCGGGTTGGCACCCTTGGCGACGTCGGCGCGGAACTGCTCGATCTCCTCCATCGAACGGAAGCTCAGCAGCTCGAAGTAGCGCCACATCAGGGTATCGGGAATCGATACCAGCTTGCCGTACATAACCCCCGGCGCTTCCTGGATACCTACATAGTTACCCAGCGACTTCGACATCTTCTTCACGCCATCAAGCCCCTCGAGCAGCGGCATGGTGACGATGTTCTGCGCTTCCTGGCCATAGGCGCGCTGCAGTTCGCGCCCCATCAACAGGTTGAACTTCTGGTCGGTGCCACCCAGCTCGACGTCCGCCTTCAGCGCCACCGAGTCGTAGCCTTGCACCAGCGGGTAGAGGAACTCGTGGATGGCAATCGGCTGGTTGGTGGTGTAACGCTTGTCGAAGTCATCGCGCTCGAGCATGCGCGCAACGGTATATTGCGACGCAAGGCGAATGAAGTCGGCTGGGGTCAGCTTGTCCATCCAGGTGGAGTTGAACGCGACCTCGGTCTTGGCCGGGTCGAGGATCTTGAACACCTGCTGCTTGTAGGTCTCGGCATTGTCCAGCACCTGCTCGCGAGTCAGCGGCGGGCGCGTGGCACTCTTGCCGCTGGGGTCGCCGATCATGCCGGTGAAGTCACCTATAAGGAAGATGACCTGATGACCCAGTTCTTGGAACTGGCGCAGCTTGTTGATCAGCACCGTATGGCCAAGGTGCAGGTCAGGTGCGGTCGGATCGAAGCCGGCCTTGATGCGCAGAGGCTGGCCGCGCTTGAGCTTCTCCACCAGTTCCGACTCGACCAGTACTTCTTCCGCACCGCGCTTGATAAGCGCCAGCTGCTCTTCAACCGACTTCATAGACAAACCCGCAAGGCTCAGATTCAGGGGGAGCCAACCATACAAGATCGGCCGTCAATTACAAGTTTCGCAAAGGAATGTGACCCGGACACAGGTTTGCGGCGTCTACGCGCCCTTGCGTGAAAATGGATTTGGTTATATTTTATACAGTTATTTCATCTTCATCATGTCATTCATCTTTTCCATTTCACCTTTTTCAAAGTCACCTTGCCCATGACCAACGAACCGCCTAAAGCGCCCCCGCTTTATCCGAAGAGCCATCTGTTGGCCGCCAGCGGCATCGCCGCCCTGCTCAGCCTGGCTTTGCTGGTATTTCCCTCCAGCGAAGTGGAAGCCAAGAAAACCACCCTCAACCTCGAGCTGGAAAGCCCTGCCGAGCAACTGAAAGACGAATCCCGCGCAGCGCCGCTGGTGCAGGCAGAAGGAGAGCAAGGCTCGCCGTTCGCCCAGATCGAGGACGCTGCCCCCGAAACCCAGAAGGCCGAACAGCAAACCCCCACCGCCGAACCCGTCGCAGAAGCCGCCAAGGAACCTGGCCACCGCGAGGTTACCGTGGCCCGTGGCGATACTCTGTCCACGCTGTTCGCCAAGGTTGGGCTGCCGGCCAATGCCGTGCATGACGTGCTGGCAAGTAACAAGCAGGCCAAGCAGTTCAGCCAGCTCAAGCACGGTCAAGTGCTGCAGTTCGAACTCGACAAGGATGGCCAACTGGCCAGCCTGCACAGCAAGGTCAGCAACCTCGAAACCATTCGCCTGACCAAGACCGCCAAGGGCTATGCCTTCAACCGTGAAATCAGCAAGCCGGTGGTGCGTACCGCCTACGCCCACGGTGTGATCAAGAGCTCGCTGTCGGCCTCGGCCCAGCGTGCCGGCCTGTCCCACAGCATGACCATGGACATGGCTCGCGTATTGGGCTACGACATCGACTTTGCCCAGGATATTCGCCCAGGCGACGAGTTCGACGTGGTCTACGAGCAGAAGGTGATGGACGGCAAGGTCGTCGGCACCGGCAACATCCTGTCCGCCCGCTTTACCAACCGCGGCAAAACCTACACCGCCGTGCGTTATACCAACAAGCAGGGCAACAGTACCTACTACACCGCAGACGGCAACAGCCTGCGCAAGGCCTTCATCCGTACCCCGGTCGACTTCGCTCGCATCAGCTCGCGCTTTTCCGCTGGCCGCAAGCATCCAATCCTGAACAAGATTCGCGCCCACAAAGGCGTTGACTACGCTGCCCCGCGCGGTACGCCGATCAAGGCTGCCGGTGACGGCCGCATCGAACTGGCCGGGCGCCGTGGTGGCTACGGCAATACCGTGATCATCCAACACGGCAACCGCTACAAGACGCTGTACGGCCATATGCAGGGCTTTGCCAAGGGCATCAAGACCGGCAGTTCGGTCAAGCAGGGCCAGATCATTGGCTACATCGGTACCACCGGCCTGTCCACCGGGCCGCACCTGCACTACGAGTTCCAGGTCAACGGTGTGCACGTCGACCCGCTGAGCCAGAAGGTACCAATGGCCGACCCGATCGCCAAGAACGAGCGCCAGCGCTTCCTGCAGCAGAGTCAGCCGCTGATCGCCCGCATGGATCAGGAAAAGGCCACTCTGCTCGCAGCGAACAAGCGCTAAACCATGGCGCTCTACCTGGGGGTAATGTCCGGCACCAGCCTCGATGGGCTGGACATCGCCTTGATCGAACAAAGCGAGCAGCTTGAACTGCTCGCCACCCTTTACCTGCCCATGCCCAGTGACCTGCGTCAGGAACTGCTTGCTCTGTGCAGCAGTGGCCCTGACGAGATCGCACGTGCGGCATTGGCAGAAAACCGCTGGGCCAGCCTGGCGGGCGATGGTATCCGCCAGTTGCTGGCCCGTCAGGGGCTCCAGGCCAGTGCCATTCGCGCTATCGGCAGCCACGGTCAGACCATCCGCCACGAACCCGCACGCGGGTTTACCGTGCAGATCGGCAACCCGGCGCTGCTCGCCGAGCTTACCGGTATCAGCGTGGTTGCCGACTTCCGGCGGCGTGATGTGGCTGCCAGTGGCCAAGGTGCGCCGCTGGTACCGGCGTTTCACGAAACCCTGTTCGGGCACCTGGGCCAGCGCCTGGCGATCCTGAACGTGGGCGGCTTCAGCAACCTGAGCCTGATCGAACAGGACAAGCCGGTTCACGGCTTCGACTGCGGCCCCGGTAACGTGCTGCTGGATGCCTGGATCGAACGCAAGCGCGGCCAGGCCTACGATGCCGACGGTGCCTGGGCGGCCTCGGGGGTGGTACAGGCTGGCTTGCTCAACGCATTGCTCGCCGACCCATTCTTCGCCGGTAGCGGCCCGAAAAGCACCGGCCGCGAGGTGTTCAACCTGCTTTGGCTGGATGGCCACCTGGCGCGCCTGCCCGCTTACCAGGACGAAGATGTACAGGCGACGTTGCTGGAGCTTACCGCTCGCAGCATCATCGACTCACTCGGCAGTGCCCAGCAGGGCACCGAAGCGTTGTTGGTGTGCGGGGGTGGCGCACGTAACGGCGCCCTGATGGCCCGCCTCGCCCAGCTGCTGCCCAGGGCCCGTGTCGCCAGCACCGGCGCCCATGGCGTAGATCCTGACTGGGTCGAGGCCATGGCCTTTGCCTGGCTGGCCCACTGCTGCCTGGAGGGCATCGCCGCCAACCGCCCCAGCGTCACTGCAGCCAAGGGCCTGCGGGTATTGGGCGCAATCTACCCGGCATAATCGCTACGCCAGACAGCAAAACGCCGCGCAATTGCGCGGCGTTTCGTTTTGGCCAGGCCTCAGATCGAGAACGACGACCCGCAACCACAGGTGGTGGCCGCATTCGGGTTCTTGATGACGAAGCGCGACCCTTCCAAGCCTTCCTGGTAGTCCACTTCGGCGCCGGCCAGGTACTGAAAGCTCATCGGGTCGACCACCAAGGAAACGCCCTCTCGCTCTACAATGGTGTCGTCTTCGGCCACGTCTTCATCGAAAGTGAAGCCGTACTGGAAGCCCGAGCAACCGCCACCGGTCACGAACACCCGCAGCTTCAGACGTTCATTACCTTCCTCATTGACCAGGTTCTTCACCTTCTGGGCTGCCCCATGGGTAAACTCCAGACCGGTAGGGGTGAAGGTTTCGACGCTCATGTTGATTCTCCCGGCGCGGTAGCCGCCATAAAACTCGATGACGCGCATTATCCGCTTTCCCGAGAAAATCGGTCAAGAATTGTGCGGCTTTAGTCGCGACATGCAAAAAGGCCCGCACGACGCGGGCCTTTTTCGAACGCAGGGTGATTAAGGCAGCAAGCCGGCATGGGACAGGCCCATGCGCTCATCCAGGCCGAACAGGATGTTGAGGTTCTGTACCGCCTGGCCAGAGGCCCCCTTGACCAGGTTGTCGATTACCGACAGCACCACCACCAGGTCACCACCCTGCGGGCGATGAACGGCAATGCGGCAGACGTTGGCGCCGCGCACGCTGCGTGTTTCCGGGTGACTGCCAGCGGGCATCACGTCGACGAACGGCTCGTCGGCATAACGCTTTTCGAATAACGCCTGGAGGTCGACCGACGTATCGACAACATTCGCGTACAGGGTGGCGTGGATACCCCGGATCATCGGCGTCAGGTGCGGCACGAAGGTAAGGCCGATGTCCTTGCCAGCAGCCAGGCGCAGGCCCTGGCTGATTTCAGGCAGATGACGGTGACCTTTCACTGCGTAGGCCTTCATGCTTTCGCCAGCCTCACAGAACAGCGAACCGACCGCAGCACCACGGCCAGCACCGCTGACACCCGACTTGCAATCAGCGATCAGGCGCGACGGGTCGGCCAGGCCCGCTTCCAGCAGCGGCAGGAAGCCCAACTGGGTTGCGGTCGGGTAGCAACCCGGCACCGCGATCAGGCGTGCCTGGCGGATCTTCTCGCGGTTGACTTCAGGCAGGCCGTACACCGCATCCTTGAGCAGTTCTGGCGCACCGTGCGGCTGGCCATACCACTTGCCCCACTCGGCGGCATCCTGCAGGCGGAAGTCGGCCGACAGGTCGATCACCTTCGTGCCAGCCGCCAGCAGTTCACCTGCCAGGGCGTGGGCAACACCATGCGGGGTAGCAAAGAACACCACATCGCAAGCAGCCAGGGCCTTGCTGTCGGGCACGCTGAAGGCCAGCCCGTCATAATGGCCGCGCAGGTTCGGGTACATGTCCGCCACCGCCACGCCCGCCTCGGAGCGCGAAGTGATGACCGCCACTTCGGCCTGTGGATGCTGTGCCAGCAGACGCAACAGTTCGACGCCGGTGTAACCCGTGCCGCCGACGATACCGACCTTGATCATAACGCTTGCCCCTTATCAACGAGCCGTCTGGAAAGCGCACGATAATGGGGCGCAAGGCGCCTGTAACAACTCTTCGGGTGACCCTTCGGGCGCTTGACCACTACTATCTGACGACCGTGAATACCTGAAGGAACTCCCTCCATGCTTTACCTATGGATCAAAGCGCTGCACATCGTCAGCGTGGTCTGCTGGTTCGCCGGCCTGTTCTACCTGCCGCGGCTGTTCGTCTACCACGCCCAGAGCCAGGACAGCATCAGCCAGGAACGCTTCATCACCATGGAGCGTAAGCTGTACCGCGGCATCATGAACCCGGCGATGATCGCCACCTACGTGTTCGGTGCCTGGATGCTGTACCTCACCCCCGGCTGGCTGAGCCAAGGCTGGCTGCATGCCAAGCTGACCCTGGTGATCCTGCTGACCGGCTACCATCACGTATGCGGTGCCCAACGCAAACGCTTCGCCAGCGGCACCAATACCCGCAGCCACGTCTACTATCGCTGGTTCAACGAAGTGCCCGTGCTGTTCCTGCTGGGTATCGTAATTCTGGTGGTGGTCAAACCGTTCTGACATAGCCACCCGCTCAAGGAGCCTTGCCATGTCGTTACCTGCCTTGCTCGAACAACGCTTGCGCCTGCCTGTGGTCGCGGCGCCGATGTTCCTGATCTCCAACCCCAAACTGGTGCTGGCCTGCTGCGCCAGCGGTGTGGTCGGCAGTTTCCCGGCCCTTAACCAGCGCGACAGCGCCGGTTTCAAGGCCTGGCTGGAGGAGATCGAGGCGGGCCTGACGCAATTGCAGGCGCCAGCCCCCTATGCCGTCAACCTGATCGTGCACCCGACCAACCCACGCCTGCAGGCCGACCTGGCCTTGTGCGTAGAACATCGCGTGCCGATCGTCATCACCAGCCTGGGGGCGGTAAAGGAAGTGGTCGACGCCGTGCATGGCTATGGCGGCCTGGTGTTCCACGATGTCACCACTCGCCGCCATGCCGAGAAAGCCGCCGAAGCAGGTGTCGATGGCCTGATCGCCGTCGCCGCAGGTGCGGGTGGCCACGCCGGCACCTGGAGCCCGTTCGCCCTGGCAGCGGAAATTCGTCAGTTTTTCGACAAGACCCTGCTGCTGGCTGGTTGCATCAACCACGGCCACGAAATCCTCGCGGCACAATTGCTGGGCGCCGATCTGGCCTACATGGGCACGCGCTTCATCGCCACCGCAGAAAGCCACGCCCAGGATGCCTACAAGCAGATGCTGCTCGATGCCCATGCCGCCGACATCATCCACACCCCGGCAGTGTCCGGCATCCCTGCCAGCTTCCTGCGTTCGAGCCTGGAGCAGGCCGGCTATGACATGAATGCCCTCAAGAGCGGCCACGAGCAAGGCAAGCTCAAGCCGATCGACGACGAGGCTAAAGCCTGGAAGACCGTATGGTCGGCTGGCCAGGGCGTCGGCGAAATCCATGACCTGCCCAGCACCACTGAATTGATCGAACGGCTCCAAAAGGAGTACCGGGAAGCCTTGGAGCGCTGCCAGGTTCTGCGCATCCGCACCTTGTAGCAAAAGGCAACACCTTGCCCGGCCAAGCTGTACACTAGGCGCCCTCTTTAGCCCCCAGGAGCCTTGCATGACCCGTTACGCCATGATCACTGGTGCTTCCAGCGGCCTGGGCCTGGCCCTGGCGGAAGCGCTGGCACGGCGTGGGCGCAACCTGATCCTGGTAGCACGTCAGCGAGAAACACTGGAGCCTGTAGCCATCGAGCTTACCCAGCGCTTCGGGGTCGAGGTGCTGTTCCGCGCCTGCGACCTCAGCCAGCCGCTGCGCCTGTCTGGCTTCGTACTGGAACTGGAAGAAGGCGAACGGCGTATCGACCTGCTGGTCAACTGCGCGGGGTTACGCACCTACGGGCCGTTCCTGGCCCATGAGTGGGCCGACGAGCAAGACCTGCTGGAGGTCAACGTGCTGGCCCTGAGCCGCCTGTGCCACGCCATCGGCAACCTGATGGCCGTGCAGGGCGGCGGGCAGATCCTCAACGTCGCCGGCCTGGCCGGGATGGCACCCGGCCCGTGGATGGCAGCCTATGCCGCCAGCAAGGCGTATGTACTGAGTTTTTCCCAGGCGCTTCGCGAAGAGCTCAAGCGCACCGGCATCAAGGTCTCGGTACTGTGCCCCGGCCCAGTGCGTTCCGCGCGCCGGCGCATTGCGCGGCTCGACGGCAAACCGCGCTGCCTCAGCCCCGAGGAAGTAGCGCTGTACACCGTCCGCGCATTGGACAAGAACCGCGCGCTGATCATGCCCGGCCGGCGCAACCGCTGGCTGGCATTCGCCCCGCGCCTGCTGCCACGCTGGTTGGTGCGCAAGCTGGCCGGGGCCATCCACCGCCGCTATTGCCCGGTCGGCATGGAATAGCCACTGGGCGAGCGGCGCCCGGCTGAGTACACTCGGCCCGACCCTCACCATGGAGCAAGTGCTGTGGACGATCTATTCCTCAAAATCATCAACCGGGAAATCCCGGCGGATATCATCTACGAAGACGACCAGATCCTCGCCTTCAAGGACATTGCACCCGCGGCACCGGTACATTTTCTGGTCATCCCGAAAAAGCACATTCGTACGCTCAATGACCTGACCGAAGAAGACAAGGCCCTGGCTGGTCACATCCTCTTCACTGCCCAACGTCTAGCGGTCGAGCAAGGCTGCGAAGAGGGCTTCCGCGTGGTCATGAACTGCAACCCGAAAGGCGGCCAGACGGTCTACCACATCCATATGCACGTGCTTGGCCAGCGCCAGATGAACTGGCCACCGGGCTGATCCACGGCAAGCGACCCCGCTGCTATTGCGGTAAACTGTCGGGCACATTCTTGCGGAGGTGCCCGATGGCTACCGAACGTCACTACTCGCCGCTCGACCGCTTGTTGCTGCAGGCCGATACCGCCATGCGCACCTTGCTGCCCTTCAGCGGCCAACCCGCCCGCCCATCGCCGGCCATCATCCAGCCAGACGCCGACCTGGACGAGCAACAATCCCGCCACATTGCCGGGCTCATGCGCATCAACCACACCGGTGAAGTCTGCGCCCAAGCGCTGTACCAGGGCCAGGCACTGACCGCCAAGCTGCCCGAAGTGCGCAAGGCCATGGAGCATGCCGCCGAGGAAGAAATCGACCACCTGGCCTGGTGCGAACAGCGGATTCGCCAGCTGAACAGCCACCCGAGTGTGCTCAACCCTCTTTTCTATGGCATGTCGTTCGGCATCGGCGCACTCGCCGGGCTGGTCAGCGACAAGGTCAGCCTGGGCTTCGTCGCCGCCACCGAGCATCAAGTGTGCAAGCACCTCGACGAGCACCTGGAGCAGATCCCGCAGGAAGATGAAAAATCCCGGGCCATTCTCGAGCAGATGCGCATCGACGAAGAGCAGCACGCCGAGTCTGCACTGGAAGCCGGTGGTTATCGCTTCCCGGCTCCGGTCCGTTTTGGCATGAGCTTGCTGGCCAAGGTCATGACCAAGAGCACCTACCGCATCTGAAGGCATCACCATGACGGACCGTTTCGACGCCAAGGACCTGGCACGCGCAGTACACGCTGGCATTCTTCAACCGGGCCAGGACCAGACCTTGTTGGCATTCCTGCGCCAGCAACCGGCACCACGTGGCAGTTTTCAGCTGGCCCATGTTGCCTTCTACTTTGGCGCCATGTTGATCATGGCGGCCATGGGCTGGTTGCTCACCGAGGCCTGGATGAGCATCGGTGATGGCGCGCTGTTGATCATCGCCACCCTCTACATCCTGCTGATCACCCTGTTCGCCCTCAACCTGCAGCGCCGCGCCCAACCGGTAGCTGCCGGGGTACTGGCAGCAGTGGCGGTCAGCATCGTGCCGCTGGCAGTGTTCGCCATCGAACGCCTGGCAGGCTGGTGGCCACTGGACGACGCCCAGGCCAACTACCACCAGTACTACACCTACGTGCAAGGCGGCTGGCTGGCGATGGAAGCGGCCACGGTGCTGGCCGGGTTGCTGATGTTGCGGCTGATCCCCTACCCGTTTGTGGTCATGCCGATAGCCGTGGCCTTGTGGTTCATGTCGATGGACCTGAGCGAGTGGTTCTTCGGCTCGCCGTTCAGCTGGGAGCAGCGCCGGGAGGTTTCGCTGTGGTTCGGGTTGGCCTTGCTGGTGGTGTTCCTGGTGATAGACGGCCGCACGCGTGAGGACTACGCCCGCTGGGGCTACCTGGCCGGGCTGGCGGCATTCTGGGGCGGACTGACACTGGTGGACAGTGGCAGTGAGTTGGGCAAGGCCCTGTACTGCCTGATCAACATTGTGCTGATGGGCATGGCGGTGCTGCTGCGCCGGCCGGTGTTCATGGTGTTTGGTGCGCTGGGGGTGGCGGCTTACCTGGGGTACCTGTCGTACGAGGTGTTTGCCGAGTCGCTGCTGTTCCCGGTGGTGGTGACCTTGATCGGGCTGGGGGTTATCTGGCTGGGCTGGTTTACCAGAAGCGGCGGGAGCGGTTGAGCCAAGTGATGCGAAGGTGGTTGCCGGGGTGGGTGCAAGCTGCACTGCCCGCGCTTCGGAGCTGATAGTGTCGGGGCCGCTCCTACAGGAAGTACGCGTTCCCCTGTAGGAGCGGCCTTGTGTCGCGATGGGCCGCGAAGCGGCCCCAAAATCTCAGCTTTAACCCAGTTCTACAATCTCGTAGCCATGGGTAATCTCAACCCCGGCACGCTCGAGCATGATCGAAGCCGAGCAGTACTTCTCTGCCGACAGCTCCACCGCCCGCTTGACCTGCGCTTCTTTCAGCCCACGCCCTTTCACCACGAAGTTCATGTGAATCTTGGTGAACACCTTCGGGTCTTCGCTGGCGCGTTCCGCCTCCAGGAACGCCTCGCAGCTTTCCACCGCCTGGCGCGACTTTTTCAGAATGCTCACCACGTCAAAACTGCTGCAACCACCCAGGCCCAGCAACAGCATTTCCATCGGGCGCACCCCCAGGTTGCGACCGCCGGCCTCGGGCGGGCCGTCCATCACGACGACATGGCCGCTCCCCGACTCGCCGAGAAACATTGCTTCACCGGCCCACTGGATACGTGCCTTCATCTACCCGGACTCCTGATTTTCGGAAAAGGGTGTCAGCTTAGACCTTGTGCGGCTGTGGGAAAAGCACGAGACGTGTCGGTTTAATACCGAAACATCCCGTAGTGTCTGATAAGCTGGCGCCAAATGACTGGCGCTTGCCGTCAGCCAACCTCTAAAAAAAGCCTATGCCTCGTATCGAACAGGATTTCGTGATGGTTGCCTCCGCCCTACCCGCCAAGATCAAGAACATCGACAAGTTGCTGGTGCACTGCCAGCGCCGCCGCTACACCGCCAAAAGCAACATCATCTGCGCCGGCGACCGGGCCGAGACTCTGTCGTTCATCATCAAGGGTTCGGTCACCATCCTCATCGAGGACGATGACGGCCATGAAATGATCATCGCCTACCTTAACAATGGCGATTTCTTTGGCGAGCTGGGCCTGTTCGAGCCCGTCGAGGGCGAACAGCAGCGCAGTGCCTGGGTGCGCGCCAAAACCGAGTGCGAAGTGGCCGAAATCAGCTACGAGAAGTTTCGCGAACTGGCGCGCCAGGACCCAGAAATTCTCTACGCCCTGGGCAGCCAGATGGCCCAGCGCCTACGCAACACTACGCGCAAAGTCGGCGATTTGGCATTCTTCGACGTGACCGGTCGAGTAGCCCGTTGCCTGCTGGAACTGTGCAAGCAACCCGACGCCATGACCCATCCCGATGGCATGCAGATCAAGATTACCCGGCAGGAAATCGGCCGTATCGTCGGTTGCTCGCGGGAAATGGTCGGCCGCGTCCTCAAGGACCTCGAAGAGCGCAGCCTGGTACAGGTGAAAGGCAAGACCATGGTGGTCTACGGTACCCGCTAGTCCTTGGGCAGCTCGGCCAGCACCTTGGCGTAGGCCTGTGAAAGGCGCTCGAACCAGGGCACCGCGGGCGCCACTTCGTGCAAGGCAATGTGCGCATCGGCGCGGCAGCGTTGCTCCAGCTCGCAGCATTCGTTGAAGCGGTTGACCGCCGCCACCATCGACTCACGCTCGTTGTCCAGCAGCAGCGCACCGTGCACCAGCACCACCGGGCTCTTGCCCCCAAACCCTGGCGCCAGCGCTGGGCGGTGCCCACCAGTTTGCGGCCATTGAGGTTGACGTTGTAGCGGCCATCGCAGAAGGCCCCGTCGATTTCCCCCACCGATGCTACCCCGCCCCACTCGCGCAGCACATCGCACAGCGGCAGGCACAGGCGCTCGTAGGCATTTTCGATGCGACCGTGGTCGCCTTCACTGCGCGGGGCGGCGTAGACCAGTGCAACGTTTACCGTCGAATGCGACTGCGGCACCGGCTCACCACCCGTTTCACGCAACAGTACCGGCCAGCCGGCAATTGCCAGCTCCGCGCAGGCGGCCTCGAAGTTGTCCAGCCGGCTCATGCGTCGAGGCATGACCAGAGCGTGATCGGTCGGCCGCCAGAACAGCACGCCACTCTCGCGTTCGCCACGGCAGACAGCGGCCAGCAGTTCCTGTTCGGCGTGCAGGCCTTGTTCGACGGTCAAGGCCAGGGGTTGATCGGTCATTGATCCACCTTTGATATTGTTGTTGATGGCCCTTTCGCGGGTAAACCCGCTCCCACGGGGATATCACAGGTCCTACAGGCGGTGAACATCCTGTGGGAGCGGGTTTACCCGCGAAAGGGCCATTACAGGCATACAAAAAAGCCGGCAAGAACGCCGGCTTCGTTTGATCAGTCCAATGGCTGTACAGTTTTCTTCACCTGTTCTGGGAAGAACAACCGCTGCAATTCCAGGCCAGGCTGCTCCGCTCGCATGAACGCCTCGCCGACCAGGAACGAGTAAACCTCGTTGATCGCCATCAGTTCCACGTCCGCTCGGTTGAGAATACCGCTCTCGGTAATCGCCAAGCGATCACGCGGAATGCGCGGCAGCAGGTCGAGGGTGGTTTCCAGGCTCACCTCAAAGGTGTGCAGGTTACGGTTGTTCACCCCAACCAGCGGCGTGTCGAGGGTTTTCAAGGCGCGCTCCAGCTCATCGCCATCGTGCACTTCCACTAGCACATCAAGGCCGACATCCTTGGCAGTGGCGGCCAGTTCGGCCATCTTTACGTCGTCCAGCGCCGACACGATCAGTAGCACGCAGTCCGCGCCCAAGGCCCGGGCTTCGACGATCTGGTAAGGGTCGACCATGAAGTCCTTGCGGATTACCGGCAAGGAAACTGCTGCGCGAGCCTGCTGCAGGTACACATCGGCACCCTGGAAGTAATCGACATCGGTCAGCACCGACAGGCAGGTAGCGCCACCCTTCTCGTAGCTGACCGCGATTTCCGCCGGCACAAAGTGCTCGCGGATCACGCCTTTGCTCGGCGAGGCCTTCTTGATTTCAGCAATCACCGCCGGCTGCTTGCGCTTGGCCTGCTCGATCAGCGCGTTGGCAAAGCCACGCGGAGCATCGGCGGCCTTGGCCAGGGCCTCCAGCTCGGCAAGGCTGACGCGCGCGCTGCGCTCGGCCACTTCCTGAAACTTGCGGGCAATGATCCTTTCCAGCACTGTCGGCACACTCATGCTTCGTTCTCCACCTTGAATACTGCAGTAAAGGCACCCAGTTCCTGCAGCTTCTCCCAGGCCAGCCCGGTGTGCAGTACGTCGTGGGCCAGCTCCACACCTTGAGCCAGGGTCATTGCATGATCGGCGGCATACAGTGCCGCGCCCGCATTGAGCACGATCATTTCCGCAGCCTTCTGGCCGTTTTCGGTCTTGCGGCGGCCCAACGCATCGCGGATCAGCTCCAGCGACGCCTGCGGGTTGTCGACGGCAAGGCCATGCAAACTCTGGCTCTTCATGCCGAGGTCTTCCGGTTCGACCCAGTATTCGGTGATTTCGTCGTTCTTCAGTTCAGCAACGAAGGTGGGTGCAGCCAGGCTGAACTCATCCAGGCCGTCCTTCGAGTGCACCACCAACACATGCTTGCTACCCAGACGCTGCAGTACCTCGGCCAACGGGCGGCACAGGGCCTGGGCAAACACGCCGACCACCTGGTGCTTCACTCCGGCCGGATTCGTAAGCGGGCCGAGCATGTTGAACAGGGTGCGCAACCCCAGCTCGCGACGCGGGCCAGCGGCATGCTTCATCGCCGAGTGATGGCTTTGCGCGAACATGAAGCCGATGCCCAGGCTGTCAATGCAGCGGGCCACTTGGGTTGGCGTCAGGTTCAGATAGATGCCGGCCGCTTCCAGCAAGTCGGCACTGCCGCTCTTGCCGGACACCGCGCGGTTACCGTGCTTGGCGACGGTGCAACCCGCCGCCGCCAGGACGAACGCGGAAGCAGTGGAGACGTTGAAGATATTGGCGCCATCGCCGCCGGTGCCGACGATGTCGACCACACCATCGAGGCTTTTGAGTTCAACCTTGTCGGCCAGCTCACGCATCACCGACACCGCACCGACAATCTCGTCGATGCTTTCACTTTTCATGCGCATACCCATCAGGAAGGCGCCGATCTGCGCCTCGCTGCATTGGCCGGTCATGATCTGGCGCATGACATCGCGCATTTCTTCGGTAGAGAGGTCCAGGTGGCCGACGATACGGGCCAACGCGCTCTTGATATCCATGTTCGATCCTTAGCGGCGGCCGCCGGTCTGCTTGAGGAAGTTGGCGAACAGCTCGTGGCCCTGCTCGGTCAAGATCGACTCGGGGTGGAACTGTACCCCTTCGATATTCAACGTTTTATGGCGCAGGCCCATGATCTCATCGACCGAACCGTCCTCATGGGCAGTCCAGGCGGTCACCTCCAGGCAGTCGGGCAAGGTCTCGCGCTTTACCACCAGCGAGTGATAACGGGTCACGGTCAGCGGGTTGTTAAGGCCGGCGAACACGCCCAGGTCGCGGTGATGTACCGGGCTGGTCTTGCCATGCATGACCTGGCGTGCACGTACCACGTCGCCGCCAAAAGCCTGGCCGATGGACTGGTGACCCAGGCATACGCCGAGGATCGGCAGCTTACCGGCAAAATGCAGGATAGCCTCGATGGACACGCCCGCCTCGCTTGGCGTGCACGGGCCTGGGGATACGACGATGCGCTCAGGGTTGAGGGCTTCGATCTGGGCGATGGTCATTTCGTCATTGCGAATGACCTTGACCTCGGCGCCCAGCTCGCCAAGGTACTGAACGACGTTGTAAGTGAATGAGTCGTAATTGTCGATCATCAGTAACATGGTGTTAAACCTCTTGAATCTACTGACTTCAGAATTCGAACCTTCCAGCACCAGCCACAGGCGCGGCTTTGCCACAAAGGGCGGTAAACGGGAAGGCAAACGGGGGCGGGCCGGACGGGCCGGCAGGGGATAAAGTCAGGCGCGCCAACGCCAACGGGCGTGGGCCTTGATTACGCGCATCAAGAGTTTGCTGACGATCAACACAGGATAGGTCTCGCTCATACGTCCCGGCACAGTAGCCTACCGGGGCGACGGGCGCAATATGCCCGTAAACACGGGGAAACGAATGGACTTGGGAGCGATGCACAGCGATTTGCTAAGGTCGATGGGGTTGTCCCAATAAAAACAAAGAAAAGGATGTTCCCTGATGCGAAAAGCCCCGTTATTGCGCTTTACTCTCGCTTCACTGGCCTTAGCTTGCAGCCAGGCATTCGCTGCCCCCTCGCCCTATTCCACCTTGATCGTGTTTGGTGACAGCCTCAGTGACGCCGGGCAGTTCGGCGGCATGCGCTTTACCAACCGCGATGCCGATGGCAATTATGCCCCCGTGTCGCCAATGATCCTGGGCGGACGGCTGGGGGTGAGCCCGATCGAGCTGGGTCCTTCTACCTCGCCTCTCAACCCGGCATTAGGGCTTCCCGACGGCAACAACTGGGCAGTCGGCGGCTACACGACCCAACAGATCCTGGACTCGATCACCAGCACATCCGAAACAGTCATCCCACCGGGGCGCACCGGCGCCGGGCAGGTACTGCGTGAAAAGCCGGGCTACCTGGCCAATGGCCTGCGTGCCGACCCCAACGCGCTGTACTACCTGACCGGCGGCGGCAATGACTTCCTGCAGGGCCTGGTCAACAGCCCGGCCGATGCCATCGCCGCTGGCGCCCGCCTGGCTGCCAGCGCCCAGGCCCTGCAACAAGGCGGCGCCCGCTACATCATGGTCTGGCTGCTGCCCGACCTCGGCCAAACACCGAACTTCAGTGGTACGCCACAACAAAACCCGCTGTCATTGCTGTCTGGCGCCCTCAACCAGTCGCTGCTCAGCCAACTGGGGCAGATCGATGCCGAGATCATCCCGCTGAACGTTCCCTTGCTGCTGAGCGAGGCATTGGCCAGCCCCAACCAGTTCGGCCTCGCCAGCGATCAGAACCTGGTCGGTACTTGCTACAGCGGCGAAGGTTGTGTGGCCAACCCGGTATATGGCATCACCGGCACCACCCCCGACCCAACCAAACTACTGTTCAACGACTCGGTGCACCCGACCATCGCGGGCCAGCAACTGATTGCCGACTACGCCTATTCGATCATTTCCGCACCTTGGGAGCTGACCCTGCTGCCAGAAATGGCCCATGCCAGCCTGCGCGCCCACCAGGATGAATTGCGCAACCAGTGGCAGACACCCTGGCAAGCCGTAGGTCAGTGGCAAGCCTTTGTCGCCACTGGCGCCCAGGACCTGGACTTCGACGGCCAGCACAGCGCGGCCAGCGGCGATGGACGTGGCTACAACCTGACTGTGGGCGGCAGCTATCGCCTGAACGACGCCTGGCGCGTGGGCCTCGCCGGTGGTGCATACCGACAGAAGCTGGAAGTCGGCGACCAAGACTCGGACTACAAACTGAACAGCTACCTGGCCAGTGCCTTTGCCCAATACCGCCAGGACCGCTGGTGGGCCGATGCCGCGCTGACCGCCGGGCACCTGGACTACAGTGACCTGAAACGCACCTTCGCCCTGGGCGTGAATGGCCGTAGCGAAAAGGGCGACACCGACGGCGAGGCCTGGGCGATGTCCGGGCGCCTGGGCTACAACCTGGCGGCCGACAGCAGCGACTGGCAGCTGGCACCCTTCATCAGTGCCGACTATGCGCGGGTGAAAGTGGATGGCTACGACGAGAAAAGCGGGCGCTCGACGGCACTGGGCTTCGATGACCAGGAACGCACGTCACGTCGGCTAGGCGTGGGGTTGCTGGGTAGTGTGCAGGTAATGCCAAGTACCCGGTTGTTCGCCGAGGTGGCGCAGGAACACGAGTTCGAGGACGACCAGCAGGATGTGACGATGCACCTGACCCGCTTGCCGGCCAATGACTTCACCCTGACCGGGTATACGCCACACAGCGACCTGACCCGAGCGAGCCTTGGGGTGAGCCATGAACTGGTGGCGGGGGTGCATGTGCGTGGGAACTACAACTGGCGCAAGAGTGATGAGTTGACGCAGCAGGGGGTGAGCCTGGGGGTGAGCGTGGACTTCTGAATGGATGGGGCCGCATTGCGGCCCCAATCCATTTATTTGGTCAACGTCTGCTCGGCCAGCGCCACCGCGCGGAACATCGCTCGGCGCTTGTTGATGGTTTCTTCCCATTCCAGCGCCGGTACCGAGTCGGCAACAATGCCACCACCGGCTTGCACATGCAGTTCACCGTCCTTGATCACGGCAGTACGGATGGCAATCGCGGTATCCATGTTGCCGTTCCAGGCAAAGTAGCCGACTGCACCACCGTAAACTCCACGCTTGACCGGCTCCAGTTCGTCGATGATTTCCATCGCGCGGATTTTCGGTGCACCCGACAGGGTGCCAGCCGGCAGGATCGCCCGCAGTGCATCCATCGCCGTCAGCCCTTCACGCAGTTGGCCGGTGACGTTGGAGACGATGTGCATCACGTTGGAATAACGCTCGATGACCATCTTCTCGGTCAGGCGCACGCTGCCGGTCGAAGACACACGGCCCACGTCGTTGCGGCCCAGGTCGATCAGCATCAAGTGCTCGGCAATTTCCTTGTCGTCCGACAGCAGGTCGTCTTCCAGGGCGCGGTCGGCCTCTTCGGTGGCGCCGCGCGGGCGGGTGCCGGCGATTGGGCGCACGGTGACCAGGTTGTCCTCGACACGTACCAGCACCTCGGGCGAGCTGCCGACCACATGGAAGTCACCGAAGTTGAAGAAGTACATGTACGGCGTCGGGTTGAAGCAGCGCAGCGCGCGGTACAGGTCGATAGGCGCAGCCTTGAAGTCGATCGACATGCGCTGTGACGGCACCACCTGCATGCAGTCACCGGCCAGAATATATTCCTTGATACGGCCGACCGCGTTCTCGTAATCCTCACGGGTATAGCTGGAGCGGAACTCCGGTTCGTCGACCTGTGGGCCGCTCAGGTCCAGGCCACGGCGCGGGGTGATCGGCTGACGCAGGGTTTCGAGCAAGCCTTGAAGGCGTGCCTGGCCCTGTTCGAAGGCCTGCTCCTCGGCCGGGTCAACCAGCACGATGGCGTGCATCTTGCCCGCCAGGTTGTCGAATACCACCACCGCGTCGGACACCATCAGCAGGATATCCGGCACGCCCAGCGGGTCCGGGTTGGGGCTGGCGCCCAGGCGCTTTTCCACATAACGCACGCAGTCGTAGCCGAAGTAGCCGACCAGGCCGCCGTTGAAACGCGGCAGGCCGGGAATGTCGGCAACCTTGTAGCGGTCCTTGAAGGTTTCAACGAACGCCAGCGGGTCTTCGACATCGTGGCTTTCCACTTCCACGCCATCCTGCAGGATGCTGACGTGGTAGCCATGCACACGCATCACCGTGCGCGACGGCAAGCCGATCATCGAGTAACGGCCCCACTTCTCGCCGCCCTGCACCGATTCGAGCAGGTACGAGTTGGGTTGGTCAGCCAGTTTCAGATAGATCGACAGCGGCGTGTCGAAGTCGGCCAGGGTTTCGCAGGCCAAAGGAATGCGGTTGTAGCCGGCAGCGGCCAGGCGCAGGAATTCTTCGCGGTTCATGAGTAGCCTCGTGGCAAGCAGCAGTAGGTCAGGCAAACGGACGGGCCGGCACGCGCCGGCAGGCAAAAGTCAGGCGCGCCAACGCCAACGGGCCAGGGCCTTGATGACTTTCATCCAGAATTTGCCGGTAACCACCACGGTGGGCTCTCTGTCTTGTGAGGCTTGAAGGTTCGCCAACGTTATCCCAGTGGCCGGGTCTGCGCAACCAGGCAGCAAAGCGCGCAGATCGTCGATCACCAGGTTGGGGGATTCGTCGTTGATCGGCCGGCCATGGTTGTAGCCGTAGGTCAGGCCCACGCATTGCACACCAGCTGCCTTGGCGGCCAGCACGTCACTGCGCGAATCGCCGACAAACAGCGACTGCTGCGGAGTAACACCGGCCATCTGCATGACGAACAGCAGCGCCGCCGGGTCGGGCTTCTTCTGCGGCAGGGTGTCACCGCCGATGATCCAGCGGAAGTAGTTGCCGATCTTCATCTGGTCCAGCAGCGGGCCAACGAAGCGCTCAGGCTTGTTGGTAATCAGCGCCATCTCCACACCCTGCTTGCGCAGCCAGCGCAGGGTGTCCCGCACGCCGGGGTAGACCACCGTCAGCTCATGGCTTTCGGCATAGGCGTCCATGAACAGCGCCAGCGCCTGCTCGGCCAGGGCGTCGTCCACTGTGGTGTGGTCGATGCCTCCGGCCAACGCCCGACGCACCAGCACCTGGGCACCATTGCCAACCCAGTGGCGCACGGCCTCAAGGCCTGCAGGCGGGCGCCCCAGTTCGAGCAGCATACGGTCCACGGCGGCGGCCAGGTCTGGCACGGAGTCGATCAGGGTACCGTCCAGATCGAACATCACCAGCCTCGGCAGCGTCCCCGGGAACAGCTGCTCGAAGCCACTCATGGGCGGGCCAGGGCCAGTTCGGCGCGCATCTTGGCGATGACTTCCTGGTAGTCCGGGGCGTTGAAGATCGCCGAGCCAGCCACGAAGGTGTCAGCGCCAGCGGCAGCGATCTCGCGGATGTTGTTGACGTTCACGCCGCCGTCGATTTCCAGGCGGATATCACGGCCACTGGCGTCGATCAGCGCACGCGCTTCGCGCAGTTTGTCGAGGGTGCCGGGGATGAACTTTTGCCCGCCAAAGCCTGGGTTGACGCTCATCAGCAACACCATGTCGATTTTGTCCATCACATACTTCAGGGCGTCCAGGCTGGTGGCCGGGTTGAACACCAGCCCAGCCTTGCAACCACCGTCCTTGATCAGTTGCAGCGAACGGTCGATGTGCTGTGTGGCTTCCGGGTGGAAGGTGATGTAGGTGGCGCCGGCTTCGATGAAGTCGCCGATGATACGGTCGACGGGGCTGACCATCAGGTGCACGTCGATCGGCGCGGTGACGCCGTACTTGCGCAGGGCGGTGCAAACCATCGGACCAATGGTCAGGTTGGGGACATAGTGGTTGTCCATGACATCGAAGTGAACGATGTCTGCACCCGCAGCCAATACCTTGTCGACGTCCTCACCCAGGCGGGCAAAATCGGCGGAGAGAATGGAGGGGGCAATAGCGTAGGGCTGCATGGCGCACCTGTTGGCAGAATCACGGTGGCGCGCATTGTAACTCAGGGAAACGGATAGAGGCTGATTGGTATCAATCCATGTCGACCAGCTGTTTCAACCTGTACCGGCCTCTTCGTGGCTAACGCCGCGAAGAGGCCGGTACAGGCACCTCCTCATCAGGCCGGCTGTTGGGTCCTCAGCTTCTCGCTGCGCCCACGCAGCCACTCCAGGGTCAGCAGCAACACCACCGAGAAAGCAATCAGCAAGGTTGCCGCCGCAGCAATGGTCGGGCTGAGGTTTTCGCGGATACCGCTGAACATCTGCCGCGGCAGGGTCGCCTGCTCCGGCCCGGCCAGAAACAGTGTTACCACCACTTCGTCAAACGAAGTGGCAAAGGCGAACAGCGCGCCCGAGATAACACCGGGTGCAATCAGTGGCAGGGTCACTCGGCGGAAGGTCAGCAGCGGCGAGGCACCCAGGCTGGCCGCCGCGCGCACCAGGTTGTAGTTGAAGCCCTGCAAGGTTGCCGACACGGTAATGATGACGAACGGCACACCCAGCACCGCATGCACCAGAATCAGCGAGGTAAAACTGTTGCCCATGCCCAGTGGGGCGAAGAACAGATAACTGGCGACCCCGATGATCACCACCGGGACCACCATTGGCGATATCACCAGCGCCATCACCAGCGACTTGCCGGGGAAGTCGCCACGGGTCAGCCCGATGGCCGCCAGGGTGCCGAACACCATGGCCAGCACCGTGGCCGCCGGGGCGACGATGATGCTGTTCTTCAACGCCCGCATCCACTCGGCCGAGCCGAAGAAGTCCTGATACCACTGCAGCGAGAAGCCCTGCAGCGGGTACACCAGGAAGCTGCCACTGTTGAACGACAGCGGCACGATCACCAGCACCGGCAAGATCAGGAACAGCAGGATCAAGCCACAAAGAATGCGCAGGCTATAGAACCAGACCCGTTCCACGGGCGACATGTATGGGCTCAGCATGACAGGCTCCTCAGCTCAGGCGCAGGCGGCTGGCGCCGACCAGCCAGCTATAGATCAAGTACAACAGCACAGTCGCCAGCAGCAGCAGCCCGCCCAGCGCGGTGGCCATGCCCCAGTTGATGCTGGTGTTGGTATAGAAAGCGACGAAGTAGCTGACCATCTGGTCGTTCGGGCTGCCGAGCAGCGCCGGGGTGATGTAGTAGCCGATGGCCAGGATGAACACCAGCAGGCACCCCGCGCCAACGCCGGCATAGGTCTGCGGGAAGTACACCCGCCAGAAGCTGGCGAACGGGTGGCACCCCAGCGAGATCGCCGCGCGCATATAGCTGGGCGAAATGCCCTTCATCACGCTGTACAGCGGCAGAATCATGAACGGCAGCAGAATGTGCACCATGGAGATGTACACACCGGTGCGGTTGAACACCAGTTCCAGCGGCTGGTCGATGATGCCCATGGCCATCAGCGCACTGTTGATCAGGCCGCCCGACTGCAGCAGCACGATCCACGCCGCCACCCGCACCAGGATCGAGGTCCAGAACGGCAGCAGTACCAAGATCATCAGCAGGTTGCTCTGGCGGGTCGGCAGGTTGGCCAACAGGTAGGCCAACGGATAGGCCAGCACAAGGCAGATGGCGGTAATCACCACACCCATCCACAGGGTGCGGGCGAAGATATCCAGGTAAATGGCCTGGTCCGGGGTGGCCTTGGCCAGTTCGCCAAGGTCGTCGATACGGTGGTCGACAGAGGCCAGCAGGTAAAAAGAAGTCACCGAACTGGTATTGCGGCGTATGGCCTGCCAGTAGGCCGGGTCGCCCCAACGCTCGTCAACGGCCTGCAAAGCGTCTTTGTAAGAGGCAGGCTCAGCCTTGAATGGCAGTGCCCGGGCTGTCTTGGTCAACAAGCTGCGGTAGCCAGCCAGCTCCATGTTCAAGCGCTTGGAAAGGTCGCCAAGGGTCTGGTTCTTGCGCGATTCGGCCAGGTCCTGGCTCAGTGCCTTGTACACATCCTCGCCCGGCAGGCTCTTGCCGTCCCACTGGGTGATGATGTCTACCGTGCGTGGCAAGCCACCGACCACTTCCGGGTTGCCGACGCTCTTGTACAGCAGCGCCGCGATCGGCACCAGGAACACCAGCAGAAGAAACAGCGCCAACGGCGCGATCAACGCCTGCGCCTTCCAGCGGTTGACCCGCTCGGCGTGTTTGAGGCGCTGCTTGAGACTTGGACCTGCGCCTTCTTTTAGGGGCACTGCAATGGCCATGGCGAACTCCGCGAAACAGGGAAACGGGGAGCGCGGACCCAGCGGCCAGCGCCCCTTTGATGCGCCTTACTTCTTCGCCGCCCAGGCGTTGAAGCGTTGCTCCAGCTGCTCGCTGTTGTCAGCCCAGAAGGCCACATCGATCTGCACCTGGTTGGCGATGTTTTCAGGCGTGGTCGGCATGTCCTTCTTCACGTCTTCCGACAGCAAGCTCACGGCCTTGGCGTTGGCCGGGCCGTAGGCGATGTTCTCGGAGTAGATCTTCTGCTGCTCGGGTTTGACGCTATAGGCAATGAATTTCTTGGCTTCTTCGGCGTTCTTGGCACCTTTAGGAATCGCCCAGGCATCAAAGTCGTAGATACCGCCGTTCCACACCACTTTGAGGTTGCTTTCCTTCTGCACAGCGGCAATACGGCCGTTGTAGGCAGAACTCATGACCACGTCACCGGAGGCCAGGAACTGCGGTGGCTGCGCGCCAGCTTCCCACCACTGGATGTTGGGCTTGAGTTCATCGAGCTTCTTGAAGGCGCGGTCCTGGCCTTCCTTGGTGGCCAGCACTTTGTAGACGTCCTTGGGCGCAACGCCATCGGCCATCAGTGCGAATTCCATCGTGTACTTGGCGCCCTTGCGCAGGCCACGCTTGCCCGGGAACTGCTTGGTGTCCCAGAAGTCGGCCCAGCTGGTGGGGGCGGTCTTGAGCTTGTCGGCGTTGTAGGCCATGACCGTGGACCATACGAAGAAGCCTACGCCGCAAGGCTGGATGGCCCCAGGTACATAGTCGGCGTCATCGCCGAACAGTGCCGGGTCGAGTTCTTCGAACATGCCCTCATCGCAACCGCGCGCCAACTCCGGCGACTCGACCTCTACCAGGTTCCACGACACGCTCTTGGTGTCGACCATCGCCTTGACCTTGGCCATTTCGCCGTTGTACTCGCCTGCGACGATCTTGCCATTACCCGCCTTTTCCCATGGCTCGTAGAACGCTTTGACCTGGGCAGCCTTGTTGGCGCCCCCGAACGAGATCACGGTGAGGTCCGCGGCCATGGCCTGGCCAGCGGCGAACAGCCCCAGGGCCAGGGCGGTCAGTTTCAACTGCTTGCGCATTATTATTCTCTCCACAGTACAGGGTTGGTGAAGCAATCCATCAATGGGCTTCGGCAATCGGATCGAGCGCGCGGGCGTGCTCCACCTCCCAGCCCAGCGGTACCACATCGCCCACGGCCAATGCCGGGTCGAGCTCGGCAATCGGCTGTTTCACGAAGAAGTCGCCCTTGCCGCAAACTTCCAGGCGCACCCGCACGTGGTCGCCCAGGTAAATGAACTCGGCCACCCGTCCAGAGAAGCGGTTGACGCAGCTTTCGCTGTGGCCGTTCAGGCGCACACGCTCCGGGCGAATCGACAGGGTTACCGGCTCGCCGGCCTGGCCGACGTTCACCGCCAGCGCCTCGACCCGTTCACCGCGCGGCAACTGCACCTGGCAGCGTTTGCCATCGCTGGCCAGCAGGGTGCCGTTGATGCGGTTGTTTTCGCCGATGAAGTTGGCGACGAAGGTATTGCAGGGCTCTTCATACAGCGTGCGCGGGTCGGCAATCTGCTGGATTTCGCCCTGGTGGAACACCGCCACGCGGTCGGACATGGTCAGCGCTTCGCCTTGGTCGTGGGTCACGTACACCACGGTCACACCCAGGCGCTGGTGAATATGCTTGATCTCCATCTGCATGTGTTCACGCAGCTGCTTGTCCAGCGCACCGAGCGGCTCGTCCATCAGCACCAGCTGCGGCTCGAACACCAGCGCCCGGGCCAGCGCCACTCGCTGCTGCTGGCCGCCGGACAGCTGGCCGGGGTAGCGCTTGGCGAAGGCATCGAGCTGGACCATGTTCAGCACGCGCTTGACCCGCTCGCTGATGTCGGTCTTGCTCAGATTGCGCACGGTCAGCGGAAAGGCCAGGTTCTCGGCCACGGTCATATGCGGGAACAGCGCGTAGTTCTGGAACACCATGCCGATATCGCGCTTGTGCGGCGGCACGTTGTTGATCGAGCGCCCGGCCAGCTGGATTTCACCGGCGGTGGGGGTTTCAAAACCGGCCAGCATCATCAGGCTGGTGGTTTTACCGGAGCCGGACGGGCCAAGCAGGGTAAGGAACTCGCCCTTGCGGATATCCAGGTTGAGGTCTTTGACGATCAGCGACTCGCCGTCGTAGCTCTTCTGCACACCACGGAAGCTGACCAGCGTTTCGCTGGTTGCAGCGTTCGACTTCGCCTCGCTCATGCCTGCACCTTCTTGTTGGATGACTGCGTAGGCAAAAGAGTAGAAGAGGCGCAAGCGCCCGAAAATCGGGGGTGCTGAGAGAATGCCATCATCCGGATGGAAGATTCGCTGTAGGGATTGCCCTACAAAGATGACGCTTTCAGGACACTGCCGCAGTCCTTGCCGGAGCGGCCTTGTGCCGCGAAAGGGCTACGAAGCCCCCCCACAATTCAAGCGAAAGCGCTGAAACAAAGGGGCCGCTATGCGGCCCTTTCGCGACACAAGGCCGCTCTCACAAGGACCGCGAAACCACTCATTGTCGCAATCAGACCAGCTTGTGCTCCATGGCGTACTTCACCAGCTCCGCCAGCGAGTTCACCTTCAGTTTTTGCATCAAGCGCGCTTTGTGGGTGCTGATGGTCTTGCTCGACAGCGCCAGTTGCTGGGCAATGTCGTTGACGTTGGCGCCCTGAGCCAGGCGCTCGAACACCGAGAACTCCCGCTCCGACAGCAGCGTGTGCAATGGCCGAGACTCGGTCAGGCCCACTTCGAACACCATACGGTCGGCCAGCGACGGGTCGATATAACGCCCGCCACCCGCCACCCGGCGAATCGCGGTCAGCAACAGCGCCGGGTCGCTGTCCTTGGTGGCATAACCCGCCGCGCCAGCCTTCAACGCCCGCGCCGCCATCTGTGCCTCGTCGTGCATCGACAGCATCAGGATTGCCGGAGCGTCGTGCAACGCACGGATCCGCGGGATCGCTTCCAGCCCATTCACCCCCGGCATCGAGATATCCAGCAACACCACCTCGCACGGCGTGTGCCGCAGGGTTTCGAGCAACTGCTCGCCATTACCGGCCTCCCCCGCCACCTGCATGTCCTTGGCCAGGCCGATCAACTGCTTGATACCTTCACGGACAATGGTGTGGTCTTCGGCCACCAGCACTCGAATCACGCTCGCTCTCCTACTCCAACGGAATGGCCACGCTCAGGCTGGTGCCCTCGCCCGGTTGACTGTCCAGCGCCATGCTGCCACCCAACATCAGCACGCGCTCGCGCACACCCACCAGGCCAAACGAGGTGGGCCGGGGCTGGTCGCGGCAAAAGCCCTGGCCGTCGTCACTGACCGTCATGCGCAACTGACCGTCCTGGCGTACCAGCTCGATCTCCACGCTGTGCGCCTGGGCGTGACGCATCACGTTGGTCAGCGCCTCCTGCAGGATACGAAACAATCCAGTGGCCTTGGCATCGCTCAATGCTGGCAGATTATCCGGTACTTGCACCAGACAGGGGATTTGTGTGCGCGCCTCGAAGCGCCGCGCCTGCCATTCGATGGCCGAGGCAATGCCGGCATCGAGAATCGGCGGGCGCAAAGCGGTGGCCACATCGCGCACCAGCTGGAACAGCTGCGCGATCAGGCGCTTCATGCTGCTCAGGCGTTCGTTAAGACCTGGGTCCAGCTCGGCGAATGCCAGCTCGCACATCGACACTTCCAGCTTGAGCACGGTCAGCATCTGCCCCAGTTCGTCGTGCACTTCCCGGGCGATACGGGCCTTTTCTTCTTCACGCACGCTCTCCAGGTGGGCCGACAGTTCGCGCAGCTGCTCCTGAGATTTCGCCAGGGCCAACTCTGCCCGCTTGCCTTGGGTGATGTCCCACACCACACCGTCCCACACCACCTGGCCGTTGCCCAGGCGCCGAGTACTGGCCTTGATGTCGGCCCAGCGCTGTTCACCCTGGCGAGTGAGGATGCGCCCCTGCCAGGACCAGTCCTGGTCGCTGGCCAGGGCCAGGTCCTGTACCCGATGGTAATCGGCGCGGTCCTCGGGGTGCACCAGGTTGCGCAGGCCCATCTGCGGGTGCTGAATCTCGCTGGGCGCATAGCCCACCAGGGCCTCGCTGCCCTCACTGATATAGGGGAACTCCAGGTCGCCCTCGGCCGGGTCGCGCTCCAGACGAAACACCAGCCCCGGCACGTTACCGGCAATGCCCTTGAGCCGTGCCTCGCTCTCGCGCAAGGCCGCCAGGGCGCGGTGGCGCTCGGTGACGTCGGCGAGATAGACCACCAGATATTCGGAATCACGAAAGCGCAGAAAACTCAGCGACAGCTCCACCGGCAGCACGCTGTGATCGGCCCGCCGGCACTGCGCCTCGAACTGGCCGGTACCCCCTGCCCCCGTACGCGCGCCCTTCCACAGCTCCAGCCAGCGGTCCATGTTCAGGCTTGGTTCGAAGGTACTCAGCGGCCGCTCCAGCAGCTCGCCCTCGGCATAACCCAGCATGCGCTCGGCAGCGTGGTTGGCGTAGCGCACGTGGCTGTCCCAATTGACCCAAAGGATACCCACCGTACTCTGGTCGATGGCGAACTGGCTCAAGCGCAACGCCTCTTCGCGCACCTGCCGTTCCACAAGGCTTTCTCGCGTGGCCAACAGGCTACGCTCCAGCTGGCGCTGCTGCCGGCGTTGCCATAGCAATGTGGCCAACGCGCACAGCAGCAGCATGCCGAACAACAAGGCCAGGTTCTGCCAGAAGCCCGGCGATTCACTCAGCCGTGGGTATTTGGGCTGTAACCAACGCTGGTGCAGTTGTTCCAGCTCCTTGGCTGGCAGCGCTTGCAAGCCACGCTCCAATACATCGGCCAACAGTGGCCAGTCGCGCCGTGAACCAATGCGCAGCAATTGCGGCAGGCCGATATCGCCGACCACTGCCAGCTCACTGAACTCGCTTTCGCGTGACAGACGGCTGAGCTGCGCTTCATCCAGCACCGCAAAGGCGGCCTGGCCGCCTACCACCAGTTGCAGGGCCTCACGCTCGTTGGGCACCCCCTGCAGGTTGAGGTTGCTGTAGTTGGCGCGCAGGTAGTCCGCCAGCTGGCTGGGCATGCGCACGGCCACCCGCTGTTCGGCTTCGAGTTTTTCCAGCTCCACGGCCATGGCCCCGGTGCGCGGCCCCACCACCAGTTGCGGCACACGCATGTATGGGTCGCTGAACAACCACAGGCGCAGGCTGGCCGGCGTCTGCGTAAGCCCAGGGGCGAAGTCGATTTCGCCGCTCTGCAGGGCATGTTCCAGGCTGGCCTGGTCGCTGAAGTTGCGCCAGGTGAGGTCCAGCCGCAGCGCCTGCGCCAGGCTGCTCACCAGCTCTACGTTGGCCCCGTACAGTTGCTGCAAGCGCCGGTCGAACTGGGCGTACGGCACCTGCAGCACCAGGCCCACCCGCAGGCTGCGGTGGGTATCCAGCCACTGCTGCTGAGCGGGTTCCAATACCACGGCGGGCGGCGCCTCGGGCCTGGCCAATGCAATCAAGGGCAGCCACAAACAGCCGATAACCAACAGGCGACGCACTCGCTTCATCTACACGCTCGTCTTGGCAAAGGCGGCCATGCAGCATGGCCGTCACGGGCAAATACTATTAGGCTGCCGGTATCATTCTGGCCTTGGGTTGACGCATGTCCACACTTTATCGCACGGGGCTGGCAGTGTGCTGCCTGGCTTCGCTCCTTCCACTCGGGGCCTTGGCCGCCGACGCCGAAAAACCACGCGCGACTACCGCGACGCCTGCTGCCGAGCCCCCACGCCCGCCCTTGCTGGAGCGCAGCCAGGAGGATGCCCAGGCGCTCGAAAGGCTGGTGCCCAAGGCCGAACAGCAGACCCTGCAGGCGGGCGCCGACAGCTTCCTGGCCCTGTGGAAGCCGGCCAACGACAGCGACCCGCAAGGGGCGGTGATCATTGTTCCCGGTGCTGGCGAAACGGCCGACTGGCCCAATGCAGTTGGCCCGCTGCGGCAAAAATTCCCTGATGTCGGCTGGCACAGCCTGAGCGTCAGCCTGCCAGATCTGCTCGCCGACAGCCCCCAGGCGAGGGTCGAAGCCAAACCCGCTGCCGAGCCAGAAAAAGCCAAGGGCGAAAGTGCGCCGGCCAAGGATGTACCTGCCGACGCCAATGCCAATATCGCCCAAGCCACCGCGGCCGATGCCGACGCGGCGCAATACACTGACGCCGAACAGGCCAGCGAACAGGCCGACCCAGCCGACGCCGAGCGCATTTTCGCCCGCCTGGACGCCGCAGTGGCGTTTGCCCAGCAGCACAACGCACGCAGCATCGCGCTGATCGGCCATGGCAGCGGCGCGTACTGGGCGGCCCGCTACCTGAGCGAGAAGCAACCGCCGCAGGTACAGAAACTGGTGATGGTCGCCGCACAGACACCGGCTCGCGTGGAGCATGACCTGGAGAGCCTGGCGCCAACCTTGAAGGTGCCGACTGCCGATATCTACTACGTTACCCGCAGCCAGGACCGCAATGCAGCCGAGCAGCGCCTGCAGGCCAGCAAACGGCAGAAAGACAGCCAGTACCGGCAGTTGTCGCTGATTGCCATGCCGGGCAACAAGGCTGCGGAGCAAGAGCAGTTGTTCCGCCGCGTGCGAGGATGGATGAGCCCGCAGGGTTGAGCTGAAATCGACGGGGGTGCTTCGCCCCCCTTTCGCGGCGCGAGGCCGCACAAGTGTGGGAGCGGCCTTGTGTCGCGATGGGCGGCAAAGCGGCCCCGTTTTTACAGCCCCCGCCGCTTGCGGATCATGGCATACGCCTGATGCAACTCACGGGTACGCTCGGTCGCTTCACGCACCTGCGCGTCGCTGGCACCGGTACCCGCCAGTTTGTCCGGGTGATGCCGACTGACAAGCCGACGATACGCCTGCTTGACCTTGTCACTATCGGTATCCGCCTCCACCGCCAGCAAGCGCAACGCTGCCGCATAGGTCATGGGGACGCCTTCGGCTGCCGTCGCCTTGCGCGGCTCGTACTCCAGCGACATGGCCTGCACCTGGCGCCTGCTCATGCCCAGCTTCTGCCCCCAGTCCAGCAACAACTCACGCTCCTTGTTGCCCATCTTGCCGTCGGCCCAAACCATGCGCCAACAGGCACGCAAGGTGCCTTCCGCGGCATGCGGCTGCTGGCGGATACGCCGCAGGTGCCCGCCCAGCCGGTCCTTGCCTGCCTTGCCGCGGTTGAACGCATTGATAGCGCGCAGCCGGGCTGCCTCGGCCAGGTCCAGGCGCACCATTTCCTGACGCGCCTGCTGGATATGCAGCTCACCCACCCGACCATCGCACTTGGCCAGGCGCCCGAGCATCACGAACAGCAACTCGTCGTCGCGCAAGGCCGAGCGCCCGCCCAAGCGTTCGCGCATATCGTCCCAGCCTTGCAAGCGCAGCCGGCGGTCCATGGCCTGCCCAAGCAGCGCACCGAGCAAGGCACCCGGTATGCTCGCAACAGCAAAGCCGGCACCCACACCAATCACCGTGCCTGGCCACCACATGTCAGGCGCGCTCGCCAATCAAACGCTCAACCTCGGCCAGGCGTTCGAGCGTACCGACATCCACCCAGTGCCCACGGTAGTGTTCGCCAGAGACCTTGCCGGCCGTCATGGCCTGGCGCAGCAACGGTGCCAGCTTGAAGGCGCCCGCCTGGCAACCATCGAACAACGCCGGGTGCAGCAGCGAAATGCCACTGAACGTCAAGGTGCCCGGCGCGTCGTCACCATCGACCACCCGCTCACCCACCAGACGGAAGTCACCGCGCCCGTGATGGCCAGGGTTGTCGACCAGCACCAGGTGAGCCAGGCCTTGCAGGGGAGCCTGCAGACGCGCGAAATCGTAATCGGTCCAGACATCACCGTTCACCAACAGGAAAGGCGCATCACCCAGCAAAGGCAGTGCCTTGAAGATACCGCCGCCGGTTTCCAGCGGCTCACCTTCAGGTGAATAGCGGATGTTCAGGCCGAAGCGGCTGCCGTCACCCAGATGGTCTTCGATCTGCTGGCCGAGCCAGGCGTGGTTTATCACCACGTCAGTGACGCCCGCTGCCGCCAGGGCGCGCAGGTGGTATTCGATCAGCGGCTGGCCGGCGACCGGGACCAACGGTTTGGGGGTGTGCAGGGTCAGCGGGCGCATGCGCTCGCCCTTGCCCGCTGCCAGGATCATTGCCTTCATGCACGCGCTCCGGCCTGCAACTGCGCAATCAGCTCACCCAGCTCCGCCAATTCGGGCCGGCGACCGATCACTTCATTTATATAGGCGAAGAAACGCGGCACGTCGCCCAGGTAACGCGGTTTGCCGTCGCGGTGGCAGATACGGGCGAAGATGCCGATCACCTTCAGGTGGCGCTGCACGCCCATCAGGTCACTGGCGCGCTGGAAAGCTTCGAACTCAGCGTGCACCGGGATGCCGGCAACCTGCGCCTGCTGCCAGTAGTCACGCAGCCAGGTCTCGACCCGCGCCTGCGGCCAACTGACAAAGGCGTCCTTGAACAGGCAGGTGATGTCGTAGGTGACCGGGCCATACACCGCATCCTGGAAATCCAGCACACCGGGGTTTGGGGTGCTCTGCATCAGGTTGCGCGGCATGTAGTCACGGTGCACCAGCACCTTGGGCTGGGCCAGGGCACTGTCGATCAGCAGCTGGCTGACGCGCTGCCAGGTGGCTTTCTGCGCTTCGCTCAAGGCCAGGCCAAGCTCACGCCCCACGTACCATTCGGGGAACAGCTCCACTTCGCGGCGCAGCAGGGCATCGTCGTAGCTGGGCAGCGGGGCGTCCATCGGCAAACGCTGGAATTTCAAAAGCGCATCGATGGCATCGGCGAACAGGCCATCGGCGTTGTCGGCATTGATGATGTCAAGGTATGTCTGAGTGCCGAGATCCCCAAGCAGCAGGAAGCCACGTTCCAGGTCCTGGGCGTGGATCAGCGGCACATGCACGTCGGCGCTGGCCAGCAGGTGGTCAATGGCGACGAACGGTCGGCAGTTTTCCTGCGGGGGTGGCGCATCCATGATCACGAAACTGTGGCCAGCCCCCTGCCAGCGGAAGTAGCGGCGAAAGCTCGCGTCGCTGCTGGCAGACGTCAAGCTGCCTGCAGGCACTTCGCCCCAGGCATTGTTGCGGAAAAGTTCATTGAGCTGCTCTTCGAGCCAGACCGTCAGTTGTTGCAGGCGTACATCGTGTTCAGGCATTACAAGGGTCTCCGACGGCCCTAGCCGTCAAGCGGGTCATGCTTTATTATCCAGCATCTTTTTCAGACCATCGAGAGGCGTGCGGCCCCACACGCGGGCAGATGGCACGCAGGAAGCCCGGACTAATAAGATGGCATTGAAATCCCCCGCGTTTCGTAGAAAGTTTCCGTTGCTGGTAACCGGCGGTCTGCTGGCCCTGCAACCTCTGGCCACCTCATATGCAGTGGCAGCCGAACAGTTCGACTGCCAAGTGTCCGCCGCCGGTGGCTGGGACTGCAAGCCCAAGGCCCCAGTCAACAACCTGCCGCCACGCCCGGTGCACGAAGGTGCGGCCGTCAGCTCCGGCACTGAAGCCGCCAGCGAAGGCGAAACCGCGGACCGGCCGATGCTGGTTACCGAGGCCAAGGGCCGTGCCCTGAAGTCGCGCAGCGAAGACTACAGCCACCTGGACTGGGTGCCGCGTGAAAAGCTCACCGCCGCGCAGCTGGCCGAAACCGGCCCGTACTGCGGTGGCGCCTATGTCGAGCCAACCCGCCCGGGCATGGCCGACACCACGCCGAAGGATGAGTCGCCGACCTACATCAACGCCAAGGTATCCAAGTACCAGCAGGAGCAGCAGATCGCTACCCTCGCCGGTGACGTGGTGATGCGCCAGGGCAGCATGCAGGCCGAGGCCGACGAGGCCAACCTCTACCAGACCGAAAACCGTGGCGAGCTCAAAGGCAACGTCAAGATCCGTGACAACGGGTCGTTGGTGGTCGGTGACGAGGCGCAAATCCAGCTCGACACCGGCGAAGCCCAGGTAGACAACGCCGAATACGTGATGCACAAGTCGCACATCCGCGGCAGTGCCCTGTACGCCAAGCGTGGCGAAAACGCCATCATCCGCCTCAAGGACGGTACGTACACCACCTGCGAACCGGGCAGCAACGCCTGGCAGCTGAAGGGCAACAACATCACCCTGAACCCGGCCACCGGCTTCGGTACCGCGACCAACGTTACGCTGCGGGTCAAGGATTTCCCGGTGTTCTACACACCGTACATCTACTTCCCGATCGACGACCGTCGCCAGTCCGGCTTCCTGCCGCCATCGTTCAGCACCAGCAGCGACACCGGCTTCATGCTGGTCACGCCGTACTACTTCAACCTGGCGCCGAACTACGACGCCACGTTGTACCCGCGTTACATGGCCAAGCGCGGCCTGCTGATGGAAGGCGAATTCCGCTACCTGACGCCTTCGAGCGAAGGCCAGTTCGGCGGTGCGTACCTGAACGACAAGGACGATGATCGTAAACTCCAGACGGATTACGAAGATCAGCGCTGGATGGTCAACTGGCAGCACAAGGGTGGCCTGGACGAGCGCCTGATGGCCGAGGTCGACTACACCGACATCAGCGACCCGTTCTACTTCCAGGACCTGGAGTCTGATCAGATCGGTGTGGAAAGCCGTGACCTGCTGAACCAGCAGGGTGCTTTGACCTATCGTGGCGACAGCTACACCGCGCGTTTGAACGTGCATGCCTACGAAATGGCCACTATCTCGCAGATCACGCCGTATGATCGTCTGCCGCAAGTCACCCTCAACGGTATGCTGCCGTACCACCCGGGTGGTTTCGACTTCAGTTACGACACCGAAGCCGTGCGCTTTGATCGCGACTTGAAGACTGGTCCGGTCTTCAACAAGGATGGGGTGCTTGACACCACCGCTGGTACCAATGGCCAACGTCTTGATGAGAACATCTTCGGTCTCGCAAGGGCTAACGGTACCCGCCTCAACGTTGCACCTTCCATCAGCTTACCGATGGATGCCAGCTATGGTTACCTCAAGCCTAAGCTGACTTACATGTACACCCATTACGATCTGGACCTGGATAGCGAAGGCAAAAGCGACCTGGCCAATGCCTCGCAAGCCACCCGCGACCTACGCGGTGATTTCTCGAGCACCCAGAACCGCGATATCCCGATCTTCAGTGTCGACAGCGGCTTGTACTTTGACCGCAACACATCTCTGTTCGGTACGAACTACAAGCAGACCCTCGAACCGCGCCTGTTCTATCTCTATGTTCCGTACAAGGATCAGATGGACATTCCGCTGTTCGACTCAGGCGAAAGTCTGTTCAGCTATGACTCGTTGTTCCGCGAGAACCGCTTCAGTGGCACAGACCGCATCGGGGACGAGAACAAACTTTCGCTGGGGGTAACCACCCGCTGGATCGAAGAAAACGGCTTCGAACGCCAGAACTTCAGCATTGGCCAGGCGTACTACTTCAAGGACCGCAAGGTCCAGCTGCCAGGTATCGACTACCGTACCCGCAAAGACTCGCAGTCCGACGTTTCTCCATACGCGCTGATGTACAACTACTTCTTCAACCGCGACTGGCGCTTCAACTCGGACTTCAACTGGGACCCAGACAGCCGCAGCACCCGCTCGGGCAGCGCGATGTTCCACTACCAGCCTGAAGACAACCCGAACAAGGTGGTCAACCTCGGTTATCGCTACCGTAACGACACCATTGCCTACGACTCCCAGACCGGTACTTGGAAAGTGGGCGGTGGCGACTACGGCACCCCAGGTAGCCCGAACTACATCAAGGACTACTACAAGATCCAGCAGCATGACTTCTCGGTCATCTGGCCGATCGTTCCGCAGTGGAGCGTCATCGCTCGCTGGCAGCATGACTACAACCGCAACCGCACCCTGGAAGCCATGGGCGGTTTCGAGTACGACAACTGCTGCTGGAAGCTGCGCCTGATCAACCGCTACTGGATCGATTACGACGACTTCAGCCAAGCCCTCCCGGCGAACGAAAAAGGCGACCACGGTGTCTTCCTTCAGATCGTCCTGAAAGGCCTCGGTGGCGTAGTTGGCAACAAGGTCGAGTCTTTCCTCGACCAAGGCATTCAAGGTTACCGTGAACGTGAAGACCAAGCTTATTGATCGTCTGCGCCCAGTGTTGCTGGGCGCCGCTTTGCTGAGTGGCGCGGTGCATGCCGCGGTACAACCTCTTGATCGCGTGGTGGCCATCGTCGACAACGACGTGGTCATGCAAAGCCAGCTGGACCAGCGCGTCCACGAGGTGCAGCAAACCATCGCCAAGCGTGGCGGCGGCGTGCCACCCACTGGCGCCCTGGAACAGCAGGTACTGGAACGCCTGATCGTCGAGAACCTGCAACTGCAGATCGGCGAGCGCTCCGGTATCCGCATCACCGACGAGGAACTGAACCAGGCCATCGGCACCATCGCCCAGCGCAATGGCATGTCGCTGGACCAGTTCCGCGCCGCCCTGGCCCATGACGGCCTGTCGTTCGACGACGCTCGCGAGCAGGTCAAGCGCGAGATGATCATCAGCCGTGTACGCCAGCGCCGCGTGGCCGAGCGTATCCAGGTGTCGGAGCAGGAAGTGAAGAACTTCCTCAACTCCGACATGGGCAAGATGCAGATGTCGGAAGAGTACCGCCTGGCGAACATCCTCATCCCTACCCCGGAAGCCGCCAACTCGGATGATATCCAGAAGGCTGCGCGCAAGGTCGGTGACGTGTACCAGCAGCTGCGCCAGGGCGCTGACTTCGGCCAGATGGCGATTGCCAACTCGGCCAGCGAAAACGCCCTGGAAGGCGGCGAGATGGGCTGGCGTAAAGCCGGCCAGCTGCCACCTGACTTCGCCAAGATGCTCAGCAGCATGCCGGTGGGTGAGATCACCCAGCCCATTCGTATCCCCAACGGCTTCATCATCCTCAAGCTGGAGGAGAAGCGCGGTGGCAGCGAGAACGTGCTGCGTGACGAAGTGCATGTACGCCACATCCTGATCAAGCCAAGCGAGATCCGCAGCGAAGCAGCCACCGAGCAACTGGCCGAGCGCCTGTACGACCGCATCAAGAACGGCGAAGATTTCGGCGAGCTGGCCAAGAGCTTCTCGGAAGACCCAGGTTCTGCGCTCAACGGCGGCGACCTCAACTGGGTAGACCCGAACAGCCTGGTACCGGAGTTCCGTGAACAGATGGCCAACGCCCAGCAAGGCGTCGTGACCAAACCGTTCAAAACCCAGTACGGCTGGCACGTTCTGGAAGTGCTGGGCCGCCGCGCCACCGACAGCACTGAGCAGGCACGTGAGCAACAGGCCCTGAGCGTACTGCGCAACCGCAAGTACGACGAAGAGCTGCAAACCTGGCTGCGCCAGATTCGCGACGAAGCCTACGTTGAAATCAAGCTGCCTGGCGCTGACCAGGCCGCCCAGTGAAGCCCCTGCGCTTCGCCGTCACGCCCGGCGAGCCGGCCGGCATAGGTCCCGACCTGTGCCTGCTGCTCGCCGCAGACGCCCAGCCTCATCCCCTGATCGCCATCACCAGCCGTGACCTGCTCGCCGAGCGGGCCACGCAGCTGGGGCTGGCCGTCAACCTGCTGTCAGTAGCCCCAGGCCAATGGCCTGAGCAGCCGGCGCCAGCCGGTAGCCTGTACGTTTGGGATACCCCCCTGGCAGCGCCCGTAACATCAGGCCAGCTCGACAAAGCCAACGCCGCGTTCGTGCTGGAAACCCTGACCCGCGCGGGCCAAGGCTGCCTGGACGGGCACTTCGCCGGGATGATCACCGCCCCGGTGCACAAGGGTGTGATCAATGAAAGCGGTATCGCCTTTTCCGGGCATACCGAGTTCCTTGCCGAACTGACCCATACCGCGCAAGTGGTGATGATGCTGGCGACCCGTGGCCTGCGCGTGGCGCTTGTAACCACGCACCTGCCGCTGCGTGATATTGCCGACGCCATCACAGCCGAGCGCATCGAACGTGTAACCCGTATCCTGCATGCCGACATGCGCGACAAGTTCGGCATTGCCAACCCGCGTATTCTGGTGTGTGGCCTCAACCCGCATGCGGGCGAGGGCGGCCACCTGGGCCGCGAGGAAATCGACATCATCGAGCCGACCCTGGCCCGCCTGCGCACCGAAGGCATGGACCTGCGCGGGCCGCTGCCGGCCGATACCCTGTTTACCCCCAAATATCTGGAGCACTGCGATGCGGTGCTGGCGATGTACCACGACCAGGGCCTGCCCGTACTCAAGTACAAAGGCTTCGGCGCTGCAGTGAACGTGACCCTGGGCCTGCCGATCATCCGTACATCGGTCGATCACGGCACCGCCCTGGACCTGGCCGGCACCGGCAAGGTCGACACCGGCAGCCTTCGCGTCGCGCTGGAAACCGCCTACCAGATGGCCGAGAACCGACCATGAACGAGCAATACCAACACCGGGCGCGCAAGCGCTTCGGCCAGAACTTCCTGCACGACGCCGGCGTCATCGACCGCATCCTGCGTGCCATCAACGCCAAGGCCGGCGAACACCTGCTGGAAATCGGCCCAGGCCAGGGCGCCCTGACCGAAGGCCTGCTGGGCAGCGGCGCACAACTGGACGTGGTGGAGCTGGACAAGGACCTGGTACCGATCCTGCAGCACAAGTTCGCTGATCGCGGCAACTTCCGCCTGCACCAGGGCGACGCCCTGAAGTTCGACTTCAACCAGCTGGGCGTGCCGCCACGCAGCCTCAAGGTAGTGGGCAACCTGCCCTACAACATCTCCACCCCGCTGATCTTCCACCTGCTCAGCCATGCCGGGCTTATCCGCGACATGCACTTCATGCTGCAGAAGGAAGTGGTCGAGCGCATGGCAGCCGGCCCTGGCGGGGGTGACTGGGGGCGCCTGTCGATCATGGTGCAGTACCACTGCCGCGTGGAGCACCTGTTCAATGTCGGCCCTGGCGCCTTCAACCCACCGCCAAAAGTCGATTCAGCCATCGTCCGCCTGGTGCCGCACGAAGTGCTGCCCCACCCGGCCAAGGATGCGAAGCTGCTGGAGCAGGTGGTACGCGAGGCGTTCAACCAGCGTCGCAAAACCCTGCGCAACACCATGAAGGGCCTGCTCGACAGCGCGGCCATCGAGGCCGCTGGTGTGGATGGCAGCCTGCGTCCTGAACAGCTGGACCTGGCAGCCTTCGTGCGCCTGGCCGACCAACTGGCTGATCAGCAAGCCTGATATCACCTGTACCGAGCTCTTCGCGGTTAAACCCGCGAAGAGACCGGCACCGACAACAGAAAACCCCAAGCCCCTGCACCGCTGGCCCTCGCCCCTCCCAATGGCCTAGACTGCGTTATTGCGTCAGTTCGCCCAAGGCCCTTGCATGTCCGACCCCCGCTATCAAATCGACGTCAGCGTCGTGACCCGCTACCTGAAAGAACAATCCGACCCCGAAAACAGTCGTTTCGCTTTCGCCTACACCATTACCGTGCAGAACAACGGCTCGCTCAAAGCCAAGCTGCTGTCACGCCACTGGCTGATCACCAACGGTGACGGCGAAGTCGAGGAAGTGCGCGGTGCCGGCGTGGTCGGCCAACAGCCCAACATCGACCCGGGCCAGAGCCACACCTACAGCAGCGGCGCCGTCATCAGTACCCGCGTGGGCACCATGCAGGGCAGCTACCAGATGTTTGCCGAAGACGGTAAACGCTTCGACGCCGAGATCGCCCCGTTCCGCCTGGCGGTACCGGGGGCGCTGCACTGATGGCCACTTACGCCGTCGGCGACCTGCAGGGCTGCCTGCAGCCACTCAAGTGCCTGCTCGAGCGCGTCAGCTTCAACCCCGCCGTCGACCGCCTGTGGCTGGTCGGCGACCTGGTCAACCGCGGCCCTGAGTCACTGGAAACCCTGCGCTTCCTCTACTCGATCCGCCAGTCACTGGTCTGCGTGCTGGGCAACCATGACCTGCATCTGCTGGCCGCCTGGCACAACGTAGAGCGCCTCAAGAAAAGCGACACCCTGCGCGAAATCATCGAAGCGCCGGACGCCGACCCGCTGTTCGACTGGCTGCGCCAGCAGAAGCTGCTGCATTACGACGAGGCACGCGGCATCGCCATGGCCCACGCCGGCATTCCACCACAGTGGACGCTCGGCCAGGCCCTTGGCTATGCGGCCGAGGTGGAAGAAGCGCTACGCGATGATAGCCGCCTGAAGCTCTACCTGGACGGCATGTACGGTAACGAGCCGAACAAGTGGAGCAAGAACCTCACCGGTGTCGAGCGCCTGCGGGTCATCACCAACTACCTCACGCGCATGCGCTTCTGCACCGCCGAGGGCAAGCTTGACCTCAAGAGCAAGGAAGGCCTGGGTACCGCGCCCAAGGGTTACAAGCCCTGGTTTGCACACAAGGGCCGTCGCTCGCGGCACGTGACAATCATCTTCGGCCACTGGGCCGCCCTCGAAGGCCGCGTCGACGAACCGGGCATCATTGCCCTGGACACCGGCTGCGTGTGGGGCGGCGCCATGACCCTGTACAACGTCGACAGTGGCGAATACCACCGCTGCGATTGCGCCGACGACGGCACCCTGCGCCAACCGGCACAACCCACTACACTCAACGACCACACCTGAAGGAAGTAGTACCCATGAGCGAATTCAAGCGCATCCCTCCCGAGCAGGCCTTGGAGCTTCGCAAGCAAGAAGGTGCGGTTGTCGTCGACATTCGCGACGCACAAGCCTTCGCTGCCGGCCATATCACCGGTGCCCGGCACCTGGATAACCATTCGGTCGCCGATTTCATCCGCGGCGCCGACCTCGACGCCCCGACCCTGGTGGTCTGCTATCACGGCAATTCCAGCCAGAGCGCTGCCGCCTACCTGGTCGGCCAGGGCTTCTCCGACGTTTACAGCGTGGACGGCGGCTTCGAACTGTGGCGCGCCACCTACCCGGCCGAGACCGCCCAAGGCGCCGCCGAATAATTTTTTCATTTTTCCCGCAGCCCGCGCCCCGTGCGGGCTGGCGGGTTATCTGACGAACGGTAGTTGGTAACTTCTGCCCTCCTCGCCCCTTGACCTTGCAGATAACCAACTACGCTTAAGCTCAGGCCATCCAAAAAAGGGGAGAGCCGGTACACCGGCGTGCGGGTCATCGGTAGCGTTACAGGGTGTTCTGGGGGGTATACAGCAATCGGCGAACCCGGTTGCATGCCAGCATCAGCTGACTGATCCGGCGTCGTCTCCACGTATCGAGCGAGGTGACGTCATGAGTATTTTTAGCCACTTCCAACAACGTTTCGAGTCTACGCGCCAGGAAGAACTCTCGCTGCAGGAGTACCTCGAGCTGTGCAAAGGGGATCGCAGTGCCTACGCATCGGCGGCCGAACGGCTGTTGCTGGCCATCGGTGAGCCAGAGCTGATCGACACCTCTACCAACTCCAGGCTGTCGCGAATCTTCTCCAACAAGGTTATCCGCCGCTATCCGGCCTTTGCCGACTTCCATGGCATGGAAGAGTGCATCGACCAGATCGTGTCGTACTTCCGCCACGCCGCCCAAGGCCTGGAAGAGAAGAAACAAATCCTCTATCTGCTGGGCCCGGTAGGCGGCGGCAAGTCGTCGCTGGCGGAAAAGCTCAAGCAGCTGATGGAAAAGGTGCCGTTCTATGCGATCAAGGGCTCGCCGGTATTCGAGTCACCGCTGGGACTGTTCAACGCTACCGAAGATGGGGCCATTCTCGAGGAAGAGTTCGGTATCCCACGGCGCTACCTGAATACCATCATGTCGCCTTGGGCCACCAAGCGCCTGCAGGAGTTCGGCGGCGATATCTCCAAGTTCAAGGTGGTGAAACTCTACCCGTCGATTCTCAACCAGATCGCCATTGCCAAGACCGAACCCGGCGACGAGAACAACCAGGACATCTCTGCCCTGGTCGGTAAGGTGGATATCCGCAAGCTTGAAGAATACCCACAGAACGACGCCGATGCTTACAGCTACTCGGGCGCACTGTGCCGGGCCAACCAGGGCCTGATGGAATTCGTCGAAATGTTCAAGGCGCCGATCAAGGTGCTGCACCCCTTGCTCACCGCTACCCAGGAAGGCAACTACAACAGCACCGAGGGCCTGGGGGCGATTCCCTATACCGGCATCCTGTTGGCGCACTCCAACGAATCGGAGTGGCATACCTTCCGCAACAACAAGAACAACGAAGCGTTCATCGACCGTATCTACATCGTCAAGGTGCCGTACTGCCTGCGCGTCAGCGATGAAATCAAGATCTACGACAAACTGCTGGTCAACAGCTCGCTGTCCAAGGCTCATTGCGCACCGGATACGCTCAAGATGCTGGCCCAGTTCACGGTGCTTTCACGCCTGAAAGAGCCAGAGAACTCCAACATCTACTCGAAGATGCGTGTCTACGACGGAGAAAACCTCAAGGATACCGATCCGAAGGCCAAGTCGATCCAGGAATACCGCGACTCGGCAGGCGTTGACGAGGGCATGAACGGCCTTTCCACTCGCTTCGCCTTCAAGATCCTCTCCAAGGTGTTCAACTTCGACCCACACGAAATTGCCGCCAACCCAGTGCACCTGCTGTACGTGCTGGAGCAGCAGATCGAGCAGGAACAGTTCCCGGCCGAGGTGCGCGAACGCTACCTGCGCTACCTGAAGGAATACCTGGCGCCGCGCTACATCGAGTTTATCGGCAAGGAAATCCAGACAGCCTACCTGGAGTCCTACAGCGAATACGGCCAGAACATCTTCGACCGCTACGTGCTGTATGCCGACTTCTGGATCCAGGACCAGGAATACCGCGACCCGGAAACCGGCGAGATCCTCAACCGTATCGCCCTCAACGAGGAGCTGGAGAAGATCGAGAAACCGGCCGGCATCAGCAACCCGAAAGACTTCCGCAACGAGATCGTCAACTTCGTACTGCGCGCACGCGCCAACAACAACGGCAAGAATCCAAGCTGGCTGAGCTATGAAAAGCTGCGGGTGGTGATCGAGAAGAAAATGTTCTCCAACACCGAAGACCTGCTGCCTGTCATCAGCTTCAACGCCAAGGCCAGCAAAGAGGATCAGAAGAAACACAACGACTTCGTCACCCGGATGGTGGAGCGTGGTTACACCGACAAACAGGTACGTCTGCTGTCGGAATGGTACCTGCGGGTCAGGAAATCGCAATAAAGCGGCAAGCTACAAGCCGCAAGCTTCAAGCTGCCTAGCGCCGAGCGCAAGCCCGGCGCTGTAGCTTGCAGCAGCGGTGGCTGCTCTTTCCTGCAGCCAGAAGCTTGTGGCTTGCAGCTGCTCCCAGCTACCGGAGGGACCATGAGCTACGTTATAGACCGACGCCTGAACGGCAAGAACAAGAGCACGGTCAACCGCCAACGCTTCCTGCGGCGGTACCGCGAACACATCAAGAAAGCCGTCGAAGAGGCGGTGAGCCGCCGTTCCATCATGGACATGGAACACGGCGAGCAAATCAGCATTCCCGGCCGCGACATCGACGAGCCGGTGCTGCACCATGGTCGCGGGGGCAAACAGACCATCGTGCACCCTGGCAACAAGGAATTCACCGCCGGTGAACACATCCCGCGCCCGCAAGGCGGTGGAGGTGGCGGCGGCGGTCGCGGTAAAGCGGGCAACTCCGGCGAGGGCATGGACGAATTCGTCTTCCAGATCACTCAGGAAGAGTTTCTCGAATTCATGTTCGAGGACCTCGAGCTGCCCAACCTGGTCAAGCGTCACCTGACGGGCGCCGACACCTTCAAGACCGTGCGCGCCGGTATCGCCAACGAAGGCAACCCGTCGCGTATCAACATCGTGCGCACCCTGCGTTCGGCCCACGCCCGGCGCATCGCCCTGACCGGCAGCAGCCGCGCCCTGTTGCGTGAAGCGCAAAAGGAACTGGACCGCCTGCGGGTCGAAGAGCCAGACAACTTCACCGATATCCAGGAAGTCGAACAGGAAATCGAACGCTTGAAGGCGCGCATCAACCGCCTGCCCTTCCTCGATACCTTCGACCTCAAGTACAACCTGCTGGTCAAACAACCCAACCCCAGCTCGAAGGCGGTGATGTTCTGCCTGATGGACGTATCCGGCTCGATGACCCAGGCCACCAAGGACATCGCCAAGCGCTTCTTCATCCTGCTGTACCTGTTCCTCAAGCGTAACTACGACCGCATCGAAGTGGTGTTCATTCGCCATCACACCAGTGCCCGTGAAGTCGATGAGGAAGAGTTCTTCTACTCGCGGGAAACCGGCGGCACCATCGTCTCCAGCGCCCTGAAGTTGATGCAGGAGATCATGGCCGAACGCTACCCGGCCAGCGACTGGAACATCTACGCCGCACAAGCCTCCGACGGCGACAACTGGAACGACGACTCGCCGATCTGCCGCGACATCCTCTCCAAGCAGATCATGCCGCATGTGCAGTACTACACTTACGTTGAGATCACCCCCCGTGAACACCAGGCGCTGTGGTATGAATACGAGCGCATCGGCGAAGCCTACCCCGACACGTTCGCCCAGCAGCAGCTGGTATCGGCCGGCGACATCTACCCGGTCTTCCGTGAACTCTTCCAGCGCAGGTTAGCCACATGACCGCCAGAGCACAGAGACGCCAACCCATTTCCACCGGGTCCGAGTGGACGTTCGAGCTGATCCAGACCTACGACCGGGAAATCAGCCGCCTGGCCGAGCGTTACGCCCTGGACACCTACCCCAACCAGATCGAGGTCATCACTGCCGAGCAGATGATGGACGCCTACGCCTCGGTCGGCATGCCGCTGGGCTATCACCACTGGTCCTACGGCAAGCAGTTCCTCAGTACCGAAAAGTCCTACAGTCGCGGCCAGATGGGCCTGGCCTACGAGATCGTGATCAACTCCGACCCGTGCATCGCCTACCTGATGGAAGAAAACACCATGTGCATGCAAGCACTGGTGATCGCTCACGCCTGCTATGGCCACAACAGTTTTTTCAAAGGCAATTACCTGTTCCGCACCTGGACTGACGCCAGTTCGATCATCGACTACCTGGTGTTCGCCAAGCAGTACATCGCCCAATGCGAAGAGCGCCACGGCATCGATGCGGTGGAAGACCTGATTGACTCCTGCCACGCGCTGATGAACTACGGCGTCGACCGCTACAAGCGGCCTTACCCTATTTCCGCCGAGGAGGAGCGGCGCCGGCAACAGGAGCGCGAAGAACACCTTCAGCGCCAGATCAACGACCTGTGGCGGACGATTCCGAAAAGCGCGGAAAAGGGCAACGACCGCGATGATGGGCGCTTCCCCGCCGAACCGCAGGAAAACATCCTGTACTTCATCGAAAAGAACGCGCCGTTGCTCGAACCTTGGCAGCGTGAAGTGGTGCGCATCGTGCGCAAGATCGCCCAGTACTTCTACCCGCAGCGCCAGACCCAGGTGATGAACGAAGGCTGGGCAACCTTCTGGCATTACACCCTGATGAACGACCTGTACGACGAGGGGCTTATCACCGAAGGCTTCATGATGGAGTTTTTGCAGTCGCACACCAGCGTGGTGTTCCAGCCCGGTTTCGACAGCCCCTACTACAGCGGCATCAACCCCTATGCGCTGGGATTCGCGATGTACACCGACATCCGCCGCATGTGCGAAAACCCGACCGAGGAAGATCGCCACTGGTTCCCCGACATTGCCGGCAGTGACTGGCTTTCTACCATCAAGTTCGCCATGAGCAGCTTCAAGGACGAGAGCTTCATCCTGCAGTACCTGTCGCCCAAGGTAATGCGCGACCTGAAGCTGTTCAGCATCCTCGATGACGACCAGCGCGACGACCTACTGGTGCCTGCCATTCATGACGAAGCCGGCTACCGGGTGATTCGTGAGCAGCTGGCAGCACAATACAACCTAGGCAACCGTGAGCCGAACGTGCAGATCTGGAGCGTCGACCGTCGCGGCGACCGCTCACTGACCCTGCGCCACCAGCAACATAACCGCAAACCACTGGGCGACTCGACCGATGAAGTGCTCAAGCACCTGCATCGCTTGTGGGGCTTCGATATTCACCTGGAGACCGTACAGGGCGAGCAAGTGATGAAAACCCACCACATGCCCCCGCGCGGCGAGCACGGCGAAAGCGCCGACTATGGCCGCATGGACCTGGCCGTTATCCACCATCTCTGATGCAACCCCATAACTGCCGACAGGTTATCCTGTCGGCAGTTATGGAGAGCTGCACATGCACATCTACAAAGTCGGCGGCGCCGTGCGCGACCGCCTGCTCGGCCGCCCGGTCAGCGATATCGACTGGCTGGTGGTTGGCGCTACCGTCGAAGAAATGCTTGCCAAGGGCTACCGGCCGGTCGGTGCCGATTTCCCGGTGTTCCTGCACCCGAAAACCGGCGAGGAGTACGCCCTGGCGCGCACCGAGCGCAAGAGTGGGCGCGGCTACGGTGGGTTTACCTTTCATGCCAGTCCCGACGTCACCCTGGAAGAAGACCTGATCCGCCGCGACCTCACCATCAATGCGATGGCTGAAGATGAAGCGGGCACGGTGTACGACCCCTACCATGGCAAGGACGATCTCGATCAACGCCTTTTGCGCCATGTTTCCCGGCATTCGCCGAAGATCCTCTGCGCGTACTACGCGTCGCGCGCTTTGCTGCTCGTTATGCGCCTCTGGGTTTCCGGGTTGCCGACGAGACCCTGGAACTGATGCGCCAGATCAGTGCCTCAGGCGAACTGCAGGCACTGACCGCCGAGCGCAGCTGGAAGGAAATCGAGCGCGCGCTGATGGAGGCTCGCCCCCAGGTGTTCTTCCAAGTGCTGGGCGCTTGCGGCGCCCTGCACGAGCTACTGCCTGAGCTTGTCGACGATACACAGGCCCTGGCGGCGCTGGAGCAAGCCGCAGCGCACGAACAACCGCTGCACGTGCGCTGGGCCTGCCTGTTGCGAGGGCTGGCACCGGCGCCGATCAAAACCGTCAACCAGCGCCTCAAGGCACCACGGGAATGCCAGGAACTGGCCTTACTTACCGGAGAGTGCCTGGCGCAGGGTAACCAGGCGCAGGAGCTACCAGCCACGGCACTGCTGGAGCTGTTGCAGAAATTCGATGTGTACCGGCGACCGCAGCGGTTCGAGGATTTCATTGTCGTGTGCGAGATGGCGGCGCTGGGCGATGGCAAGTCGAGTTATCCACAAGCCGATTATCTGCGTGGCGCAGCAGCGGCGCGAGCGGTGGATGTGAAGCCGCTGGTGCAAGCCGGGCTGACGGGCCAGGCGCTGGGCGAAGCGCTCAAGCGTGAGCGGCTGAAGGCTGTCGAGGCTTACAAACGCAGTTGACCAGCGCGGTACCTGTGGGAGCGGGCGCGCCCGCGAAGAACCCAATGCGGTGGATGGCACCGGCTATGCCGGTGTTCGCGGGCACGCCCGCTCTCACAATGACCGCGAAAGCCGTTAGTTAGATAGGCGTCAGCTGCAACCCGCGCCACTCGAAGGCTACCGGAGCCAGCACCTGATCGATCTGCGCCTCCTGCCATAACTGCGCCATGCCCTTGCCCGCCCCCGGATGTACCAGTTCGGGGGCCAGCAGCGACAGCGGCCACAACACAAAAGCGTTTTTCAAGATCTCGGCGCGAGGCAGCACCAGTCCGTCGAAAGTACCGTGCAAATCGTCATACATCAGCACGTCGATATCCAGTGGCAAGCCTTTGCGGTCCGGGGCATAGCGGCCGTTGTCGGCCTCGATGAACTTCAGTCGACGGTCCAGCTCGATCAACGGCAACGCGGTTTTGCCGGTCACCACGAAGTTGATGAACGGCCCGCTCTTGATCCCCACCGCCTGGCTTTCGAACGCCGGCGAGCAATGCATGTCCGTCAGGATACCGGCCAACGCATCGAGCCCGGCGCACAAATGCGCTTCACGGTCGATGTTGCTGCCGAGCCCCAGGTAAACCGTGCTCAGAGACATCCGCGCTCGATCTCCACGCCTACACCACCACGGGCCGCCGGCACCGCACCCGGTTTGGTCAGCTTCAACCGTACCCAAGGGATGTGGAATTCCTCCATCAGCGTTGCCACCAGGCGCTCGGCAAAGGTTTCCACCAGCTCGAAACGGGCCTGCTCGGCGAACGCCTGGATGCGTGCCGAGACACTGGCGTAGTCCAGCGCCAGGTTCAGGTCGTCACCGGCGGCAGCCGGGCGGTTGTCCCAGGCAAAGCTCAGGTCCAGGCGCAAGCACTGGCGAATATCCCGCTCCCAGTCATAGGCACCGATGACGGTATCGACTTCCAGGCCTTCGATGAACACTCTGTCCAAGCACTTCTCTCCACAGCACGACAAGGGCGACTGGCGCCGTTAGAATCAGGGCGTCCTCGCCCGGAATAGTTAGCATGTTTTGGTTACTGGCGTTGCTCGCCTACCTGCTCGGCTCGCTGTCCTTCGCCATTGTCCTCAGCCGCCTTTCAGGCAGCCCGGACCCGCGTTCCAGCGGCTCAGGCAATGCCGGCGCCACCAATATGCTACGCCTGGCAGGCCGTAAACTGGCGATCCTGACCCTGCTTGGCGACCTGTGCAAGGGCCTTTTGCCGGTATTGCTCGCCCGCGCTGCCGGGCTGGACCTGCATGCGCAGGCCTGGGTGGGCGCGTGCGCGGTGCTGGGCCATCTGTTCCCCCTGTACTTCCGTTTCCAGGGCGGCAAAGGCGTGGCGACAGCTGCCGGCATGCTCATGGGCCTGTATTTCCCGGCCGCACTGCTGGCTATCGGTGCCTGGCTGCTGACCTTCTACCTCACCCGCACCAGCTCGCTGGCGGCACTGATCGCCACACCACTGACGTTGCCATTGCTGGCCTGGCGCGAGCCCGAGGCCCTGCTGCCGATCACCGTGCTGACAGCGATGATCGTGTGGCGCCACCGTAAAAATCTGCGCGACCTGTTTGCAGGGCGCGAACGGCACTTCTGAACCTTCGGCGGTAAACCTTACAGTGGTGGCAACTGCTCCATCGGCCAGCGTGCCTGCACGCTGATCGCCAGGTCCTGCTGCTGCCCGGCCAACAGTCGCTGGCAACCGGCATAGGCGATCATCGCGCCATTGTCGGTACAGAACTGTGGGCGCGCGTAGTACACATTGCCCTTCATTCCGGCCAGCATCTCTTCCAGCGAGGCACGCAGCGCTTTGTTGGCACTCACGCCACCAGCGATGACCAGGCGCTTGAGGCCAGTCTGCTTGAGGGCTCGCTTGCACTTGATGGTCAAAGTTTCCACCACCGCCTGCTGGAATGCCAGGGACACGTCGCAACGGGTTTGCTCACCGTCGTCGCCAGCATTCTTGCATTGCTGCCAGGTGTTGAGGGCGAAGGTCTTGAGGCCGCTGAAGCTGAACTCAAGACCCGGACGATCGGTCATCGGCCTTGGGAAAACGAAGCGGCCAGGTACGCCCTGCTCTGCGAGGCGCGCGATTTCCGGGCCGCCTGGGTAATTGAGGCCGATCAACTTGGCGGTCTTGTCGAACGCCTCGCCGGCAGCGTCGTCCAGGCTCTCGCCCAGCAGTTCGTACTGGCCGATGCCATCGACCCGAACCAACTGCGTGTGACCACCGGAAACCAACAAAGCGACGAACGGAAACTCGGGTGGGTTTTCTTCCAGCATGGGCGCCAGCAGGTGGCCTTCCATGTGGTGCACACCTATCGCCGGGATGTCCCAGGCAAAGGCCAACGCCTGGGCGCAGGAAGCCCCGACCAGCAAGGCACCGACCAGGCCAGGGCCCGCGGTATAGGCGATGGCGTCGATCTCGGTGGCGACGCAGCCAGCCTCGTCCAGCACCTGGCGAATGAGCGGCAGCATGCGCTTGACGTGATCACGCGAGGCAAGCTCGGGCACTACGCCGCCGAACACGCGGTGCAGGTCGATCTGGCTGAACAGTGCGTCGGCCAACAAACCGCGTTCACTGTCGTATAATGCGACGCCAGTTTCGTCGCAGGATGTTTCCAATCCCAGTACTAGCATGGGTTCGTCCCTTGTGGGGGCTGAATTCGAAGCCGCGCATGATAGTCCCGTGTCGGATGCCGACCAGCGGTTTTCGATCAGAGGCTTTGCATTCCTGCTTGCTAAGGGTTAACATCCGCAACCCTTGAAAACCGACGTTCTCCAGCACACCTTTGTTTTGCCAGGAGCACGTCTACCCCGGTAATGAATTAAGGTAGCCCTGGATGCCAGCCGTCAAAGTTAAAGAGAACGAACCCTTCGACGTAGCTCTGCGTCGTTTCAAGCGCTCCTGCGAAAAAGCCGGTGTACTGGCTGAAGTTCGTAGCCGCGAGTTTTACGAGAAGCCGACCGCCGAGCGTAAGCGTAAAGCAGCTGCTGCTGTTAAGCGTCACGCCAAGAAAGTTCAGCGCGAACAGCGCCGCGCCGTTCGTCTGTACTAATACAGGCGTTCAACGCAAAGCTTCTGCCCTGCCCGGCTAACCGCCGGGCGATGGCAGTGGTCGCTTCACACTTGAGCAGCTAGCTCAAGGCCCTGCACAAGCTTCATGCGAACTGCTCATGGGCAACCTGCCTGAAACGTCAGAGCTGGTCCTTCTTGCTGTATGACCAGACGTGCACGTCCGACTGACGGGCCCTTAGGGGCTGGCGACGAGCACACACCCCCTCGCACTTCCCCAAGCAACACTCGCCCCATTCGGCGCGTGAGCGATTAGACTTGCCAGTTGCCAGATGACGAGACTGCCATGGCCGGGCTGATTCCCCAGAGCTTCATTGACGACCTTATCAACCGCCTCGACATTGTCGACGTGGTGAGTTCGCGCGTCCAACTGAAAAAAACCGGCAAGAACTACTCCGCCTGCTGCCCGTTCCACAAGGAAAAGACCCCTTCCTTCACGGTCAGCCCCGACAAGCAGTTCTACTACTGCTTCGGCTGCGGCGCCGGTGGCAACGCCCTGGGTTTCGTCATGGACCACGACAACCTGGACTTCCCGCAGGCCGTCGAGGAGCTGGCCCGCGCCGCTGGCATGGAAGTGCCCCGCGAACAAGGCCGCCGCGACCAGAAGCCGCGCCAGCCCACCGATTCGCCGCTGTACCCGCTGCTGGACGCCGCCTCGGAGTTCTACCGCCAGGCCCTGCGCAACCACCCGACCCGCAAGGCGGCGGTGGATTACCTCAAGGGCCGCGGCCTGTCCGGCGAGATTGCCCGCGATTTCGGCCTGGGTTTTGCCCCGCCCGGCTGGGACAACCTGCTCAAGCACCTGGGTGCCGACACCCTGCAGCAGAAAGTGATGATCGATGCCGGCCTGCTGATCGAGAACGCCGAAAGCGGCAAGCGCTACGACCGTTTCCGCGACCGGGTGATGTTCCCGATCCGCGACAGCCGCGGGCGCATCATCGCCTTCGGCGGCCGGGTACTCGGCGACGACAAGCCCAAGTACTTGAACTCCCCTGAAACCCCGGTGTTCCACAAGGGCCAGGAGCTGTACGGGCTGTACGAGGCACGCAAGCACAACCGCAACCTCGACGAGATCATCGTCGTCGAGGGCTACATGGACGTCATCGCCCTGGCCCAGCAAGGCCTGCGCAATGCCGTGGCCACCCTCGGCACCGCCACCAGCGAAGAGCACCTCAAGCGCCTGTTCCGCGTGGTGCCCAGCGTGTTGTTCTGCTTCGACGGCGACCAGGCCGGGCGCAAGGCCGCCTGGCGCGCACTGGAATCGGCCTTGCCGAACCTGCAAGATGGCCGCCGCGCACGTTTTCTGTTCCTGCCCGAAGGCGAGGACCCGGACAGCCTGGTACGCGCCGAAGGCACCGACGCTTTCATGGCCCGTATCAACCAGCACGCCCAGCCGCTGGCCGATTACTTCTTCGAGCAACTGAGCGTCGAAGCCGACCCACGCTCGCTGGAAGGCAAGGCACACATGGCGACCCTGGCGGCACCGTTGATCGAAAAGATCCCTGGCGCCAACCTGCGCCAGCTCATGCGCAACCGCCTGAAGGAAATCACCGGCCTCGACCCGCAGCAGGTCGAGCAACTGGCGCAACAAGCACCCACGGTTAGCAGCGTGCCGGACTACGGCCCTGGCTACGACTACGACGCCATGGCCAGCTACACCCCCGATTACGGCGACATGCCGCAACACGACTTCGCCCCCGTTCATCAGGAGCAGGCCTGGAAGCCCAACAAGAACGGCGGTAAGAAGCCATGGAGCGACAAGCCCTGGGACAAGAACCGCAAGGGTGGCAAGCCGTGGCAACAACGTGACGAAGCGCCACCCCGCGTGCCGGCGCCGGTCGAGCCACCAACCCTGGCCGCCCTGCGCACCCTGCTGCACCACCCGCTGCTGGCCGGCAGGGTAGAAGATGCCAGCCACTTCGCCGACGAAGAACACCTGTACAGCCAGCTGCTGGTGGCATTGATCGAAGCCGCACAGAAAAATCCTGGGCTAAGCTCAATGCAGTTGATCGCACGCTGGCATGGCACCGAGCAGGGTCGCCTGTTGCGGGCCCTGGCGGAAAAGGAATGGCTGATCGTGGCCGACAACCTTGAACAACAGTTTTTCGACACTATAACTAGCTTGTCCGCCCGCCAACGCGAGCGCAGCCTGGAACAACTGCTCAGGAAATCACGTCAAAGCGAATTGACCAGCGAGGAAAAAACCCAGCTCCTCGCCCTGCTGAGCCGGAATGTTCCCGCACAAACGCCGACCTCATCTGGCGCGTGAGGCCCATGCTCGGGTATAATCCTCGGCTTGTTTTTTGCCCGCCAAGACCTTCAGTGGATAGGGTGTTATGTCCGGAAAAGCGCAACAGCAGTCTCGTATCAAAGAGTTGATCACCCGCGGTCGTGAGCAGGGCTACCTGACTTACGCGGAGGTCAACGACCACCTGCCTGAGGATATTTCAGATCCGGAACAGGTGGAAGACATCATCCGCATGATCAACGACATGGGGATCAACGTATTCGAGAGTGCTCCGGATGCGGATGCCCTTCTGTTGGCGGAAGCCGACACCGACGAAGCCGCGGCCGAAGAAGCCGCTGCTGCGTTGGCGGCCGTTGAAACCGATATCGGCCGCACGACCGACCCGGTGCGCATGTACATGCGCGAAATGGGTACTGTCGAACTGCTGACCCGTGAAGGCGAGATCGAAATCGCCAAGCGTATCGAGGAAGGCATTCGTGAAGTCATGGGCGCCATCGCCCACTTCCCGGGCACTGTCGATTACATTCTCGGCGAATATGACCGCGTCACCACCGAGGGTGGCCGCCTGTCGGACGTACTCAGCGGCTACATCGACCCTGACGACAACATTGCCGCGCCGACCGAAGAAGTGCCGATCCCAGGCACCAAGGCCGCTGCTGCGAAGGAAGAGTCCGACGACGAAGAGGAAGAGTCCGAAAGCGGTGACGACGAGGAAGAGGCCGAGAGCGGCCCGGACCCGGTAGTCGCGGCTCAACGCTTCGGTGCGGTATCCGATCAACTTCAGGCAACCTCCAAGGTCCTGAAGAAAAACGGTCGTGGCCACAAGGAAAGCATCGAGGCCCTTCAGGCCCTGGCTGACCTGTTCATGCCGATCAAGCTTGTACCGAAGCAGTTCGAGGTACTGGTCGAGCGTGTACGTGACGCCCTGAACCGTCTGCGCCAGCAAGAACGCGCCATCATGCAGCTGTGCGTCCGTGACGCCCGCATGCCGCGTGCCGACTTCCTGCGCATGTTCCCGAGCAACGAAACCGACCAGACCTGGAGCGGTGACCTGGCCAAGCGCAACACCAAGTGGGCTGCTGCCCTGGGTGAAAAGGACGCTGCCATTGTCGCTTGCCAGCAGAAACTGATCGACCTTGAGACCGAAACCGGCTTGACCGTTGCCGAGATCAAGGAAATCAACCGTCGCATGTCGATCGGTGAAGCCAAGGCCCGCCGCGCCAAGAAAGAAATGGTCGAGGCGAACCTGCGTCTGGTGATCTCCATCGCCAAGAAGTACACCAACCGTGGCCTGCAGTTCCTCGACCTGATCCAGGAAGGCAACATCGGCTTGATGAAAGCGGTGGACAAGTTCGAATACCGCCGCGGCTACAAGTTCTCGACCTATGCCACCTGGTGGATCCGTCAGGCGATCACCCGCTCGATCGCCGACCAGGCACGCACCATCCGTATTCCGGTGCACATGATCGAGACGATCAACAAGCTCAACCGTATTTCCCGCCAGATGCTGCAGGAAATGGGTCGCGAACCGACCCGGAAGAGCTGGGCGAGCGCATGGAAATGCCTGAGGACAAGATCCGCAAGGTACTGAAGATCGCCAAAGAGCCGATCTCCATGGAAACCCCGATCGGTGACGACGAAGATTCGCACCTGGGCGACTTCATCGAGGACTCGACCATGCAGTCCCCGATTGACGTGGCCACGGTCGAAAGCCTCAAGGAAGCCACCCGCGACGTGCTCTCGGGCCTGACCGCACGCGAAGCCAAGGTGCTGCGCATGCGTTTCGGTATCGACATGAACACCGACCACACCCTCGAAGAGGTGGGCAAGCAGTTTGACGTAACCCGTGAGCGGATTCGTCAGATCGAAGCGAAGGCGTTGCGCAAACTGCGCCACCCGACTCGCAGCGAGCACCTGCGCTCCTTCCTCGACGAGTGATGACAAAACCCCGGCCCAGGCCGGGTTTTTTCTTTAGCGGCCCGTAACATAAAGCCCGCCTTCCACAGCACACCTGCCGCAATGCCCGTCTACACTCGACTTCAGACCACCTGAATGCGAGGCTGCCATGCCCTTGAAGCCGGCCATTCTGTTGCTGCTCCTGATTTTATGGAACACAACGGCCGGCGCCCTGACCCTGACAGATGAGGAGAAAGCCTGGCTGGCTGCTCACCCGCAGTTGAGCCTGGGCGTAGACGCCTCTTGGCCACCGTTCGAGTTTCGCGACCAGGAGGGCCGGTACCAGGGATTGGCCGCCGATTACATCGCCACGATCCAGCAGCGCCTGGGCGTGACACTCAAACCGGTCGAACCCAGCAGCTGGACCGAGGTACTGGCACAGGCACGGGAAAGCCGCATCGACCTGCTGCCCGGCATCATGTCCACCCCCGAACGCCAGGGCTATCTGGCCTTCACCCGCCCGTACCTCGACTTCCCCATTGTCATCCTGGCCCACAAAGGCGGCGCACAACCACGCAAGCTGGATGACCTGTACGGCCTGAAAATCGCCGTGGTCGAGAACTACGCCCCGCACGAGCTGCTGCGCACCCACCACCCCGACCTCAACCTGGTGGCGCTGCCCAATGTCAGCTCCACGCTGCAGGCCCTGGCCACCGACCAGGTGGACGCCGTGGTCGGCGACCTGGCCTCCAGTATCTGGAGCCTGCGCCAGCTCAAACTCGACGGCCTGTACGTCAGCGGCGAAACACCCTACCGCTACCAGCTGGCGATGGCCGTCCCCCGCGACAAGGCCGTGCTGGTCGGTATTCTCGACAAAGTGATGGCCGACATGAGCAGCAGCGAAATCAGCCAGATCCAGCAGCGCTGGGTGGGCAATGTAGTCGACCAGCGGATGTTCTGGTCTGACCTGCTGGTATATGGCTTGCCAACGGTGCTGTTGCTGATGGCCGTGCTGGCCGTGGTCATCCGCATCAACCGCCGCCTCAGCTCGGAAATTTCCAGGCGCATCGCCCTGGAGCAAGAGCTGCGCAGCAGCGAATACCACTACCGAGGCCTTGTAGAGAGCCTGTCAGCCATCGCCTGGGAAGCCGATGCCAACGACTTCACCTACAGCTACGTTTCACCGCATGCCGAAGACCTGCTCGGCTACCCCTTGAGTGACTGGCTCCGGCCCGGCTTCTGGCGCAGCATCCTGCACCCGGAGGACGCCCTCTGGGCCCAGGCGTACTGCGACAGCGAAACCGCAGCGGGACGCGACCACAGCCTGGACTACCGAGTGATCCGCGCCGACGGCCAGCCCCTTTGGGTACGCAACATCGTCAGCATGATCGAACACGGCCACCAACCGGTGATGCGCGGCCTGATGATCGACATCAGCGAAACCAAGCACACCGAGGACGCCCTGCGCCTGTCCGAGCAGAAGTTCGCCTCGGTGTTCCAGCAATGCCCAGACATCCTGCTGATCGCCCGCCACAGCGATGGCTGCCTTCTGGAGGTGAACGAAGCCTTCGAAGAGCAGATCGGCCTGACCCAAAGCCAGGTGATTGGCCGTACCGCCACCGACCTGAACCTGTGGGGCGTCGAAGGCAGCGGCCTACGAGTGCTCGAACACCTGCACCAGGGCGGCATCCGTAACCTGGAAATGAGTTTCCGCCGCAGCAATGGCCAGCTGTTCACCGGCCTGACCTCGGCCGAAACCTTCGAACTCGACGGCACCCCCGCGCTGGTAGTGGCGGTGCGCGACATCAGCCAGCTCAAGGAAACCCAGCAACAGTTGCAAACCTCGGAAGAGAAATTCGCCAAAGCCTTCCACGCCTCCCCCGACGGCCTGCTGCTGTCGCGCCAGAGCGACGGTCTGCTGCTGGAGGTGAACGAGGGCTTCTGCCGCCTGACCGGCTATGACCTCAACCCGACCATCGACCAGACCTCGCTGGACCTGGGCATCTGGGTAGACCTCAACGAGCGCAAGCGCCTGGTCGAGCAGCTCAACCGCGACGGCTTCGTGCGTGATTTCACCTGCCACATCCGCCGCAGCGACGGGCAGATCCGCCTTTGCGAGCTGTCCGCCCGGCCCCTGCCGATTACCGGCGTCGACTGCATGCTGACCATCGCCCGCGACATCACCGAGCGCCACCTGATGCAGGAAAAACTGCAGTTGGCCGCCACCGTGTTCGAAAACACTGCCGAAGGCGTACTGATCACCGACATTGACCAGCACATCAGTGCTGTCAACCGCGCCTTCAGCGAAATCACCGGCTACAGCGAAATCGAAGCCCTCGGCCAGACCCCGCGTCTGCTCGCGTCCGGCCAGCACGACAGCGCCTTCTATGCGGCCATGTGGCACCAGCTGACCGACGAAGGGCACTGGCAGGGCGAGATCTACAACAAGCGCAAGAACGGCGAGCTTTACCCAAGCTGGCTGACCATCAGCGCCGTGCGCAACAGTGAACGCGAGATCACTCACTTCGTGGCGGTTTTCGCAGACATCTCCAGCATCAAGCACGCCCAGGCCAAACTCGACTATCAGGCCCACCATGACCCGCTGACCGGCTTGCCCAACCGCGCCCTGTTCGAGAACCGCCTGCAGGCTGTACTCACCTGCGCGCAAGTCTCCAACCGCCAGGGCGCGGTACTGTTCCTCGACCTCGACCGTTTCAAGCACATCAACGACAGCCTCGGCCACCCAGTCGGCGACCTGCTGCTTAAAGGCATCGCCCAGCGCCTGAAGGAGCAGGTGCGCGACGTCGACACCGTGGCCCGACTGGGCGGCGACGAGTTCATCATCCTGCTACCCGGCCTGCACAAGCCCAGCGACGCCAGTACCATCGCCAACAAGCTGCTGGCCTGTTTCGCCGCGCCGTTCCAGGCCGGTGAACACGAGTTCTTCACCAGCGCCAGCATCGGCATCAGCCTGTATCCACAGGACGGCACTGACGTTGCCACACTGATCCGCAACGCCGACGCCGCCATGTACCGCTCCAAGGCCAAAGGCCGCAACCGCGTCGAAGCCTACACCCGCGACCTCACCGCCCAGGCCAGCGAGCGCATCGCCTTGGAGCATGAACTGCGCCGCGCCGTCGAACGCAACGAAATGAGCCTGTGCTTCCAGCCCAAGCTCAGCCTCAAGACCCAGAAGCTGGTAGGCGCCGAGGCGCTGATCCGCTGGAGCCACCCAACCTTTGGGGAGGTGCCACCAGAGCACTTCATCCACCTGGCGGAAGAGAATGGCACCATTCTCCAGCTCGGTGACTGGGTTCTGGAGCAAGCCTGCCGACAGATGCAGGCCTGGAAACAGCACTACCAACCCTTCGGCCCGCTGTCGATCAACCTTGCCGGCGCCCAGCTGCGCCACCCGCACCTGGCCCGGCGCATCGAACAGTTGCTAAAGCACTACCAGCTAAAGGCCGGTGACCTACAGCTGGAAATTACCGAGAACTTCATCATGAGCCAGGCAGAAGAGGCCCTGGCCGTGCTGTACCAGTTGAAGAAACTGGGCGTGCAACTGGCTATCGATGACTTCGGCACCGGCTATTCCTCGCTGAGCTACCTCAAGCGCCTGCCGCTGGATATTCTCAAGATCGACAAGTCCTTCATCCGCGGCCTGCCCGACGACCCACACGATGCCGCCATCGCCCGCGCGATCATTGCCCTTGGCCGCAGCATGCAGCTGACGATCATTGCCGAAGGCGTGGAAAACCAGGCCCAGCAGCGTTTTCTGGCAGCGGAAGGGTGTGAGCAGATCCAGGGCTACATCGTCAGCCTGCCGCTGCCACCAGACGAGTTCGCGGCCGCGTTCCTTCGCATAGCACTATCAGATCTTTCAGATGGCACAGGTGCGAAACCCTCGTTATAATCCGGCCACTTACTGAGGGCCTATAGCTCAGTCGGTTAGAGCAGAGGACTCATAATCCTTTGGTCCACGGTTCGAGTCCGTGTGGGCCCACCAACCTTGAAGCCGCGTACTACGCGGCTTTCGTGTTTTGGTGGAACCACCTCAGTACAGTCCTATGGTCTAAAGGTACAAATTAGGTACAGTGCGGCTTCGCTTGCACGCCTTTGGAGTCCTTCAGATGGCTACAATCGTCAAAACCCCTGCCGGCACCTGGAAGGCTGTCATCCGCAAAACCGGATGGCCGACCAACGCCAAAACCTTCCGCACCAAACGCGACGCCGAGGATTGGTCACGGCGCACCGAAGATGAAATGGTGCGGGGTGTGTATATCCAGCGCAGCGGGTCCGAGCGGCTGACACTCGAAAATGCGCTGCAGCGACATCTGCGCGAAGTCAGCCCTACCAAGAAGCCCACCGCGCAAAAGGCCGAGGCGACCAGGGAAAATATTCGCTCGCAGCTCTATCATCCGAGGTGATCGCCAACTATCGCGATACACGCCTGGGCTCCCTGAGGCTCGTAGGAATGAGAAACGCTATCGGGCACGGAGCGTCTTTCACAGCCTCAGGCAGTCGCGAATTGAACGAGCTAATTGATTACACAAGGTCGTTAATAACACAATATGCGGAATTAGTTATCGACCAGCTAAATACTTATGCTCTTCCTGATCCAGAACCAGAACCAGAACAAAACTAATTAATATCAAATTTAAATCCTCAGCTGACACTGGTAGAACACTCGAATGGTTAGGGAAAACTTGATAGATGCCTTCGTACAAGAACTGCTCGCAAAGAAAAACATGTCACCATCTGAAAGGTGCTCATACGAGGTTTCTCAAATATTAAACAGCGCCGCGACCGAATGGGTTGATATAATGGATTTTGTCTGGAAAAGCCATTATACCATTACGCATGAGCAAGCTATTGAAGCAGAAAAAGTCACTCACTACTTTCCTGACATCGAAAAGCATGCAGAAATAATCGCCGCACGCGCGGCGATTCATAAGCGTCGATGGGACAACACCTATCCATATATGATTTCATCTGGCAACCTATTTTCTACGCTTTCACTATTCGAAGCTTATATTTTGCGGCTTGCAATCGCAACTGAACAAGCATCCGAAATCCAACTGTCATCCATAAATGGCGCGGGCGTCGAAAAAATATTCAATTACTTCAGGAAGCTAGGAATACCTCTTGAAACCATTGCAGTGCACGAGCCTATCAAGTGCGCACAGAAGATTCGAAATTGTCTAATGCATGCAGGCGGACTGCTTCAGCTATCAAAAGACGCCGACACAATTAGAACCATAGTAGAGCGGAAATCTTATCTCTGCAGTGAAGACAGAGGTCGTTACACAAAAAGCAGCGAAACAGAACTAGTGTCAATTAGATTTTACTTTGTTGGCGAGAAAGTCTCAATCGAGCATGATTATCCTCACCTGCTCTGCAATTACATCTCCCGCTACATCCAAATCTTAGGTGAAAAAATTCTGATTTGGCTGGAAGCTCAGAGAGCCTAGGCACGAACAGCTCAATACGGGCTGCAGGCCGTCGTGCTAGCTAATCCCTGGGAGGGCTTCGAGGTACAATGGAGGTACACTGAAAAGATTCGTTGACTTACCTTAAATTTCGCTCAAACATCGCTGCGATGCTGGCTTAATGTTACTGTACCTTTTCTTGCTTACAGTAGATTTCTGCTACTATCACATGTAGCAAGCTAACTCTGATCCTTTAGTCCACGATTCAAGTTCGTGTGGGCCCACCAGATACGACAAAGCCGCGCAGTTGCACGGCTTTTTTGTGCCAGACATCAATCTGCCCCGCAAATCACCAAGGCATCTTCAACCCGGCAACTCACGCGCTGCCCATCGTAGCCCCAATAGGTAGAAGGCAGCGGCCCACTTCCCACCGAGCTGCCATCCTCTTCGTACACATTGATGACTGCGTTCCACAAACTGGTCCGAGGCGTTTCGCTTGCGGGGTCCAGACAGAGGATGTGAGTCAGCTGGAAACCATCCTCATCTTCATAACCTTGGTAACCCACTACCATCATCCAGTGCCCACCGCCGCCACTGAAGCGAACACCGACAATCGGAGCGCACTGGCTATCGATGGCATGCTCAACCTGCTCTACGATTTCCTTTTTACTGCCACTCACATACTCGGCACCGACACCGAGACCACTGAAGCAATCGACGAGCCGAATCATGTCTTTATGATCGGTACCACCAGAGACCAACGCCCCTAGATTGCGAATTTCGTTCCGAAACCGCCCTTCTCGACTGTTGCCATGCCACTGGTGCATTTCTGTAGCTTCGTCATACCGCATTACGCCCAACGTGATAAGCGCCATGACAACACTGTAGGGCCCACAAGCGCCATCCAGGCCGCCTTGGCGTAGATGCACCTGTTGGTCGTCATCGAAAGCACAGGTGACCGGCCCATCAGGCGAGACCATCAACCAGGGGCTTACCATCATCTTGTTCATTGCGAGTCCTTGTGCGAGAGCGTTCCCGGGTGGGTGGCGGCGGCAAAGATATCAACCAGCCACCATAGCGTCCAGGCGCCATCCGCCTCGCTAGCCAGTGCTAGAAGAACCCTTGGGAGCACTCCCACTCTGCCCCAACATCCACGGCGCCCACCGCTGCAAAAACTTTAAGCTGATAACTACTGCGCACTCGGCCGCATCACTACCTGCCGCTGGTTGTAGAAGGTCATGCCAGCCGGAATATCCCGCGTAACCAGCGACATAGCGCCAATCACCACGTCGTCGCCAATATCGATGCGATCGGCAACAATGCAGCTATTGGCGCCCATGCTCACATTGTCGCCAATGCGCAGCGCGTATTCCTCTAGGCCAAGGGTCTTGATGCCGATCGAGCAGTTCTGCCGGATGAAGAAATTGCGCCCGATGCGCACGTGCCGGGTGATCACTACCCCCGGTAGGTGCGCGATGCGCAGGCCGGGCGCGATGTGTGCACCTATATCGATGTCCACGGCGTACTTGAGGTTTAGCCGCTGTTGCATGCGCCGGGCGTGACGCCGTGCCAGGCCACCATGGGCGTCGAGGTACTGGGCCAGGCGGTAGGCAAAGAGAAAACGCAGTTTGTTGTCCTTGCGGGCGCGGCGCAGCACGTTGAACAGCAAACTGATTCGGCGTCCGGGCCTTTTCTTGTTGGAGACTTCCAGTCGCCAGCATTCGAGCAGGTGGTCGAGGTTCACGCTGAGGTTCTCGTTGGACTAGCGCTTCATCATGCCGAAGGCAAAGTCATCGGGCCAGCGTGGTCAGCTGTGACGGCCCTTGCCCTCATCGGCATTGGCTGGCTAGGCTAGCGGGCCAACCGCAGAGACTCGCCATGTCGGATTCCCGCTCCATCACGCTGGATGAAATCGATCGCCAGCTGATCGCCCTGTTGCAGATCAACGCCCGCGAAAGCGTCGCCACCCTCGCCCGCCAGCTGGGCATTGCCCGTACCACCGTCAACTCACGCCTGGAGCGGCTGGAGAAGAACAAAGTCATCTCCGGTTATGGCGTGCGCCTGGGCCAGAGTGTGATAGGCGGCGGGCTGCAGGCGTACGTGGGGATCAAAGTACAGCCGCGTTCCGGCAAGGAAGTTGTGCGGCGCCTGAGTGCCATGGGGCAGGTGCAGCAGCTGTGTGCGGTAAGCGGAGAATTCGACTACGTGGCCTGGCTGCGTACGGACTCGCCCGAACAGCTTGACCAGTTGCTTGACCAGATCGGCAGTGTCGACGGCGTGGAGAAGACCACCACGTCGATCATTCTCAGTAGCAAGGTAGATCGCGGGCAGCCGCTCTGATTTCTAAGTCGTCGTAATGTATATGACGCATGTTATTCCGACGAAACAAACTACATTCAGACACCACTCTGCGCCTTAATTACGAAAACCCCACGCCCTAAAATGACCCCCAGGCATCTCCTATACTCAGGCTCCGCTCCCCGCGCAGCCTCTCTGGCAAGGTCACTTCATGAACAAGAAAAACCGCCACCCCGCCGACGGCAAGAAGCCGATCACCATCTTCGGCCCGGACTTCCCGTTCGCTTTCGACGACTGGTTGGAGCACCCCGCGGGCCTGGGCAGCATTCCGGTTGATCGCCAGGGTGAAGAAGTAGCCATCATAGGTGCCGGTATCGCCGGCCTGGTGGCGGCCTACGAGTTGATGAAGCTGGGCCTCAAACCGGTGGTGTACGAGGCTTCCAAGCTGGGTGGCCGGCTGCGCTCGCAAGCCTTCAACGGCACCGATGGGATCATCGCCGAATTGGGTGGCATGCGCTTCCCGGTGTCGTCCACGGCCTTCTATCACTACGTGGACAAGCTGGGCCTGGAAACCAAGCCTTTCCCCAACCCGCTGACCCCGGCCTCGGGCAGCACGGTGATCGACCTGGAAGGCCAGACCTACTACGCCGAAAAAACCAGCGACCTGCCCAAGCTGTTTCATGAAGTGGCCGATGCCTGGGCTGATGCGCTGGAAAGCGGCGCCCAGTTCGCCGAAATCCAGCAAGCCATCCGCGACCGCGACGTACCGCGCCTGAAGGCACTGTGGAACAAGCTGGTGCCGCTGTGGGACGACCGCACCTTCTACGACTTCGTCGCCACCTCGCGCTCGTTTGCCAAGCTGAGCTTCCAGCACCGCGAAGTGTTCGGCCAGGTCGGTTTCGGCACCGGTGGCTGGGATTCGGACTTCCCCAACTCGATGCTGGAAATTTTCCGCGTGGTGATGACCAACTGCGACGACCACCAGCACCTGGTGGTCGGCGGTGTGGAACAAGTGCCGCAAGGCATCTGGCGCCATGTACCGGAGCGCTGCGTGCATTGGCCGCAGGGCACCAGCCTGAGCACGTTGCACGGCGGCGCGCCGCGTACCGGGGTCAAGCGCATTGCCCGCGCTTCCGATGGACGCCTGGCGGTCACCGACAACTGGGGCGACACCCGCCACTACAGCGCGGTACTCGCCACCTGCCAGACCTGGCTGCTGACCACCCAGATCGACTGCGAGGAATCGCTGTTCTCGCAAAAAATGTGGATGGCTCTGGACCGCACCCGCTACATGCAGTCGTCGAAGACCTTCGTCATGGTCGACCGGCCGTTCTGGAAGGACAAGGACCCGGAAACCGGCCGCGACCTGATGAGCATGACCCTCACCGACCGGCTTACCCGCGGCACTTACCTGTTCGACAACGGTGACGACAAGCCGGGGGTGATCTGCCTGTCCTACGCCTGGATGAGCGATGCGCTGAAGATGCTGCCGCACCCGGTGGAAAAGCGCGTGCAGCTGGCCCTGGATGCGCTGAAGAAGATCTACCCGAAAACCGACATCGCAGGGCACATCATCGGCGACCCGATCACCATTTCCTGGGAAGCCGACCCGCACTTCCTTGGCGCTTTCAAGGGGGCGCTGCCGGGCCACTACCGCTACAACCAGCGCATGTACGCGCACTTCATGCAGCAGGACATGCCCGCCGAGCAGCGCGGCATCTTCATTGCCGGTGACGACGTGTCGTGGACCCGGCCTGGGTGGAAGGCGCGGTGCAAACGTCGCTGAATGCGGTGTGGGGTATCATGAACCACTTCGGTGGCCACACCCACCCGGACAACCCCGGCCCAGGCGACGTGTTCGACGAAATCGGCCCGATCGCCCTGGCAGACTGAGACAAGGAGGCACCATGCGCATCGCTCTGTTCCAGGGTGCACCCAAGCCACTGGACGTGCCCGGCAACCTGCAACGGCTGCGCCACCAGGCGCAGCTGGCGGCCGAACGCGGCGCACAGTTGCTGGTGTGTCCGGAAATGTTCCTGACGGGCTACAACATCGGCCTGGCCCAGGTCGAGCGCCTGGCTGAAGCCGACGATGGCCCGACGGCGATGGCGGTGGTGGAGATCGCCCAGGCGCAGCGCATCGCTATCGTCTATGGCTACCCCGAGCGCGGCGACGACGGGGCAATCTACAACAGCGTACAGTTGATCGATGCGCATGGCCGCAGCCTCAGCAACTACCGCAAGACCCACCTGTTCGGTGACCTGGACCGCTCGATGTTCAGCCCAGGCGCCGACCTGTCCCCGGTGGTGGAATTTGACGGTTGGAAAGTCGGCCTGCTGATCTGCTACGACATCGAGTTCCCGGAGAACGCTCGGCGCCTGGCGCTCGATGGCGCAGAGCTGATACTGGTGCCGACCGCGAACATGACGCCGTACGACTTTACCTGCCAGGTGACCGTGAGGGCGCGGGCGCAGGAGAACCAGTGTTACCTGGTGTATGCCAATTATTGCGGTGCGGAAGACGAGATTCACTACTGCGGGCAGAGCAGCCTCATCGGGCCGGATGGCAGTGTGCTAGCCATGGCCGGGCAGGATGAATGCCAGTTGTTGGCGGAGCTTGAACATGATCAGGTGGTGCAGGGGCGCTTGGCGTTTCCTTATCTGAACGATTTGCGCCAGGAGCTTCACCTGCGTAAAGGCTGATAGCCCTTTCGCGGGCCCGCTACACAAATGGGTTAGCATGGACAGCAGCAACCGGAGCCCCCATGCCTGACGCCACCCGCCACCTCACCCTCGCCAACGGCCTGCAGCTTACCCTGCGCCATGCCCCGCGCCTGAAGCGCGCGGCCGCCGCATTGCGGGTGCACGCGGGTAGCCATGACGCGCCGGGAAAATGGCCAGGGCTGGCCCACTTCCTCGAGCACCTGTTCTTCCTCGGCACCCCGCGCTTCCCCCTGGACGATGGCCTGATGCGCTACGTGCAGGCCCTCGGTGGCCAGGTCAACGCCAGTACCCGTGAACGCACCACCGATTTTTTCTTCGAAGTCCCGCCTAATGCCTTGGCCGCAGGCCTCGAGCGCCTGTGCCAGATGCTGGCCGAGCCTGACCTGGGCATCGCGCGCCAACGCCGCGAGCGCGAAGTGATTCACGCCGAGTTCATCGCCTGGTCGCGCAACCCACAGGCCCAGCAGCAATTCGCCTTGCTGCAGACGCTGTCGCCCGCTCATCCGCTGAGCGCTTTTCATGCCGGCAACCGATACACCCTGGCCCTGCAGGACCCGGCCTTCCAGCAAGCGCTTGGGGGCTTTCACCGGCGCTTTTACCAAGGCGGCCAGATCGTCTTGAGCCTGTGCGGCCCGCAACCGCTGGTTGAACTGGAGCAACTGGGCCGGCAGCATGCTCAGCAGTTCGCCACGGGCACGCGAGTACCGCACCTTCAGCCACCGCCCCTGTCGGCGGCGACTATGCCACTGGCTTTTATCCACGAGCACCTTCCGGCAGGTGCCGAGCAGGCGCTGGAACTGCTGATTGCCTGCCTGAATGACAGCCGCCCAGGTACCTGGCTGGGTACACTGCGCGAGCGTGGCTGGCTGCAAGGTTTCAAGGCCGAAAAGCTGTATGCCTTCGCCGGGCAGTTGCTGTGGCACCTGGACCTGAAGCTCAGCTCCGACGCCTGCCCAGATGAAGCCAATGACCTGCTGCACGGTTGGTTCAATTTCATCCGACAAGCCGATCTCGCACAGCTGAACCGTGACTTCGGCTTGCTGCAGCACAGCGGCGAACGCAGTGCCAGCGCACTTGAACTGGCCCGCCGGGACAGTACCGGGTTGCCGTTCAGCCAGTTGGATACACAAGGTTTGCAGGCCCTTCGTGCCCTGCTGGATGACCTGCCATGCAGCAATCATGGGCAATGGCAGATACCCACGGTCGAGCCGTTGCTGATGGCTGACTTACCCACCGCCATGGCGCAGCCTCTACCGAACGCACTGACGATCAGTGACCAGCTCCCCGGCACCCGCCAATATGCGGCACTCTACTTACGCTGGCACGTGCCTTCGGCTGTGCGCCAGCGCTTGCAGGGCGTGCTTGAACAGGCCCTCGCGCCGCTGCAGGAGCGATGTGAACGCGCCTCGGTGCAACTGCAATACACCACCGCAGGGGAATACTGGCAGTTGCGCTGCGCCGGGCTGCCGGCCGCGGTGCTGCGCGCAGTGCCGCAGGCCTTGGCTTTGATGCTCACCCCCCCTTCCAGTTGCTGGCTGCCCAGCGCGGCGCCGCCCCCGGCACTGATCCCTATCAGGGCCTTGCTCAAGCAACTGCCAGACACGGTGCTGCATACCCCGCCCACAGCGGCACCGGCCGGCACGCTGAAACAGCAGCAACTCGACAGCCTGTGGCAGCACGCAAATTGGCATGGCCTGGCTGCGGGCTTCGACGATGCCGCGCTGAACGCCTTGGCTACCGCGTTGCAGCACTGCCCCGGGCAAGGCGCACGGCCTGGCTCCCTGCCCACATGGGCCAACCGTCGCTGGCAGCATGCCGAAGTGGCTGGCAGCGAATATGCCCTGCTGCTGTTCTGCCCGCTGCCTCCCGCCAGCGAAGCCGCAGGCCGCCTGCTAGCGCAACTGCTGCAGGGGCCGGTTTACCAACGCCTGCGGGTAGAGTTGCAACTCGGCTACGCGGTGTTCAGCGCCTTTCGTCAGGTCGAGGGGGTCGGCGGTCTACTGTTCGGCGTGCAGTCCCCCCATACCGGCCAAGCGCAGGTCCTCGACCACCTGCTCGCCCTGTTGCGCCAGGGTGTCACCCTGGACCCGGCCGCCCGCCAAGCCCTGGCCGAGCAATTCGACGAGCCCGCCATGGCCAATGCCGACGTCGCCGAATGGGCGTGGCAGACACACCTGGCTACACAACCCGGCAGGCTGGATGCACTGCGCAGGGCTATCCTGAACACGTGGCAGACGGATCTGGACCACCTGCTGAGCAACCTGCTCGACACAGGTTCCACTTGGCTATGCCTGGCCAACGCTGCCGCGCCAAACCCTTCCTGGCAAGGCGCTGCACGATGATTGTTACGCGAACTGCAACGGCGCTTTTCGAATAATTAACCTTTCGGTACAAATTTTTCTTGTAAGATAGCGCAATCCCAGTTTCAGGGAACTGCCGACGCGTGGCGGTACCCAAGTAGTAGCTGAGCATCCCAACCCTCATCCGGAAGGAGTAATTCCATGTGGACCAAACCTGCATACACTGATCTGCGTATCGGCTTCGAAGTCACCATGTACTTCGCTAACCGCTAAGCCCGGCTTAGGGTTTCACGCCTCGGCCTGCCGGGGCGTTTTCGTTTTTCCGATCCGGTTTTTTGCATAGAGAGTGGCCATGTACATCCAGGTTCTCGGCTCCGCCGCCGGTGGCGGGTTCCCACAGTGGAACTGCAACTGCGTCAACTGCAAGGGCTACCGTGACGGCACCCTGCGCGCCACGGCACGCACCCAGTCGTCCATCGCCCTGTCCGACGACGGCGTGCATTGGGTTCTGTGCAATGCCTCGCCCGACATCCGCGCCCAACTGCAGGCCTTTGCGCCCATGCAACCGGCCCGGGCCCTGCGCGACACCGGCATCAACGCCATCGTCCTGCTGGACAGCCAGATCGACCACACCACTGGCCTGCTCAGCCTGCGCGAAGGTTGCCCGCACCAAGTGTGGTGCACCGACATGGTCCACCAGGACCTGACCACCGGTTTCCCGCTGTTCAACATGCTCAGCCACTGGAACGGTGGCCTGCAGTGGAACCGCATCGAGCTGGAAGGCAGCTTCGTCATCGAGGCCTGCCCCAACCTCAAGTTCACCCCCTTCCCCCTGCGCAGCGCTGCACCGCCGTACTCGCCGCACCGTTTCGACCCGCACCCAGGCGACAACCTGGGCCTGTTGGTCGAGGACACTCGTACCGGCGGCAAGCTGTTCTACGCCCAGGCCTGGGCCAGGTCGACGGCAAGCTGTTGGCGATGATGCACGACGCCGACTGCCTGCTGGTCGACGGCACCCTGTGGGAGGACGATGAAATGCAGCGCCGTGGTGTCGGCACCCGCACCGGCCGCGAGATGGGCCACCTGGCGCAAAATGGCCCTGGCGGCATGCTCGAAGTGCTGGACGGCTTCTCGCGCCAGCGCAAAGTGCTTATCCACATCAACAACACCAACCCGATTCTCGATGAAGACTCCCCCGAGCGCGCCGAAGTCCTGCGCCGCGGTGTGGAAGTTGCCTTCGACGGCATGAGCATCGAGTTGTAAGGAGGCCCGATGAGCGACGCACTGCCCATGTCCCCTGCCGAATTCGAGCAGGCTCTGCGCGCCAAAGGCGCCTATTACCACATCCATCACCCGTACCATGTGGCGATGTACCAAGGCCGCGCCACCCGCGAGCAGATCCAGGGCTGGGTGGCCAACCGTTTCTACTACCAGGTCAACATCCCGATGAAGGATGCCGCGATCCTGGCCAACTGCCCGGACCGCGAAGTGCGCCGAGAGTGGATCCAGCGCCTGCTCGACCACGACGGCGCACCCGGCGAGGACGGTGGCATCGAAGCCTGGCTGCGCCTGGGCCAGGCCGTCGGCCTCGACCCCGACCAGCTGCGCTCCCAGGAGCTGGTACTGCCCGGCGTACGCTTTGCCGTGGACGCCTACGTCAACTTCGCCCGCCGCGCCAGCTGGCAGGAAGCCGCCAGCAGCTCGCTGACCGAACTGTTTGCCCCACAAATCCACCAGTCGCGGCTGGACAGTTGGCCACAGCACTACCCGTGGATCGACCCGGCCGGCTACGAGTACTTCCGCACCCGCCTTGGCCAGGCCCGGCGCGACGTGGAGCACGGCCTGGCGATTACCCTGCAGCACTACACCACCCGCGCGGGCCAGGAGCGTATGCTGGAGATCCTGCAGTTCAAGCTGGATATCCTCTGGAGCATGCTCGACGCCATGAGCATGGCCTACGAGCTGAACCGCCCGCCTTATCACTCCGTCACCCAGGACCGGGTGTGGCACAAGGGGATCACCCTATGAGTCTTGATCGCAATCAAGTGCCGAACTGGCGCCCCGGCTACCGCTTCCAGTACGAGCCGGCGCAAAAGGGCCATGTGTTGCTGTACCCCGAGGGCATGATCAAGCTCAACGAAAGCGCCAGCCTGATCGGTGGCCTGATCGACGGCCAGCGTGACGTGGCAGCGATCATCAGCGAACTCGAACAGCAATTCCCCGATGTCCCGGAAGTGGCCGATGACATCGAGCAATTCATGGAGGTGGCCCGTGCCGAACACTGGATCGTCCTCGCCTGAGTTGCCGCCTACGCCTGCGGTCGGCCTGCCGCTGTGGCTGCTGGCCGAGCTCACCTACCGCTGCCCGCTGCAGTGCCCGTACTGTTCCAACCCGCTGGACTTCGCCGCCCAGGGCCAAGAGCTGAGCACCGAACAGTGGTTCAAGGTGATGGCTGAAGCACGGGAAATGGGCGCCGCGCAAATCGGCTTCTCTGGCGGTGAACCGCTGGTGCGCCAGGACCTTGCCGAGCTGATTGGCGAGGCTCGCAGGCTGGGTTACTACACCAACCTGATCACCTCGGGCATTGGCCTGACCGAGGCGCGCATCGCCGATTTCAAGAAGGCCGGCCTGGACCATATCCAGATCAGCTTCCAGGCCAGCGACGAGCAGGTGAACAACCTGCTGGCTGGCTCGAAGAAGGCCTTTGCACAAAAGCTGGAAATGGCCCGCGCGGTGAAAGCCCACGGTTACCCGATGGTGCTCAACTTCGTCACCCATCGGCACAACATCGACAAGATCGACCGCATCATCGAGCTGTGCATTGCCCTGGAGGCCGACTTCGTCGAGCTTGCCACCTGCCAGTTCTACGGCTGGGCGCACCTCAACCGCCTGGGCCTGCTACCGACTCGCGTGCAGCTCGAGCGGGCAGAACGCATCACCAACGAATACCGGGACAAACTCAAGGCCGAGGGCAACCCGTGCAAGCTGATCTTCGTTACCCCGGACTACTACGAAGAACGCCCCAAAGCCTGCATGAATGGTTGGGGCAACCTGTTCCTCACCATCACCCCGGACGGCACCGCCCTGCCCTGCCACGGCGCGCGCCAGCTGCCGGTGCAATTCCCCAATGTGCGCGAGCATGACTTGCACCATATCTGGTACGAGTCGTTCGGCTTCAATCGCTTCCGTGGTTATGAGTGGATGCGCGAACCGTGCCGCTCCTGCGACGAGAAAGAAAAGGACTTCGGCGGCTGTCGCTGCCAGGCCTTCATGCTGACCGGCGATGCCAGCAACGCCGACCCGGTATGCGCCAAGTCGGCCGACCACGGCATCATCCTCAAGGCCCGCGAGGAGGCAGAAACCGCCCAGCTCGCCATTGAACAGATGACCTTCCGCAATGATCGAAACTCACGTGTCATCGCCCGCGGCTGAATTCAGCGCGGCCCAGGCGGTGGCCGCCGGCACCGACTTCGCCGAACTCAAAGTCAGTGCCGACGGGCTGTTCTGGATCGAATTTCGCCCGGCCGATGGTGCTTGCCGTATCTGGCACTGGCTGCACTACCAGGCCCGCTGCCTGACGCCAGATGGTTTCAGCGTGCGCAGCCGGGCCTACGAGTATGGCGGTGGCAGCTTCTGCCTGGGTGGCGACGGGTTGGTGTTCGTCAACGAAAAGGACCAGCAGGTCTACACCCAGCCGCTGGACGATTTGCTACCGCGTGCTCTGACCCGCGATGCCAGCTGCCGCTATGGCGATGTGCAGTGGCACGACAGCCAGGTGCTGGCCGTCGAGGAGCGCCATGCCGAGCAGGTGGAGCATCGCCTCGTCGCTTTGGGCGAAAGCCGCCGTGAGGTACTCGCCGAGGGTGCCGATTTCTACGCCGCACCCACCGTGAGTGCCGATGGCCAACGCCTGGCGTGGATCGAATGGGACCGCCCTGCACAGCCCTGGACCGTGACCCGCCTGATGAGCCGCACACGGGATGCCAGCGGCCACTGGGGGCCGCCGCAGTGTGTAGCCGCCGCTGACGAATCGCTGCAACAACCACGCTTCGATGCCGAAGGCCGGCTCTACTGCCTATCCGACCGCAACGGCTTCTGGCAGCCCTGGGGAGAGGTCGAGGGTCACTGGCAAGCCTTGCCCGCCAAGTCGGCGGACCATGCAGCAGCGCCTTGGCAGTTGGGCACCTGCACCTGGCTGCCACTGGGGCCGCAAAGCTACCTGGCCAGCTGGTTCCAGGATGGCTTCGGGCAATTGGGGCTGCGTGGCGAAGATGGCCGCATGGCGCGGTTTGCCAGTGCTTATACTCGTTTTCGCAACCTGGCCATGGATGCCGAACACCTCTATGCCATTGCCGCCTCGCCTATCAGCCCGCCGGCAGTGATTGCCATCGACCGCGGCAACCACGAGGTCCGTGTGCTGGCCGGTGGTGCCGAGGTGCTACCGGCAGGGCGCATCAGCCTGCCGCAGCCCATCCACTATGGCAGTGACGGCGAGCAGGCCCATGGCTTCTTCTACCCGCCAGTGCAGTCGCAAGGCGCCGCACCGCTGGTGGTGTTCGTCCACGGTGGGCCGACTTCGGCCTGTTACCCCGTGCTCGACCCACGCATCCAGTACTGGACCCAGCGCGGCTTTGCCGTGGCCGACCTGAACTACCGGGGCAGCACCGGCTATGGCCGGGAGTACCGCCAGGCACTGCACCTGCGCTGGGGCGAAAGCGATGTGGCCGATGCCTGCGCAGCGGTCGAATACCTGGCGGCTCAGGGTTGGGTCGACAAACACAAGGCGTTCATCCGCGGCGGCAGCGCCGGTGGCTATACCACCTTGTGCGCCCTGGCATTCCATGATGTGTTCCGTGCCGGCGCCAGCCTGTACGGGGTCAGCGACCCGGTGGCCCTGGGCCGTGCCACCCACAAGTTCGAGGGCGACTACCTGGACTGGCTGATCGGCGACCCGCAGCAGGACGCCGAGCGTTATCGCCAGCGCACGCCTTTGCTGCATGCAGGGCAGATCAAGGTGCCGGTGATTTTCTTCCAGGGCGAGCTGGATGCGGTGGTGGTGCCGGAACAGACCCGCGCGATGCTGGCGGCGTTGCAGGCTAACGGGATCGAGGCTGAGGGGCACTTCTATGCCGGAGAGCGGCATGGGTTCCGCAAAGCGGAGAACCTGGCGCATGCATTGGAAGAAGAGTGGAAATTCTATTGCCGGGTGTTGAAGCACTGAGAGTTTGGGGCCGCTTTGCGGCCCCGGAAAACCTCATCGCTTGGCGATGATATAGACCGCGTGCACGATCCCCGGAATGTAACCCAGCAAGGTCAGCAGGATATTCAGCCAGAATGCTCCGCCGAACCCCACCTGCAGAAACACACCCAGCGGTGGCAGAAGGATGGCGATAATGATGCGGATAAAGTCCATGCGAGTCTCTCCTGAAGGGTTACATCAAAGACTAGCCGCGCGCCACAGAGGTTCCACAGGCAAAAAAAAACGCCCCGGGCCGAATGAAACAGGCCAGGGGCGATGCGCAGGAACGCCAGACGGTTCGTAGAATTCTCGGTCTTGCTAAACAGCTACGCCGGCATCTCGCGGCGGGCCTGCTGCTGGGCATGCAGGCGGGCAAAGGCGCGGGCCAGGCGCAACAGCATTTCATCGATGTTGCCCTTGCTCACAGTCAGCGCTGGCGAAAAACGCACTACATCCGCTTGCGGTGCGTTCAGCAGCAGGCCTTCGTACAGGGCGGCCGCCACCAGTTCGCGGGCCAGGTTTTCTTTCAGTTGCAAGGCCCACAGCAGGCCTTGCCCGCGTACTTCGCCCTGGCCATAACGCCCAGCCAGGCGGCTTAAGCCTTCACGCAGGTGGCGGCCGTTGTCCTGCACCTGAGCGAAGAAGCCAGGCTCCAGCACGGTGCCCAGCACAGCCAGGCCGGCGGCGCACATCAGCGCATTGCCGTGGTGGCTGCCTTCCAGTTCACCAGGCTCGGCGCAGCACGCCGTGCCCCGGGCCAGCAAGGCGGCCAGCGGCACGCCACCGCCCAGGCCCTTGCCCAGGGTGATGATGTCGGCGCGCACGCCATAGGTCTCTTCTGCCAGCAGCGCACCACAGCGGCCAATACCGGTCTGCACCTCATCGAGGATCAGCAGGATGCCCAGTTCGCGGCAGAGCGTTTCCACGCCCTTGAGGTATTCCTGGGTAGCCGGAATAACGCCCGCCTCGCCCTGGATCGGCTCCAGCATGATTGCCACGGTGCGCGAGTCCACCGCCGCGTGCAGCGCCGCCAAGTCATTGAACGGCACCTTGCTGAAACCGGGCAGGCCCGGTTCGCAGCGATTGCACGGCAGCGGGTCGGATGCTGACAGCGCACCCAGGCTGCGGCCATGGCAGGCCTGGCTGGCGGTGATGATGTGATAGGCACCGTTGCGGTGCAGCTGGCCCCACTTGCGCGCCAGCTTGATCGCACCTTCGCAGGCCTCGGCACCGCTGTTGAGCAGGTAGGCCTGGTCACTGCCGGTGCTTTGGCACAGGCGATTGACCAGGTCCAAAAGGCCGCGGCTGTGGAAACCCGAGCCTGGGTTGATCAGCGCCTGGGCCTGGTTACCCAATGCCTTTACCAGCACACTGGGGCTATGGCCCAGGCTGTTGACCGCGCCGCCTTGGGTGAAGTCCAGGTAGGCGTGCCCTTCGTTGTCCCACAACCAGGAGCCCTGGCCACGCACGAATACCTGCGCCGCACGCTCGGCACTGGGCATCAGGCGATCACGCGACAGCTCGGAAGCTTGCGGCACGATCACCGGCGCACGCTTAGGCTCGGCGACGGCGGCAGGGGCCGAGCGGCGCAGGTTGAACAGGTTCATCAGGGCTCCAACCAATCACGGTAAAGGGCGGCACGGTGCGGTCTTGTCGCCGACACTCGATATTTTGCCTTGCCTATCAAAAGTGTTTTTCATCCGGGGTAACAATCGACCTATTCATCGCTGTAACCCTTTGGAATACGGCGATAGACTAGGCTTCACAAGGGTTTTCGACCATTTCGTTTTTCCAGTATTTTTGATAAGCGTTACTTATGGATTTCCGCCAACTGCGTTATTTCGTCGCGGTGTATGAAGAAGGCCACGTGGGCCGTGCCGCCGAACGCCTGTCGCTGTCCCAGCCTGCGCTTTCCCAACAGATCCGTCAGCTGGAGCACAGCCTCGACCTGAGCCTGTTCGAGCGCAGCAACAAGCGCCTGCTACCGACCCTGGCCGCCCACACCCTGTACAACCATGCCTTGCCGTTGCTCGACGGCCTGCAGCGTGCTCACGAGGCCATGCGCAATTTCAAAGGCCAGTCGCTGCGTACCTTGGCCATCGGTGTGCTGCAAACCGTGCGCCCCAGCCTGGTACCGCAGCTGCTTGAACGGCTGCGCAAGGCTCAGCCTCATCTGGTGGTGCAGATTTACGAATTGTCAGGGCTGGAGATCGAGCGGCGCTTGCTCAACGGCAGCCTGGACATCGGTATCAGCTACCTGCCGCCGCGCCAGCCAGGGCTGCATGGCCTGCTGCTGTACGAAGATGAGTTGCAACTGGTGATCCCCGATACCCACCCATTGAAGGACTTCAAGAAGGTGTCCATCCGCCAGGCCGCCGAGCTGCCCATGCTGATGTTGGGCGAGGAGTTCCAGATCCGACAGATCTGGCAGGCGCAGCTGGCCAGTCAGGGCCGACGGCCGCAGGTACAGGCCGAGATGAACAACATGGCGGGGATTCTCGACAGCCTGGCGCACACGGCGCTGGCCACTATTCTGCCGGGGCGGGCCAAGGAGGCCGCCGAAGATGACCAGGGGCTGCTGTGGAAGCCGTTGAGCGAGCCGCGCGTGCCGCTGAAGGTTGGCCTGGTGTTCCGCGATGCCCAGCGCCAGCAGGCCTCTGTGGAGTTGTTGCGCACGCTGCTGGAGGAAGAGACCGATGCCCGCCTTTTGGGGGCGTCACCGCTGGATGTGCTGGCCTGAAAAAACGCGCACAAAGAAAACCCCGCCGAAGCGGGGTTTTCCAGACTGTTTCCCTGTGACATCCGTATCGCCCCGCCATCCTGGCAGGTGGTCCTTCGTCGTCTTCCTTGATCTGTCCTTTGCGCTTCCTGCGCAACGTCCATGTGGTAAAGATTAACCGTGGATCCAATCTGAGACCAGTGGTGAAAAGTCACCACGTCGTGTAGGAAAAAGCTTACAAAGAGGACCTATTCCCAGACACACCGGGAATTGGGGCTGCTGCGCAGCCCATCGCGACACAAGGCCGCTCCTACAAGGACCGCATAAGCCTTGCGCCCTGTAGGAGCGGCCTTGCGTCGCGATGGGCCGCAAAGCGGCCCCAAGATCTGTCAGAACTGCTCAGCATCCAGCAGGTACAGCGACTCACTCCCCGCCTTCACCGAAGCCACCAGCGAATCCACCCGTGGCAGCAAGCGCGCAAAGTAGAACCGCGCAGTCCCCAGCTTGCCCGAGTAGAACGCCTCATCGCCCTCACCCGCCTTGGCCGCCCGCGCCATCAGTGCCCACATGTAGCCATACGCGACATAGCCAAAAGCATGCAGGTACTCGACCGAAGCCGCGCCAATTTCATTCGGGTTACCTTTGGCCTGTTCCAGCACCCATTCGGTCAACCCGTCGAGCTGGTCGAGGCAGACCGCCAAAGGCTTGGCAAATTCGTCTAGTGCGCCATCTGCGCTGGCAATGAACTGGCGAATCTCGTCGGAGAACAAGCGGTAGTACGCCCCACCGCTGGCCACCACCTTGCGCCCCATCAGGTCCAACGCCTGGATACCGTTGGTGCCTTCGTAGATCTGCGTAATACGCACATCACGCACCAGCTGCTCCTGGCCCCACTCACGGATATAGCCATGCCCGCCGAATACCTGCTGGCCGTGCACCGCGCACTCCAGGCCCAGGTCGGTGAGGAACGCCTTGGCCACCGGCGTCAGCAGTGCCACCAGCTCTTCGCTGCGTTTGCGTACGTTGGCGTCTTCGCTGTACTTGGCACTGTCCAGCTGCATGGCCACGTAGGTGGAGAAGGCGCGGCCACCCTCGATCAGCGCCTTCATGGTCAACAGCATGCGGCGCACGTCTGGATGGACAATGATCGGGTCGGCGGCCTTGTCCTTGGCTTGCGGGCCGGTCGGGGCGCGGCTCTGCAGGCGGTCGCGGGCGTACTCCACGGCGTTCTGGTAGGAGCGTTCGGCCGAGGCCAGGCCCTGGATGCCAACACCCAGGCGCTCGTAGTTCATCATGGTGAACATGGCCGCCAGGCCCTTGTTCGGCTCACCGACGATGTAGCCGACCGCCTCGTCGAAGTTCATCACGCAGGTAGCCGAGGCCTGGATGCCCATCTTGTGCTCGATCGAACCGCAGGTGGCCGGGTTGCGCGCGCCGAGGCTGCCGTCCTCATTGACCAGGAACTTCGGCACCAGGAACAGCGAAATGCCTTTTGGCCCCGCCGGTGCATCTGGCAGCTTGGCCAACACCAGGTGGATGATGTTCTCGGTCAGGTCGTGCTCGCCACCAGTGATGAAGATCTTGGTGCCGCTGACCTTGTAGCTGCCATCAGCCTGGGGCTCGGCCTTGGTGCGGATGATGCCCAGGTCGGTACCGGCATGTGGCTCGGTCAGGCACATGGAACCTGCCCACACACCGGCGTACATGTTCGGCAGGTATTTTTCCTTCAAGGCTTCGCTGGCGTGGGCGTTGATCGACAGGCAGGCGCCAGCGGTCAGCATCGGGTACAGGCCGAAGGCCAGGCTGGAAGCGTTGACCATTTCCTCGACCTGCGCCGAGATGGCCTTGGGCATGCCCATGCCACCGAACAGCGGGTCGCCGCCCACGCCCACCCAGCCGCCTTCGGCATAGGTGTTGTAGGCCTCGATGAAGCCAGCTGGGGTGCGCACTGCACCATTGTCCCAGTGGCAGCCCTCTTCATCGGCGGCGCGGCTAAGCGGCGCGATGGTTTTGGCGGTGACTTTGCCGGCTTCTTCCAGCACGGCCATGGCCGTGTCGGCGTCGACAACCTCGGCCAGCGCGGGCAATTGCGCCCACTGCTCGGCCACGTTGAAGACTTCATTCAGTACGAAGCGCATGTCGCGCAGGGGCGCTTTATAGTCAGCCATGACAACCTCTCGCTAGTCGGGTCGGGGCGGTCTCGGGGAACCGCGACACTGGGGTTACTGGCAGTGTAACCGAACAACTTTTACGAGACATAGGGTCATCACTCGACCATACAGTCTTATTCGGTCACGCCGTCCGCACGGCCCCACGCTGCGATTGTTGCCCATGCACCATGACACAATTGCGCCCCGCACCTTTGGCGCTGTATAGCGCCTGGTCGGCGGATTTGAGCACCGCCTCGGGGTTGCGATGATCGGCATGGCGCTCGGCCACGCCAATACTGATGGTGACCGAGACCGTGCCGCCGCCACTGCCAGCGCGGCGCTGACGCCCGGCCGTATCGTCCTGCGGGCGGTTATGCTGGTCGCGCAGATGCATCACGTAGTTGGCGATGACTTCACGCACGGCTTCCACATGCGGTACGCATTCTTCGGCGGTCTTGCCAGCGAAGACCAGGGCGAACTCCTCGCCACCATAACGGTAGGCGCGACCACCGCCGGTGACCTTGGACAAGCGGCTGGCGACCAGGCGCAGCACCTGGTCGCCCACATCGTGGCCGTGGGTGTCGTTGAATTTCTTGAAGTGGTCGACATCGGTCATGGCGATCACATAGTTGCGTCCCAGGCGCTGCATGCGTTCGTTCAGCGCACGACGCCCCGGCAGGCCGGTCAGCTCATCACGAAAAGCCATCTGATAAGCCTCGTGCGCCACGGCTGCGGCGATCATCAGCATCACCTGGCTGCACATGATGTTCAGGGTAAACGGCAGGATGAAGGTTTGCGGCAGCATCCAGAAAATGCCCAGCAGGCCCGTTATCAACGCGGCGTGCAGCGGCCGCGGTGCGCGCAGGTATTGCACCACCAGCAGGATGAACACGCCGATGAACAGGGGGTATACCATCTGAATCAGGCTCATCCACTGGCCATGCAAGGCCGGCCAGCGAATTTCAGCCAACCAGGTCAGCAACGCCTCGGGGTAACTTTGCTCCAGGGCTACCGCCACGCTGCCCACGGCAAACAGCACGGCACCACGGGCCACCAGGTCCTGCAGCAGGTGAGTGCGTTCCTGCCAGGCGCCATACAGCCCGAACAGCGCCGGCAGCAGCAGGCACACCAGGTGGAAGATTACCGCTGCGTCCTCGCGCACGCGGCCATGGTCACGGTAGAAGTCGGTCTGGGTGTCGAGCAGGAAGTAGGCGATGTACACCGTAAGCATCATGAACAGCTCACGCTGGCGGCGGTACACCGCGCAGTAGGCGCCGCCCAGCAGCAGAACCAAGGTAGGCAAGACATTGAACAGCGATGTGAAAAAGACGCTGAGGTCTCTCACATAGGCTGCGGCGAGCCCTGCCAGCAACAGGAACAGCGAAGGCAGGAAGTGGCTTGCGCGAACAGCGTTAAGACGAAACAAGGGTAATCTCCAACCCGGCAGATCAATAATGGCATTGTGCCCCTACTTCATCGGCAGTGCACATGAACAGTTGAATTCAGTTCAGACACAAGGCCACGCCTACACAGGATTCGCAGTAGCACCCCAAAAGCAAAAAACCCGCCTGCCGGTGAAGGCAGGCGGGTTTTTGGTACAGCCGATGGATCAGTACGACAAGCCGAAGTGCTCTTCGTCCATTGCCATCAGGTTGTTGGCACCCGACAGCATGGTCGCCACATGGGTACGGGTACGCGGCAGGATGCGCTGGAAGTAGAAGCGCGCAGTCTGCAGCTTGGCCGTGTAGAACGCCTCTTCGCTGGTGCCTGCAGCCAGTTTCTCAGCCGCCAGGCGGGCGATGTCGGCCCAGAAGTAGGCCAGGCAGGCGTAGCCGGAATACATCAGGTAATCGACCGAGGCCGCACCGACTTCTTCGCGGTCCTTCATGGCGGCCATGCCCACTTTCATGGTCAGCTCGCCCCACTCCTTGTTGATGGCCGCCAGCGGTTCGACGAACTCTTTGACCGCTTCGTTGCCTTCCTGCGCCTGGCAGAACTTGTGCACGATCTTGGTGAAACCCTTCAGTGCTTCACCCTGGGTCATCAGCACTTTACGGCCCAGCAGGTCGAGGGCCTGAATACCGGTGGTGCCTTCGTACAACATGGAGATACGGCTGTCGCGCACGTTCTGCTCCATGCCCCACTCGGCGATGAAGCCGTGGCCGCCGTAGATCTGCACGCCGTGGTTGGCGGCTTCGAAGCCGACTTCGGTCATGAACGCCTTGGCGATCGGGGTCAGGAACGCCAGCAGGGCATCGGCCTTCTTGCGCTCTTCTTCGTCCTGGCTGTACTTGACGATGTCCACCTGCTTGGCAGTGAAGTACACCATGGCGCGGTTGCCTTCGGCGAAGGCCTTCATGGTCAGCAGCATGCGGCGCACGTCCGGGTGGACGATGATCGGGTCGGCAGCCTTGTCCGGTGCTTTCGGGCCGGTCAGGGAGCGCATCTGCAGGCGCTCGCGGGCGTACTTCAGGCCACCCTGGAACGCCACTTCGGCGTGGGCCAGGCCTTGCAGCGCGGTACCCAGGCGAGCCGTGTTCATGAAGGTGAACATGCAGTTCAGGCCTTTGTTGGCCGGGCCGATCAGGTAGCCCGTGGCAGCATCGAAGTTCATCACGCAGGTAGCGTTACCGTGGATGCCCATTTTGTGTTCGATGGAGCCGCAGCTCACGCCGTTGCGCTCACCCACGCCGCCTTCGGCGTTAGGCAGGAACTTCGGCACGATGAACAGCGAAATGCCTTTGGTGCCAGCCGGTGCGTCCGGCAGGCGGGCCAGGACGATATGGACGATGTTGTCGGCCATGTCGTGTTCACCGGCCGAAATGAAGATCTTGGTGCCCGACACTTTGTAGCTGCCGTCGGCCTGTGGTTCGGCCTTGGTGCGCAGCATGCCCAGGTCGGTACCGCAGTGGGGTTCGGTCAGGCACATGGTGCCGGTCCACTCACCGGACACCAGCTTGGTCAGGTAGGTCTCTTGCTGCTCATGGGTGCCATGCGCAGAAATGGTGTTCATCGCGCCATGCGAAAGGCCTGGGTACATGCCCCACGACCAGTTCGAACCACCGACCATTTCGCTCAGGGCCAGGCCCAGCGATTCCGGCAGGCCCTGGCCGCCATGTTCTACGTCATGCGCCAGGCTCGGCCAGCCGCCTTCGACGAACTGCTCGTAGGCCGCTTTGAAGCCGGTCGGGGTTTTAACGCCCGATTCGCTCCAGGTACAGCCTTCCTGGTCACCCACACGGTTCAGCGGCGACAGCACTTGTTCACAGAACTTCGCACCTTCTTCGAGGATCGCGTCGACCATGTCGGGCGTGGCGTCCTGGCAGCCCGGCAGGCTCTGATAGTGCGCCTCATAGCCAAGCAGCTCGTCGCGAACGAAGCGGATATCACGCAAGGGGGCTTTGTAATCAGGCATTGCGATGAACCTCTGGGTCAGTTCTGTGGGGGTGACCAGCTCTTGGCGGCCGTCTATCAAACAGTTGTTTGAAACTTACGTTTAGCACCGCGTTCTGTCAAGGTTGGACTATGGTGCCATTTACGCCGCGAAAAATGGCAAATATGCCATCGCATGACAAAAACCCCTGTGGGAGCGGGTTTACCCGCGAATAGGCCCGCCCAGAAAACAGAGGTATCTGGTCAAACGCATTCGTGGGCAAACTCGCTCCCACAGGGGTGGGTCGCGATGCAGGGGAAACGCCGAGAATTCAGGCGTAGGTGTCGATGATCCGGCCGAGCATTTCGTCGGATGCCTTGACCACTTTTGCGCCAAGTTCGACTTCGGTTTTGCCCACTGCCTGTTGCACGATGCTGGTGGCCATGTCCATCTGCTGGCTGCGGTCGACCGCGCGCAGGCGTTCGGCCTGAAAATCGCTGGACTGGCTGGTGGCGGTACGTTCGGCGGTGGTGTTGGCGATCTGGGCGGCGGCCTGATCGACGCGGCTCTGGCCGGCCTGGATTGCGCTCAGGCCCGCGTAATAAGCGGAGCTACCGGTGATTTCCATGTCAGGACTCCATTGACGCTGGATGACGAACAGCCCCAATTAAAGCAGGCCAGGCGTGAAAAGGCCCGTTTAAATCCCTAATGGCCTGGTGCCAGTCGATAGGCCTGGGGTATTCCCGCAAAAGAACCAGGCCTGGAAACGGCTAATCCAGCAGGTCCAACTGCAAATGCTCAGCCACCATATCGGCGCTGGCCTGCTTCAACTTGGGCACCCGCCCCAGGCAAGGCGCCGGCAAGCGTTCAGCCAGACTGGCCAGGTTTTCTTCCAGCCGTGAAGTACGCGGCTCGATGATGTTTGCCACCCAACCCGCCAGCTGCAACCCGTCACGTTCTATGGCCTCGGCGCTGAGCAAGGCATGGCTGATGCAACCCAAGCGCACGCCTACCACCAGAATCACCGGCAACTGCAGGGCAATGGCAAGGTCGGACAGATTCTCCAGGCCCGACAGCGGCACGCGCCAGCCACCGGCCCCTTCCACCAAGGTGAAATCGGCATGCTGTTGCAGCACATTACGCATAGCCGCCAACAGCTCTGGCACCGCCAGCGTCACCCCCGCCTCGCGCGCGGCCACATGTGGGGCAATTGCAGGCTCGAAGGCAAACGGGTTGACCTGCTCGTAGGGCAACTTGATCGTGCTTTCGTCGATCAGCGCCTGGGCATCGCTATTGCGCAAGCCTTTGGGCGTCATCGTGCAGCCAGAGGCCACCGGTTTGGCGCCCAACGTGCTCATGCCCTGCAAGCGCGCCGCATGCAACAGCCCGGCGGCGATGGTGGTCTTGCCGACATCGGTGTCGGTGCCGGCAATGAAATAGGCCTGGCTCATCGTGTTCCCCTTACGCCTGTGGCTTGCGCAACACACCATAGACCACTTGATAGGTAGCTGGCAGCCCCGCAGGCTGGCGAAATGCCTCATAGGCTTGCAACAAGCCCTGCATGCGCGCCCTGCCGGTGAGGCCGGAAGGGCGCCCAGGGTTCAGATTGTGTGCCCCTAAAGCCTTCAGCTCGTGGGTCAGGCTACGAACGTCCGGGTAATGCAGCACATGCGGGCGGCGCTGCAGCTCAAGCTGTTCGAAGCCGCTGGCCGCGCACAGGCGTTGGTAGTCTTCGAACCGGCGGAAGCGGTTCACATGCACCAGCCCATCTACCGCTTGCCAACTGGCGCGCAGTTCGTCGAGGGTGCCCACGCACAAGCTGCTGAAGGCCAGCACACCGCCTGGGCGCAGCACGCGCTGCGCCTCGGCCAGCACACTGGCGAACTGGTCGCACCACTGCACCGCCAGGCTGGAAAACACCAGGTCGACACTGCCATCACGCAGCGGCAGGCGCTCGGCGTCGCCAGCCACGTGATACTGCGCCCCGCCCTGTTCATGGCGGGCATGGCGCAGCATGCCTTCGGCGATATCCACCGCCACGCCGCTGGCCTGGGCGAAACGCTCAGCAAGCATGCGGCTGAAGTGGCCGGTGCCGCTGCCCAGGTCCAGCCAATGCAACGGCTGCAGGCCTGCAGGCAACTGCTCCAGCAGGTTCGCACCTACCGCACGCTGCAAGGCAGCCACGCTGTCGTAACTGGCTGCCGCGCGGGAGAACGAAGCCGCTACCTGGCGTTTGTCGGGCAATGCACCGGGTAGGGTCGGACGGGAAAGATCAGTCATCGCCACTCTCATGCAGGAAACTCTTGATGCCCGCCGCCAACTCCTGCGGGTACTCCAACAGGAAGGCGTGGGAACTGTCTTCGACCAGGCCCACTTCCACATCGGGCAACAGCTCGCTCAAGGCCTTCGCCGCCTCTGCCGGCACCAGCGCATCGCTGCCGGCGAACAGGTGCAACTGCGGGCCGCCATAGGCCTGCAGGGCTTCGCGAGTGTCCAGCTTGGCCAGCACCTCAAGGCCGGTGGCCAGGTACAGCGGGTCGGTGTCCGGCACGCCGACACCCAGTTGGCGCAGCAAGGTGCGTGGTTGCAGGGCGCCATCGCTGCACAAGGTACGGAAGCGCTTGAGGGTGACCTGGGTATGGCTGCGGCAGCCGTCGAGGAAGGTGCCGAAGGTGTCTTCGGCCATGCCATGCGGCCAGTCCGCGCGGGCCACGAAACAGGGGTTGCTGGCCAGGGTCAGCAGGCCGCAGCAGTGGTCGCCACGCTTGTGCGCGAGGGCGCTGGCGAGCATGCCGCCTAACGACCAGCCGCCCAGCCAGACATCCGCCGGCAACTTGCGGTCGAGGTGGTCAAGCCAGCCCTCCACATCGCTGTGAGGCAATTCCGGCAAGGGCATCAGCTCTACCTGCAGGCGGGCGTCCTGGGCGCGCAGGCTGGCTGCCAGCGGCTCAAGGGCAGCAATGCCCAGGCCCCAACCAGGCAGCAGAACAAGTCGATTACGCATCGGCGTTCTCCAGTTGTGGATAACACTCGGCCAATGCATTCAACAATAGCTGCACCTGCGCCTCGCTGTGCGCGGCGCTCAAGGTTACCCGCAGACGGGCGCTACCCGCCGGCACGGTAGGCGGACGGATAGCCGTCACCAGCAAGCCGCGCTCGCGCAGCATGCGTGACAGGCGCAAGGCCTGCGCACTGTCGCCGATCACGATGGGCTGGATCGGCGTCGGGCTGTCCATCAGTTGCAGCCCGATCTGCTGCGCGCCTTCGCGGAACTGGCGAATCAACGCGGCCAGGTGCTCACGGCGCCAGGTTTCGCGGCGCAGCAGCTCCAGGCTTTTGAGCGTAGCGCAGGCCAGCGCCGGTGGCTGGCTGGTGGTGTAGATGTAGGGCCGGGCGAACTGCACCAGTGCCTCGATCAGATCTTCGCTGCCGGCAACAAAGGCACCTGCGGTACCGCAGGCCTTGCCCAGCGTGCCGATCAAGACCGGTACATCAGCCACGCCCAGGCCGAAGTGCTCGACGATACCGCCGCCTTGTGCGCCCAAGGTACCCAGGCCATGGGCATCGTCGACCATCAACCAGGCGCCACGGCCACGGGCGACATCGGCCAGCGCCGGCAGGTCGGCCAGGTCGCCGTCCATGCTGAACACACCATCAGTCACCACCAGGGTATTGCCGACGGCCTTGTCCAGGCGGCTGGCCAGGCTCGCTGAGTCGTTGTGCAAGTAGCGGTTGAAGCGCGCACCGCTGAGCAACCCGCCATCCAACAGCGAGGCATGATTCAGTCGGTCTTGCAGCACCGTGTCACCCTGCCCCACCAGCGCGGTGATGGCGCCCAGGTTGGCCATGTAGCCGGTAGAGAACAACAGCGCGCGCGGACGCCCGGTCAGTTCGGCCAGCGCCTCTTCAACCTGGTGGTGCGGCGTGCTGTGGCCGACCACCAGGTGCGAGGCACCGCCGCCCACACCCCAGCGCTCGGCGCCGGCCTGCCAGGCAGAGATAACCTCGGGGTGGTTGGCCAAACCCAGGTAGTCATTGCTACAGAAGGCCAGCAGGCGTTGGCCATCGACCACTACTTCCGGCCCCTGTGGGCTTTCCAATAGTGGCCGCTGCCGATACAGGTCTGCGGCGCGCCGTTCGGCCAGGCGCGCTGCCAGGTCGAAGGCCATATCAGGCCGATGCAGCGTTGTAGAACATCTCGCTGCTGCGCTGTTCGACCAGCGCCTGCTCGATGGCCGCCTGATGCACTTCATCGGCGTGCTCTTCCCGCGCTTCGGGCTTGATGCCCAGGCGTGCGAACAGTTGCATGTCCTTGTCGGCCTGCGGGTTGGCGGTAGTCAGCAGTTTTTCGCCGTAGAAAATCGAGTTGGCGCCAGCCATGAAGGCCAAGGCCTGCATCTGCTCGTTCATCTGCTCGCGGCCTGCGGACAGACGCACGTGCGACTTGGGCATGAGGATACGGGCCACGGCCAGCATGCGAATGAAGTCGAACGGGTCGACGTCTTCTTCCTCGGCCAGCGGTGTGCCGGCCACCTTGACCAGCATGTTGATCGGTACCGATTCCGGGTGCTCGGGCAGGTTGGCCAGCTGGATCAGCAGGCCGGCGCGGTCGTCCAGCGACTCGCCCATGCCCAGGATGCCACCGGAGCAGATCTTCATTCCAGCATCGCGCACGTAGGCCAGGGTCTGCAGGCGCTCGCCATAGGTGCGGGTGGTGATGATGCTGCCGTAGAACTCCGGCGAGGTGTCGAGGTTGTGGTTGTAGTAGTCCAGGCCAGCCTGGGCCAGGGCCAGGGTCTGATCCTGGTCGAGCTTGCCGAGGGTCATGCAGGTTTCCAGGCCCATGGCCTTCACACCTTTGACCATCTCCAACACGTAGGGCATGTCTTTGGCCGACGGGTGCTTCCAAGCCGCGCCCATGCAGAAGCGGGTAGAACCGATGGCTTTGGCCCGGGCGGCCTCTTCCAGCACCTTCTGCACTTCCATCAGTTTCTGTTTTTCCAGCCCGGTGTTGTAGTGGCCGGACTGGGGACAATATTTGCAATCTTCCGGGCAGGCACCGGTCTTGATCGACAGCAAAGTCGAAACCTGCACGCGGTTTGGGTCGAAATGCGCGCGGTGTACGGTCTGCGCCTGGAACAGCAAGTCATTGAACGGTTGCTGGAACAGCGCCTTGACCTCGGCCAGGGACCAGTCGTGACGTGTTGTTGCAGTTGTGCTGGCGCTCATCGGCGTTTCCTTGTTTAGGCTGTAGCTGGCGCCGGGACAGGAAAGCCCGCCAGCGCATCACGGATAGCTCGCATAGTCATGGAAGGCCTATGAACTGTCAACCACACTGGAAAAGGCTGGTTTACAAGTGCTCACTTATTAATCAAACGTGTTTGCTGTGCGATGAGCCTGCCGAGCAGCGCTACCCATTGTGCACCGCCTGCGAGCAGGAACTGCCCTGGCTGGGTGATCACTGCCAGCATTGTGCCCTGCCCTTGCCCATGGCCGGGCTGACTTGCGCCCAGTGCTGCCGCCGCTTGCCGGCCTTCGATCAGGTCATTGCCCTGTGGCACTACGGCTTTCCGGTGGACACGTTGATCAGCCGCTTCAAGCACAATCGTCAATGGCCATTGGGGCGCTTGATGGCTGAGTTACTCGGGCATGGGCTGCTGCACCGCTTTGCCGAAGGGCTACCGCGCCCAGACCTGCTGTTGCCTGTGCCCTTGGCAAGCCGTCGACTGCGCGAGCGAGGGTTCAACCAGGCGGGGATGCTTGGGCGTTGGTTGTCTTCGCAACTGCGGCTACCTTGCGATGAGCGATTGCTGATGCGCACGCGCGAAACGACTGCGCAGCAACAGCTGACTGCCAAGGCAAGGCGACGCAACTTGCGTCAGGCGTTTGCGGTCACTGGCAAGCTGACAGGTAAGCATGTCGCTGTTGTCGACGATGTGTTGACCACCGGTGCCACCGCGCAGGCCATTGCTCAGGTGCTGCGCAAGGCCGGAGCGCGACAGGTAGATGTGTATTGCCTGGCACGCACGCCCAAACCAGGGTATGCATGACCTGTGCAGTCCTACACAATTCACCTTCAGGCCCATCACCTACAACGACTCAATGCTCATGCCGCTGCCTACTCTGCTTACCCAGCACATCGCCCGCCGCCCCCAGCGCATCGCGCTGCTGCAGCACATTGCCGAACAAGGCTCGATCACCCGCGCCGCCAAGGCAGCGGGCATCAGCTACAAGGCGGCCTGGGATGCCATCGACGAGCTCAACAACCTGGCCAGCCAACCCCTGGTCGAGCGCAGCACCGGTGGTCGAGGTGGTGGCGGTGCGCGCTTGTCGCCGGAAGGCGAGCGGGTGCTGCGCCTGTATCAAAGGTTGCAGGCCCTGCAGGCGCAAATCCTCGAAGCCGCCGAAGAGTCCAGCGACCTCGACCTGCTCGGGCGCCTGATGCTGCGCACCAGTGCGCGCAACCAGCTGCAGGGCCAGGTCAGCGGCCTGCGCCGCGAGGGCCGGTATGACCGCGTCAGCCTGGCGTTGGGCGGCGGGCTGGAAATCGATGCGCTGATCACGCACGACAGCACCGCGCGGCTGGAGCTGACGCTGGGGACGATGGTAGTAGCGCTGCTCAAGGCCGGGTGGGTGCGGTTGTTGGCGCAGGGGGAGCAAGCCGAGGTCGGCAGCAACTGCTTGAGTGCTACGGTGGAAGAAGTGTTGGCAGCGGATGACGGGCCCAGCGAGGTCCGACTGGCATTGGGTAATGGGCAGACGCTGTGTGCCATTGCCGAAGCGGATTGGTTGGCCGGGCTACAAGTGGCGGCTGGTAGTTCGGTGCGGGTGCAGTTTAATCCGTCCGTTGTGCTGATCGGGGTACCTGCATAGCCTGGGCGGGCCTCTTCGCGGCTAAAGCCGCTCCCACAGGGACCGCGTCGCCTGAAGGATGCTCACAAAACCTGTGGGAGCGGCTTTAGCCGCGAAGAGGCCGGTACAGGTATAACGCTGTACCATGGGCTCCATGCCGCCTATCCCCGGAGCCATCATGTCCCACCCCTTCGACACCCTCACCCCCGACCTGGTCCTGGACGCCGTGGAAAGCCTGGGCTTCCTCAGCGATGCCCGCGTGTTGGCGCTGAACAGCTACGAGAACCGCGTCTACCAGGTGGGCATCGAAGACGCGCAGCCGCTGATCGCCAAGTTCTACCGCCCAGGCCGCTGGAGCGATGCGGCCATTCTTGAGGAACACAGCTTCACCGCTGAACTGGCCGACTGTGAAGTGCCGGTGGTTGCGCCGATGCAGCACGACGGCCGCACCCTGTTCGAACACCAGGGCTTCCGTTTCACACTTTTCCCCCGCCGCGGCGGCCATGCCCCGGAGCCAGGCAACCTCGATCAGCTTTACCGCCTTGGCCAGTTGCTCGGCCGTCTGCATGCCGTGGGTGCCAGCAGGCCATTCGAGCACCGTGAAGCCCTGGCTGTGGACAACTTCGGCCACGCCTCGCTGAACACCCTGCTGGAAGGTGGTTTTGTCCCTCGCGAACTGTTGCCGGCCTTCGAGTCCGTGGCACGCGACCTGCTCAAGCGGGTGGAGGACATCTACGCCCGTACACCGCATCAGCTCATCCGCCTGCACGGCGACCTGCACCCCGGCAACCTGATGCACCGCGACGAGGTGTACCACGTGGTCGACCTCGACGATTGCCGCATGGGCCCGGCGGTACAAGACCTGTGGATGATGCTGGCCGGCAACCGCGAGGAGCGCCTTGGGCAGCTGGCCGAGCTGATCGACGGCTACAACGAGTTCCACGACTTCGACCCGCGCGAACTGGCCTTGATCGAGCCCCTGCGCGCCCTGCGTCAGTTGCACTACAGCGCTTGGTTGGCAAGGCGCTGGGACGACCCGGCATTCCCCCACCCAGCTTCCCGTGGTTCGGCCAGCCACGTTACTGGGGCGACCAGATTCTTGCCCTGCGCGAGCAGATGGCCGCGTTGGACGAACCACCGCTGAAGTTGTTCTAGTGCTTGCATCAGAAATGATTTAGCTAGCAATACCCTGACACGCCAGCCGGCAGGCGAGATGCCGGCACCCCACCTGAAACTTCTCTATGGGCTGAACACCTAGCATTTTTGCCAGTAGGCAAATAATTAAAGCAGGCGTAGAAAATATTAAGCGGACCACTCAAATTAATGTTGGCAAGCCAACTAGCGCCCCCTGTCGGCTACCACTGGCCGCCTCATAACCAGGCTGGAACGGGGCGCCTTGCAGGCAGCTTAATTAAAGAGAGAAGACGATGAATAATTTTGTACGCCAGTCACTTGAAGATTTTCTGAACGAGATAGCCAAAGCACGGAAAAATTTTGGCTACCCCGTGATCGTGGCATTCGATAGAAAAACAGCAAACAATGTACTGAAACAGGAGTTTATTGAGCGCTACACGGGAGAGCTATTCCTGGACCCGATGAACAGTGAGGTCGATATCGAATCAGGCGTTTCTTATCATCAGTTGAGTGACTTCTGCCTGGACCAGCCAAGGCTGACATTTGAGAATGCAGACCTCAGCGATTCTAAAGCTACGCTGATGATGCGAACGGTCAGAGGCAAGCAGCTTCAGCTAAGTCAAGCGGTAGGCAGCACGCGCCGGCAGGTCACACGCTTGGCGAAGGCTTCCCCTATCAATGGGCCATCGCTTGTATTCGATATCGAGTTGAAAAACACTAGGAATGCAGTATCGGAGAATGGCAGAGTTTACTTCAGCTATGCTGCAGGTACTAACTATGCCTTCTACGGTGGCACAACACAATTCGAACTAGACAAACTGGGGTTGCATTTCAAAGAATACTTTGAAGCCTACACGGTACAACCCGGACAGCGAGAAATCATCGAGTACACACTGGGTGAACTAGCTAATCTAGCAGACCTTATACTCAAGCCAAAGGATTTCAAGATTCGCACCCACGGCGCACCCGGCACACGGCTTAGAAACCAGGCGTCCTTTGGTGACGGGGCCGTTGTTTTATTTGTAGAGCTCGAAGGGTTCGACAGTTCGAATGCCATCCCACCCGATCGAAACGACAAGCTGCCATACCTCTTGCCAGACGGTTACAGTGCAAACGTGCTGATCAACTCTGATTTCATAACGAAAAATCTGATAATCAAACAACTGAAGGAATCTGCTTCGGGTATCAGTCTACTTGACTGGGCACCCCTACTTACAGGCGGCTTAGGCTACAGGGCAACGGGAGAACTCTCTATTGATGGCTTTGAATTTTATGACAACGCTGGGCCAAACGTCACAACATTCACCAAATACAACGCCACCTACACCTGCCCCCCGAACATGACACAGCCAAAAATTTTAGAATAACTTTCAAAAACGACCTAATGATCGTCGATTGGAACGACGAACATCGCGCAGCTGGAAGGGCATATACACCGCGCTCGGGTCTCGATCCGATTATAGAGGACGGCGAATTTGTAAACAGCTGGAGCATACGCCTTGAATACAAGTTCACCATTGAAACAATTGAAGGCAAGCATTCGCTGGCACTCGAAAAAACCAAACAGGACTACACCTATAACTTGATGGCCACCGGAGACCTTGGGAAACACGTGCATTATGGCGAAAGAGTATACCGCCTTTGCTACGAACGGTCCGAACCCAAGTTTAAAGAGTTTCTGGATAGCATCATGTCTGGATTTACAACGCTTGACGTGGAGATTGACACGTTCATCCTATCATCACTGCTATTCCGAAACTCCCAGGTTGCCCTTGACTCCGTGCATTGGCCAAATGATTTGCTCACGGTAGGTCAATTGGCCCCTGATCGCACCAAGTTCAGCATTTCCACAAGTGACAACACCGCGATCGATCAAGGTGAAACAAGCGTACTGACCGGTGGCCGCATTGCCTTCACGACCGAGCCCGCTACCCCAGGCGTAGTCTGGAGCGTACAGCACCTCCCTGATTACACCGGTGACGACCTGAAAGGTGAGATCGACCCTGGAACGGGTGTGTACACTGCACCCGCTGCCGATACGTTCGACGACAGCTTCATCAAGGTCATCGTAACTGCCAAGTCTGGCGATAATGTTGCCCATGCCCTGGTAAGCGTGCTGCGAACTACCGTGAGTGTCTATCCGTCCGTCATGACGCTGAATCTCGGTGCCTACAACGATATCCTGGCGGGCGAGATGAACAAAGGCGCGATCAACTGGGCCGTCGAAGGGTTTGGCAAGCTTGAGGACATCGACAACGGCGACCCTTTGGCACAAGCGTCGAAAAGGTATCTAGCCCCCACTGTAGGCGAAGTCCCAGACTGGGACGACAGCATGCCATTGCTCGATATGTACATACGCCACAGCCGCATCAAGGTCAGCAGTGGGGCCACCAGCAAGTACGTTGATGTACTCCTGCCGATAGCTATTCAAGACAATCACTGGCTGGAGGCCACGCGGGCTGGCGAAGGTGTGAGGTTTGAGTTTTGGTGGAAGCCGAAAAGCAGACCCGCAGAGCTGGTGGACCCAGAAAATACGTCGTGGCACGTTCGCGTCGGTAGCGGCACCTGCATCGACGGTGTTTACACACCAGACCCATCAAAGGCGGAAGAGTACGCCGTTATTGTGGCAACAAACGACGTAACAGAAGATTACGCCAGCATGATCCTGCCACTGCCCTTCATCGACGTTGAACAGTTCATGGCGCTTCATGCGCCTGATGAAGCCAAGGCGGTTTAACGCCAGTCGTTCAACAACCGGCAATGATCGATGCAGCGATCATTGCCGGTTCAGGTATCAATGTCACGACCTCCAAAAACCAGGGCCAAGCCCTCGTTCCCACATTTAATTCGTCGCAGCACAACCGGCCAACCTGTGCTGAAATACCCCGCGCTATATTTAGCTAGCTGAGCAAGGATTCTGCATGCACGCCGCAAACCCGCGTCGCGGGTACACTTTGGGCCTGAGCGCCTACATCATCTGGGGCCTGTTCCCCATTTACTTCAAGGCGATACAGAGCGTCCCGGCGGTGGAGATCATCGTCCACCGGGTGCTCTGGTCAGCACTGTTCGGCTCGCTGCTGCTACTGGTGTGGAAACACCCCGGCTGGTGGCGTGAGCTGCGCGACAACCCACGCCGGCTGGGCATCCTGGCGTTGAGCGGGGCACTGATCGCCGGTAACTGGCTGACTTACGTGTGGTCGGTGAACAACGGGCGCATGCTTGAGGCCAGCCTGGGTTACTACATCAACCCGCTGATCAATGTGTTGCTGGGCATGCTGATTCTTGGCGAGCGCCTGCGCCGCCTGCAATGGCTGGCGGTGGGCATGGCCGCCGTGGGTGTGGCCCAGCAGGTGTGGCAAGTGGGCAGCCTGCCTTGGGTGTCGCTGGTGCTGGCACTGAGCTTTGGCTTTTATGGGCTGATCCGCAAGCAGGCACCGGTGGCCGCACTGCCGGGGCTGGTGGTGGAAACCTGGATGCTGGTGCCGCTGGCCCTGGGCTGGCTGCTGCTGCACCCGGCGGCGATGAGTGCCCAGGGGGCGTTCTACACCAGCAGCGAAGCACTGTGGTTGATGGCTGCCGGGCCAGTAACGCTGGTGCCGCTGGTGTGCTTCAACGCTGCGGCGCGGCACCTGCCGTATACCACCCTGGGCTTCTTGCAGTACCTGGCGCCGACCTTGGTGCTGTTGCAGGCGGTGCTGTTGTTCGATGAGCACCTGTCGTCGAGCAACCTGATAGCGTTCATGTTCATCTGGGCGGGTTTGGCGATTTACAGCGTCGATGCCTGGTTGAGTTTGCGCAAACGCAGCTGATCAAAAAACAACCAAAACTCTGCAGGCCATGTGGGCCGTGCCCTGCAGAGACATCTCCAAAGGTTATCCACACCCTCGTCCCCGTGCTTTGTGCACAAGCTGCTGATATTTGGGTGTTTTTTGAACAAAACCGTGTAAGGCTGATGGTACCTGGGCTGGAGAGGTACACCCCCAGGTTATCCACAGGGCCTTCCCCGTGATATCGGGATAACCGCAGGGGGCTGCTTTGCAGCCCATCGCGACACAAGGCCGCTCCTACAGGGGACCGCGTAACCCCTGTAGGAGCGGCCTTGTGTCGCGATGGGCTGCAAAGCAGCGGCCCCGGCAATCTCGGATCAATCCTCCGCCCGCAACTGCAACTCCACCATCAAGTCATCCGCCAGGCTCTCCAACTTTTGCTGCAGTTCATCCAGCGACAGGGTCAACGGCAGCGCCAGCAACGCATCGGCATGGAAAAGAGGCTCGCTGCTCATCGGCGCAGGCCGCACCTCAGTGGTGAACCGCTCAAGGTTCACCCCCAGATCCGCCAGCAACCGCGTAATGTCTCGCACGATCCCCGGCCGGTCATTACCCACCAGCTCCATGGCAATCGGCTTCCAGGTACACGACGGCTCGATCCCGCTTTCGGCAATCAGCACGCGAATGTCATACCGGGCCAGCCCCTGCAGTGAGGCCACCAGTTCTGCGTAGTTTTCGGCCGGCACCGCCACCCGCAAGATGCCGGCAAACTGCCCGGCCATGCGCGACATGCGGCTTTCCAGCCAATTGCCACTGTGGTCGGCGATGCACTGGGCAATGCGTTCGACCTGGCCGGCCTTGTCAGGGGCAATAACAGTCAGTACAAGATGATCCACAAGCCCTTCCTCGTGTCGAACCGCGCCGGGCGGCAGAAAATCGGGGGATCGACTCAGTATAGGCAAGGCGCGGCAACCTGCCGCAGGGCAATCCGCACAACGAATCGTGTACTGTTTCAAGATTTATCTGGAACAATCCACCTGTTTTTTGCGAACATACCCACTCCCAGCGTGACCATACGCGACCAACGGGTCGCAGAACGGCGCTTTTAGTCTGATTTTGCCCCGCCTACTGCTTCATGTAGTATCCCGTGGCGCGGACTACAAAACGTCGTTTGGATGTCTGCCAAGGCGCCTGTGAAAATACGCACACTGCCCGCCAGCCCGTCTGGCCGGCCGCACCCAGCCGCGCCCGGCACAACCGGGGAGCACGCACGGGTGCCGTGTTTAGAGAAGCGCTACAGGCTTAATACAGAAGAGCGAAATAGCTGAGCAGAGTGAGGCAAGCAATGACTGGATACGTTCAAGTCGGTGGCCTTCAGGTCGCCAAGGTCCTGTACGACTTCGTGAACAACGAAGCCATCCCAGGGACCGGCATCGTCGCCGAGCAGTTCTGGGCGGGTGCAGAGAAGATCATCAATGACCTCGCTCCAAAGAACAAAGCCCTGCTCGCCAAGCGCGACGAGCTGCAAGCCAAGATCGACGCCTGGCACCAGGCACGCCAAGGCCAGGCCCACGACGCCGTAGCCTACAAAGCATTCCTCCAGGAAATCGGCTATCTGCTGCCACAAGCTGACGATTTCCAGGCCACCACTCAGAACGTGGACGAAGAAATCGCCCACATGGCCGGCCCGCAGCTGGTGGTGCCGGTAATGAACGCCCGCTTCGCCCTGAACGCCGCCAACGCCCGCTGGGGTTCGCTGTACGACGCCTTGTACGGCACCGACGCCATCAGTGATGAAGGCGGCGCCGAAAAAGGCCAGGGTTACAACAAGGTCCGTGGCGACAAGGTCATCGCCTTCGCCCGCGCCTTCCTCGATGAAGCCGCGCCACTGGCCGCTGGCTCGCACGTCGACTCCACCGGCTACCGCATCGAAGGCGGCAAGCTGGTTGTTGCCCTCAAAGGTGGCAGCAACAGCGGCCTGCGCGACGACGCCCAACTGATCGGCTTCCACGGTGACGCCGCCGCACCGACCGCTGTGCTGCTCAAGCACAACGGCCTGCACTTCGAAATCCAGGTCGATGCCAACACCCCGGTCGGCAGCACCGACGCCGCCAGCGTGAAAGACATCCTGATGGAGTCGGCACTGACCACCATCATGGACTGCGAAGACTCGGTTGCCGCCGTCGACGCCGACGACAAGGTCGTTGTCTACCGCAACTGGCTGGGCCTGATGAAAGGTGACCTGGCCGAAACCGTGAGCAAGGGTGGCAAAACCTTCACCCGCACCATGAACCCGGACCGCGAGTACGCCGCGCCCAACGGTGGCAGCGTGACGCTGCACGGCCGTTCGCTGCTGTTCGTGCGCAACGTTGGCCACTTGATGACCAACCCGGCGGTACTCGATGCCCAAGGCAACGAAATCCCCGAAGGTATCCAGGACGGCCTGTTCACCAACCTGATCGCCCTGCACAACCTCAACGGCAACACCAGCCGCAAGAACACCCGCAGCGGCAGCGTGTACATCGTCAAGCCGAAAATGCACGGCCCGGAAGAAGTGGCCTTCGCCGCCGAAATCTTCAGCCAGGTCGAAGACCTGCTGGGCATGCCGCGCAACACCGTCAAGGTCGGCATCATGGACGAGGAGCGCCGTACCACGGTCAACCTCAAGTCCTGCATCAAGGCGGCCGCCGAGCGCGTGGCGTTCATCAACACCGGTTTCCTCGACCGCACTGGCGATGAAATCCACACCTCGATGGAAGCCGGCGCCGTGGTGCGCAAGGGCGCCATGAAGAACGAGAAATGGATCGGCGCCTACGAGAACAACAACGTCGACGTTGGCCTGGCCACCGGCCTGCAAGGCCGTGCGCAAATCGGCAAGGGCATGTGGGCCATGCCTGACCTGATGGCAGCCATGCTCGAGCAGAAAATCGCCCACCCACTGGCCGGTGCCAACACCGCCTGGGTGCCGTCGCCGACTGCCGCCACCCTGCACGCCCTGCACTACCACAAGGTGGACGTGCAGGCGCGTCAGCGTGAACTGGCTTCGCGTACCCCGGCCTCGGTGGACGACATTCTGGCCATCCCGCTGGCCGCCGACACCAACTGGTCGGCCGAAGAAATCCGCAACGAGCTGGACAACAACGCCCAGGGCATCCTCGGCTACGTGGTGCGCTGGATCGACCAGGGCGTGGGTTGCTCGAAGGTGCCGGACATCAACAACGTCGGCCTGATGGAAGACCGTGCCACCCTGCGCATCTCCGCCCAGCTGCTGGCCAACTGGCTGCGCCACGGCGTGGTCAGCCAGGAGCAGGTGCTGGAAAGCCTCAAGCGCATGGCCGTGGTGGTTGACCAGCAGAACGCTGGCGACGCCCTGTACCGTCCGATGGCGCCGAACTTCGACGACAACGTCGCGTTCCAGGCGGCCGTGGAGCTGGTAGTGGAAGGTGGCAAGCAGCCGAACGGCTATACCGAGCCGGTGCTGCACCGCCGTCGCCGCGAGTTCAAGGCGCGTAACGGGTTGTAAACCGCAAGGGGCCGCATTGCGGCCCCTTTCTGCTTCACTGCATTTTCAGTTCTTTTTTCACCAGTTCCAGCAGCTTGCCCAGGTCCACCGGCTTGAGCAGGAAATCCACCACTCCCAGGTGCATCACATCCACCGCCTCTTTCACATCGGTGTCGCCCGACACCACGATGATCGACAACGCCGCCCACTTTGACTCGCGTATCTGGCGGATCAAGTCCATCCCGTCCTTGGGTTCCATGCGCAAATCCGTGATCATCAGTGCGATTCTGGGTTCCCAGTGCAACTTCCAAAAAGCCTCCTGGGCACCATCGGCGGTCATGCTGTCGATACCCCTGCTTTTCAGGTAATAGCCTAGAGCCTCGCTGTTCACTGGGTTGTCATCAACGATCAACACCAACGGTTTTGGCGCGACAGGCGCACTCACCACGGCCAATGCCTCGCGTTCGGCGTCGCTCAGGATGTCGGTTTGCTCAGGCATGGCCATCTCGTCAAAAAAATTCTGCTTCAGCATTAGGACCGCATTACTTGCGTAACCCGTTTCGCCTTTCGTCGGGTCTCTGACAGGGGTACTCATAGACTTACGTCCAATGGGCACCACCCCGCCGCAAGCCGACCATGGAGGCAGAAAACAACAGGGCCGGCACCTATATATAGATATATATAGTTCGGCGTAGCGATACGGTCAGTTTCATGAGCAAAAAGGACGCCTACAGCCAGGCGGGCAGGACAGCAGTACTGCAGAACATTCAAGGCACCCTGCAGTTTCTGCAGCGCTTTCCGCCGTTCAACCAGATGGAGCACAGCCACCTGGCCTACCTGGTCGAGCAGTGCCAGCTGCGCTTCTACGCCGGTGGCGAAAGCATCGTCAAACCTGCCGATGGGCCGGTCGAGCACTTCTACGTCGTCAAGCAGGGCCGCGTGGTTGGCGAGCGCCAGCACCTGGTCAAGCCTGGCGTGGAGACCACCTTCGAAATCACCAGTGGCGAATGCTTCCCGCTGGCCGCCCTGCTGGGCGAGCGGGCGACCCGCACCGAGCACCTGGCCGGTGAAGACACCTTCTGCCTGCAGTTGAACAAGGCCGCGTTCATCCGCGTGTTCTCGATGTCTGAAGTGTTTCGGGATTTTGCCCTGCGTGGAGTGAGCAGCCTGCTTGACCAGGTCAACCAGCAAGTACGCCAGCGTGCGGTGGAAACCCTCGGCACCCAGTATTCGTTGAACACCCCCCTGGGCGAACTGGCCATGCGTCACCCGGTGGTGTGCAGCGGCGACACGTCCCTGCGCGAAGCCGTGCGGCTGATGCACGAGCAACAGGTGGGCAGCATCGTGGTGGTCGACCCGCAGCGCTACCCCACCGGCATATTCACCCTGCGCGACCTGCGCCAGGTGGTGGCCGCGGAGGATGCCGACCTGGGTGCGCCCATCGACCGGCACATGACCGCCAAGCCGTTCTACCTCAGCCCCCAGGCCAGCGCCTTCGACGCTGCCATGGCCATGACCGAGCGGCATATTGCCCATGTGTGCCTGGTGGAAAACCGGCGCCTGTGCGGGGTGGTTTCCGAGCGCGACCTGTTCTCTCTGCAACGGGTCGACCTGGTGCACCTGGCGCGCACCATTCGCCATGCGCCTCGGCTGGATACCCTGGTCTCGCTGCGCGGTGAAATCAGCCAACTGGTCGAGCGCATGCTGGCCCATGGCGCATCGTCGACCCAGATCACCCAGATCATCACCCTGCTCAACGACCACACCGTGTGCCGGGTGATCGAGCTGGCCCTGGCCGAGCGTGGCGACCCCGGCGTGCCCTTCAGCTGGCTGTGCTTTGGCAGCGAAGGGCGACGCGAGCAGACACTGCATACCGACCAGGACAACGGCATCCTCTTCGAAGCCATCGACAAGGCCGAGGCCGACGCCATCCGCGCCCGCCTGCTGCCACTGGCGCAATACATCAACCAGTGCCTGGCCCAGTGCGGCTTTACCCTGTGCAAGGGCAACGTCATGGCCGGCAACCCTGACTTGTGCCTGTCGCGCAGCGAATGGGCGCGGCGCTTTGCCGGCTTTGTTCGTGAAGCCAGCCCGGAAAACCTGCTGGGTTCGAGCATCTACTTCGACCTGCGGGTAGTGTGGGGCGACGAACAAGGCTGCGAGCAACTGCGCCAGGGCCTGCTTCAGCAGGTCGCCGACAACCGCATCTTCCAACGCATGCTGGCCGACAACGCTCTGCGCCAGCGCCCGCCGGTAGGTCGCCTGCGCGAGTTCGTGCTGACCCGCCAGGGCAACGACAAGGCCGCCACCCTCGACCTCAAAGTCCAGGGCCTGACGCCCTTCGTCGATGGCGCCCGCTTGTTGGCCCTGGCCAATGGCATTGGCGCCTGCAATACCCTGGAACGCCTGCGCCAATTGGTGGCCAAGGGCGTGATCGAGCCGCTGGACGGCGCCGCCTATGAAGAGGCCTACCACTTCATCCAGCAGACCCGCATGCAGCAGCACCAGCGCCAGACCCGCGACAACCTGCCGTACTCCAACCGGCTTGACCCGGACAACCTCAACCACCTGGACCGGCGCATCCTGCGCGAATCCCTGCGTCAGGCCCAGCGCCTGCAAAGCAGTCTGGCCTTGCGGTATCAGCTATGAGCCTGTTCGCCTGGCTGCGCCCCAGTGCGCCCGAACTGGACTCCATCACGCGCCAGCGCCTGGCCCGACACGCCAAACCGGCGCCCCTGGGTGTGTGCAGTTTGCGCGAGCAGCGCTGGGTGGTGCTGGACCTGGAAACCAGCGGGCTCAACCCCAACCGTGACCAGGTGCTGTCGATCGGGGCGGTGGCCATCGAGGACGGTGCCATCGACTTTGCCCAGCAGTTCGAGCGCACCTTGCACCGGCCGTTGCAGAAAACCAACGCCAGCGTGCTGATCCACGGCTTGGGCCCCAGCGCTCTGGCTGCAGGTTGCGACCCAGCCGAGGCCTTGCTGGATTTGCTCGATTTCATGGGCGACAGCCCGGTGCTGGCGTTTCACGCGCCATTCGACCAGCGCATGCTGGCACGGGCGTTGAAGGAAAGCCTTGGTCATCGCTTGCAATCTGTTTTTCTCGACGTTGCCGAGCTTGCGCCGATGCTCAACCCCGACACGGTGTTGCGCGAAGCCGGGCTGGATGACTGGGTGGCGCGCTTTGGCTTGCAAGTGGAAGAGCGCCACCACGCCAGCGCCGATGCCCAGGTGACTGCAGAGCTGGCACTGATCCTGTTCAGCCAGGCCCGGCGCCAGCAGTTGGACAGCCCGTTGCAGCTGGAACAGCGACTGCGCAGGTGGCGGCGGCGCAACGTGCAAAGTCACGGTTTGTAGGGTTTGAGTGCGGCAGGGCCTGTCAAATCGAGCGCCGCCCGGGGGCGCTCGATTTCACAGGCGCTAAAACACTCAAGCCAATCCCATCACCCTTCCCCATGATGGCAATCCGATAAGCGTCCATTGCACCCACCCCCTCCCCTCTGCAACAATCGCGAATAATTATCGTTAGTTAATACATTCGTTCCGGGGGACGCTGCTTGTCTTCTGCACAGAGCCCACACGCCGATCTGGTCGATTCGCTGTACCGCGACCATCGCGGCTGGCTGCTCGCCTGGCTGCAACGCAGCATGGCCTGCCGCCAACGTGCCGAAGACCTGAGCCAGGACACCTTCGTGCGCCTGCTGGGTCGCGAGCGACTGGACACACCCCGCGAACCCCGCGCCTTTCTCGCCGCCGTGGCCAAGGGGCTGATGTTCGACCACTTTCGCCGCGCCGCGCTGGAACAGGCCTACCTGGCCGAGCTGGCGCTGATCCCGGAAGCCGAACACCCCTCGCCAGAAGTGCAGCACCTGATCCTCGAAGACCTCAAGGCCATCGACCGCCTGCTCGGCAAGCTGTCGAGCAAGGCCCGCGCGGCGTTCCTGCATAACCGGCTGGACGGCATGGGCCATGCCGAAATCGCCGAGCGCCTGGGCGTTTCGGTATCGCGTGTGCGCCAGTACATCGCCCAAGGCATGCGCCAGTGCTACGTGGCCCTGTACGGGGAGCCGACGTGAGCAACGCACCGGTTTCGTCCCGGGTACTGGAAGCCGCCATCGCCTGGAAACTCAGCCTCGACGACGCCAGCGGCACACCGGATGAGCGCAACGCGTTCATGCGTTGGCATGCCGCCAGCGAAGAACACGCGCGTGCCTGGCGCCAGCTGGGCGCCATGGACCAACGTGTCAGTGCTGCGGCCGGCCCGGCACGCCAGGCCCTGCTGCAATCGCGTGTCGGCCTGCGGCGACGCATCGGCAAGGTTGGCGGCGGGCTGGCCGGTATGTTCCTGCTCGGTTCGCTGCTGGCCTGGGTCGGTGCCCCGTCGCTGGCGCCCAGCTACTGGCTGGCCGACCAGCGCACCGCCACGGGCGAACTGCGTACCTTGCGCCTGGAAGACGGCACACTGCTGAGCCTGAACACCCACACCGCCGTGGATATCGACTATGCCGGCGAACAACGGGTGATTGTGCTGCACCAGGGCGAAATCTCGGTCGAAACCGGCCACCAGGACCCGCGCCCGCTGCTGGTGCGCACCGACGACGGTCGCCTGCGGCCATTGGGCACACGCTTCCTGGTACGCCGCGAAGCTGAAGGTACACGCCTGGAAGTGCTGCAAGCCTCGGTCGCCGCCATGCCGCATAACAGCGGCGACGAACACGTGCTGCGTGAAGGCCAGCAAGTGCTGATGAATGCCAACGGCCTCGGCCAGGTCGGCACGGTGCCAGCCGGTGCCGATGCCTGGACCCGCGGCATGCTGGTGGTCGACAACGTGCGCCTGGGCGACCTGCTGGCCGCGCTGGGCCAGTACCGCAGCGGCTACCTCGGGGTGGACGCCAGGGTCGCCAACCTGCGCGTGACCGGCAGCTTCCCGCTGACCGACACCGATCTGGCGCTGGCATCGCTAGTGCCGGCATTACCGGTGAAGATCGAGCGGCATACCCAGTGGTGGGTCAACGTCGTTCCCAAATAAACCCGCACCGCCCTCATCGCGGGTGACCCCTTTCCCACAGCCCCCCACCCGTTTCAGGCCGTGTGAAACACCTGTGGGGGCGGGTTAACCGCGAAGCGGCCAATGCAGGCAAAAACCAATTTCAAATAATTCTCACTTTTTTTCAGATTCACCCTGTCACTTTTCAAATCTCGCTCGGCAAGGAAGCAGCAAGCACTTACCCGTCGAGGAACCGCCGCATGTCCCGTGCCGTAGATCGTATCCTGCGCCCCAGCCTGATGGCCCTGGCCATCGCCGTGGCCGCACCGCTGGCCAGCACTGCCTTGTTCGCCGCCGAGCAGTCCGCTCCGCGCGCCTACAACCTGCCCAGCGCGCCACTGGCCACCACCCTCAACCAGATCGCCAGCCAGGCCGGTATTGCCTTGGCCATCGACCCGGCACTGGTCAGCGGCCGCTCCTCGGCCCCGGTAAGCGGCCAGTACGACGGCCTCGGCGCCCTGCAAGCCGCCCTGCGCGGTACTGGCCTGCAGTTGCAACAGAGCAGCGCGGGCAGCTACAGCCTGGTGGCCGTCCCGGATGGCACCCTGGCGCTACCAGAAACCACAGTAGACGCGGCGAGCGTTTCTGAAAACGCCTGGGGCCCGGTAGACGGATACCTGGCCAAGCGCACCGCCGCTGGCACCAAGACCGACACCGCGCTGGTCGAAGTCCCTCGCTCCATTTCCGTCGCCACTCGCGAGCAGATGAAAGACCGCGGCGTGCACAGCCTGGATGATGCCGTGCGCTACATGCCTGGCATCGTGTCCGCCAGCTTCGGCAGCGACACGCGCTACGACTGGATGCGCGTGCGCGGTTTCGAGCCCACTCAGTTCCTCGACGGCCTGCCACTGCCACGCGGTGTGTACGCCAACCCGAAAGCCGAAACCTGGAACCTCGACCGCCTTGCCCTGTTGCGCGGCCCGGCGTCCTCGCTGTATGGCCAGACCCCACCCGGCGGCCTGCTGGACATGGTCAGCCGTCGCCCACAAGCAGAAAGCGAGCATGAGATCGAACTGCAGTACGGCAGCGACAACCATCGCCAGATCAACTTCGCCAGCACCGGCAAAATCGACGATGAAGGCCGCTTTCTGTATGGCGTCAGTGGGGTAATCCGCGACGGCGGCACGCAGATCGACCACATCGACGACAAGCGCTACAACATTGCCCCGAGCCTGACCTGGAACATCGACGAGGACACGACGCTGACCTTGCTCACCCAGTTCACCCGCGACGATACCGGTGCCACCAGCCAGTTCCGCCCTATCCAGGGCACCAAGATCGACATGCCATTCGGCAAAATCTCGCACCACAAGAACCTCGGTGACCCGGACTACGAGTTCTACGACCGCACCTATTACGCGCTGGGCTATGCCTTCGAGCACCGTATCAACGACGTCTGGCAGTTCCGTCAGAACCTGCGCTACACCAAGACGGACTTGTCGTTCCAGACCATCACGCCCGGCAGCTATTACGAGCCCGGTGGCCCGGTGAAAGACGATGGCACGGTCAGCCGCATGTCCACCAACACGGACGAAGACATCAGCCAGTTCGCCGTGGACAACAACTTCCAGGCCGACTTCACCACTGGCGACATCAGCCACACCCTGCTGCTCGGCCTGGACCACCAGCGCATCAACACCAATTACCTGTCGATCTTCGGCTTCAACGTGCCGGACAGCAATGTCATCAACCCGGTCTACGGGGTGCCGATCACTCGCCCGGACCGCTCCACGGCGTTCTACGACTACAACCAGAAATCCCGTCAGACCGGCTTGTATGTCCAGGACCAGATGGCGCTTGGCAACTGGCGCCTGACCTTGGGCGGTCGTGAGGACTGGGTGCATACCGGTACCAAGTACTTCAACCAGGGCGATGCCACCAATACCCAGCGCGACAAGAAGTTCAGCGGCAACGCGGCCATCAGCTATGTCTTCGATTCGGGCTTCGTGCCGTACCTGTCGTATGCCGAGTCGTTCCAACCTACCAGCAATGCCAGCGCTTCAGCGACCGAGTCGCTCAAGCCGACCGAAGGCCAGCAGTGGGAGCTGGGCATCAAGTACCAACCACCGGGCTCCAACACCCTGCTGTCGGCAGCCGTGTATGACCTGACCCAGAAGAACGTCTCGGTCACCAACAACGTCGGTGGCGTAACCGTCACCAGCCAGACCGGCGAAGTGAAAGTTCACGGCCTGGAGCTTGAAGCGGTTTCCGACGTTACCGAAAACCTGAAAGTGATTGCCGCTTACACCCTGGCAAAATCTGAAGTACAGGACGGCCTGTACAAAGGCAACCGCCTCCAGCTGATGCCGAACCAGCAAGCCTCGGTATGGGGTGACTACACCTGGCACTCCGGCGTGCTCGACGGCTTTGGCATTGGCCTAGGCGCGCGTTACACCGGCAATACCTATGGCGACCAAGGCAATACCTACCTGGGCAAGGCCAAGGCCTACACGGTGTTCGATGCATCCGTGCACTACGATCTGGGTCGCCTGGACACCAGCCTGAAGGGCGCGTCGGTGGCGGTCACTGCCACCAACCTGTTGAACAAGGATTACCTCTCTACCTGTGACTCGTACTACTGCTACTACGGCGATGAGCGCAGCGTTGTCGCCAGCGCCACTTACAAGTTCTGAGTGAGCTGGGGCCGCTTTGCGGCCCCAGGCTCCAACAGACAACAATCGGTACCGTGATGAAAAGCCCAACCATCCGCCGCTGGTCCGTGATCCACACCTGGAGCAGCTTGGTCTGTACCCTGTTCCTGCTGTTACTGGCAATCACCGGCCTGCCGCTGATCTTCCACCACGAACTCGAACACCTGCTCGGCGACGCCCCCGAACTGCGTGAAATGCCAGCAGGCACCCCACACCTCGATTTGCAGCAGCTCGTACTCAAAGCGCAGCAGCACCGACCCGGCGAGGTCATGCAGTACTTTGGCTACGAAGAGGACGAACCCAACGGCGTGGTGGCCATCACCGCCGCCACCGCTGGCACCGACCCCAACCTGTCGCACACCTTCATGCTCGACGCCCGCACCGGCGAAGCAGTGGCAATGCCCGCCGCCAATGGCGGCTTCATGATGGTGATGCTGCGCCTGCACGTGGACATGTTCGCCGGCTTGCCCGGCAAACTGCTGCTGGCCTTCATGGGTGTATTGTTCATCGTCGCGATCGTTTCTGGCACCGTGCTCTATGCGCCGTTCATGCGCCGCCTGGACTTCGGCACCGTGCGCCACGAAAAGTCCCGCCGCCTGCGCTGGCTGGACCTGCACAACCTGATTGGCGTGGTCACCCTGGCCTGGGCATTGACGGTAGGCGTGACCGGTGTGATCAGCGCCCTGTCCGACCTGGTCATCGCGGCTTGGCGCAACGACAGCCTGGCCGCCATGGTTGCCCCCTACCGCGACGCCCCGCCGCTCACCGAGCGCGCACCCGCCACACGCCTGCTGGAAATTGCCGAACAGGCCGCCCCCGGCATGCGCCCGGATTTCATCGCCTTCCCCGGCACGCGCTTCTCCAGCGAGCACCACTATGCGGTGTTCATGAACGGTGCCACGCACCTGAGCTCGCACCTGTTCACGCCGGTACTGATCGATGCCCGCACCCTTGAGGTGACAGCGGTCGGCGAGCGCCCCTGGTACATGGACGCCATGGGCCTGTCGCAACCCTTGCATTTCGGCGACTACGGCGGGCGGCCGATGCAAATCCTCTGGGCGGTGCTCGACGTGCTGACCATCATCGTGCTCTGCAGCGGCCTGTACCTGTGGTGGGGCAAGCAGCGCAAGCCCAGGGAGGCGCGTGCATGAGCCACAAGTCGCAAACCACTGCGCGCATTTTCGCCTGGCCGGCGCTGATCGCCTTGCTGGGCGCCCTGGGGCTGTTCGCCGCCTTGCTCGGTGATGGCGGCTGGGATGGATTGTCCTGGCTAGGCCTTGGGCTACCTGCGTGGTTCTCGATACGCGGCCTGTGGCGCCGCTGAGGTAGCCCGCTGAAACCGGGTGTTGCCGAACGATTACCCGCGGATCATTCGGCCAGCTTGGGCAGCAGCCGGTCTAGCCGCTGATGCAAGGCACTGCCGCTCGGCCAGTTACGCAGCAGCCGCGCCCGGTCACGGGCGTAGGCCGGGGCGAAGCTGAGCTGGGTAGCGTGCTGGCACATGGCGTCGAGGTCGATCAGCGACCACCGGCCGTTGTCCCAGAACAGGTTATGGCCCTTGAAGTCGCCATGGCTGATGCGTTCGCGGATCAGCTGCTGCATCACATGCACCAGGGCGTCTACCTGTTCCTCCGGTGCATCGCCGTTCTCCACGAACGGTGCGAAACACGCGGTGAGGTCCGGGCCATCGACGTACTCGGTCACCAGGTAAGCACGGCTGCGCAGCCCCATGACCCGTTGCTCCAGCACCGCCAACGGTTTGGGTGTGGCAATGTCGAGGAACTCCAGACGATGGCCCTCGATCCACGAATGCCAGGCACGGCTCGGGCGCCAAAAGCGTTTGAACCAATGCGCGGTGTTCTTGATGTTGTAGCGCTTGAGCACCAGCTGACGACCGTTCACTTCGATGCGTGCCACACTGGCGGCGCCACCGGTCTTGTACAGATGGCCCTTGTCGATCAGCGTATCGGCCTGCGCCAGCACCGGCTGCATGGCACTGACTTCACTGCGGCGGATCGCCTGCAACCCCGAGAGGCTGCGCTGGACGCTGAACAAGCTGCACTCGCGGCCGGCCTTTTCCAGGTAGTCCTTCTGCCGCCAGTTGCGCACCTTGTCTACCTGTTTCTGCAGGGCTTCCAGCGGTAGCGCATGCTCGGCATTGGCCAGCAGGTAGTGCACCAGCAGCTCTTCGATGAACGGCTCCAGGCGCTTGGGCAATTGGGCGAAGAACACGCCGAGGTTTTCCAGCACACGCGGACGCGACAACTGTTGGCCAGGTGTTTCGGCCTTGATGCCAGCGCCGTCGATCAAGTACAACTTGCCGCCATGGCGCAGCAGGTTGTCCAGGTGCAAGTCTTCCTGCCACAGGCCTTGGGCGTGCATGTGCGCAACGGCGGTGAGCGCTTCGCCTAGCACCAGGTGCTGTTCGTCACCCAGCACGGGCAGGTTTTCAACTGCGGCCCAGGCATCGGCCAGGCTTTCGGCACCGTCGAGGAATTCGAACAGCAGCCAGCCGCCTTCGCCTTCCTTGAGGCCGTCGGCCAGCAGCTTGGGCGTGGTCAGGCCCTGCTCGGCCAGCAACTTCACACCTTGCAGCTCGCGCTGGAAATGCCTAGCCGCGTTGCCGCCTACCAGCAACTTGGCCAGCACCGGGGTGCCGCGCCACACACCAGCGCCCACATAACGCTGGCCTGGCAACACGCGCAGCAAGCTGAGCAGTTGCAGGTCAGCGCTGCCAGCGGCATCGGCCAGGGTGATGCTCAGCGGCAACGACGGGTTGCGGCCGGCATCTTTCAATTCAGACAAACGCATCAGCGGGCCTCTTTTTCACGACGGCGTTGCGTCAGGCGTTGCAGCCAGGTATTCACCAGCGAACCATCGGCCGGCTGTGCCAGGTACGTGGCCAGCAAGGTACGCACATCCTGCTCGCTCCAGGCCTGGGCGCGGCGCAGCAGCGGCTCCAGGTCCTTGAGGCGGTCGCGCATGCCGAACAGCAATGGCCGGGTCTTTTCCAGGTCGATCAACTGCGCGTCCCAACCGTCGCGGCGTTGGCGCAGGAAGATGTGCTTGGGGTAGAAGCAGCCATGCACCTGGCCGGCGCTGTGCAGTGTGCGCGCCAGCTGGCCGCAGGCCTGCAGGATACCGTTGCGTTCGGCGTCGCCCAGCTGTGGCCATTGGGCCAGCAGGCCGTCGAGGTCGGCCCACTCGTCCAAAGCGCGGGTCATCAGGATGGCCCGGTGCTTGCCGCCCTGCTTGCGCTCACCATAGAACACTGCCTGCAACGCAGGAATGTGCAGCTTCTGGTAGCGGCTGATGTTGCGAAACTCACGGGCAAAGGTCGGCTCGCCGAACGGCCGGTGCAGGGTGCGGGTCAGGTAGTCGCTCTGGCGCTTGAGGTAGTAGCCCTTGCCTTCGAGTTCCAGGCGAAACACGCTGCTCCAGCCGCCACGGCCGGTGTTGGGTTCGTCCACAGCCTCGAGTTGCAGCGCCCACAGCGCCTCGAAGTCGTCCAGGCCATGGCGTTTGAGCAGCGCGAGGTCCGCGCTGGCCAGGTAATCGGTCATTCCCTTCCCTCGAAAAAGCCCAATACCTGGCGAATGCGCTTCTTGTCGCGCACATTCAGCCGGTCGCGGCCACGGTATTGCAGGTAGAAGCGCAGGCGTTGGGTGGCGGACAGGTGGTATTTGGCCACCTTGTCCAGGCATGCCAGGTCCTTGATCATCCGGTGTCGCCACATGAAACCGCGCCAGAAGTCGCCGGTGGGGCAGTCGATGAAGAATAGCGTGCCCTGGTCATCGACCAGCAGGTTGCGCCACTTCAGGTCGTTGTGGGCGAAACGGTGCTCGTGCATTACCCGGGTATGGCGCGCCAGCTGACGGCTGACATGGTCGACCCAGGCACGGTCGGCCAGGCGCGCATCGTGGCGCTCGGCCAGTGCCGACAGGTCTTCGGTGCGCGGCAGTTCACGGGTGATCATCGCCCCACGGCCAAATGCCAGGCCGTTGCGCTCCAGGCCCCAGGCCACCACCTCAGCAGTGGGGATGCCCCACTTGGCGAACTGTTTGAGGTTCTGCCATTCGGCCTTGATGCGCGGCCGGCCCAGGTAGCGACGCATGTGCTTGCCGGCCCCGGTGTAGCGCTTGACGTAGTAGTTGACCCCGCTGCGTTCGATACGGACCACTTCGCTGAGCGGGTCGCGGGTCAGGCGTTCGCCCTGGATGGCAAATACCGCATCGAGGCTGCCGAAGTCCGTCGCCAGGTGTTCGTAACCCGGCGCCAGTGTCCAACTCGCCATCAGAGTGCATCCCCATAGCGTTGCTTGCGATCGTAGAGTTTCTGCGCCTTGCGCTCCAACCAGGCGAGCAACGCGGCTTCGTCCTTGAGGACTTGGCGCAGCGGGCGCTGGAAGTAACCGCGCAGGAAACGCAGCTTGTCGCGCTGGGTCAGGCCGATGTCCAGCGCCGAGAAGTACAGCGCGGCCAGGTCCTTGTCACGCCAGCGGCGGCTGATTGTCGCCCGGGTTTGCGCGCGGTGCAGGTCGATCACCGACAGTTTGAAGTCATCCGCCGTCACCGGTCGGTCGGTGTGCAGCAGGAAATGGCAGATATAGCAGTCGCGGTGGTTGACCCCAGCGCGGTGCATACCGCCAGTCATCTTCGCCACTTCGGCGATCAGCGCGCGCTTCAGGCGCGGCTCGGGCGGCTGCTTGACCCAGTCGATGCTGTAGTCTTCAAGGCTGATGGTTGGCGCCAGTTCTTCGGTGATGATGAACGAGTGCTGCGTGGCCGGGTTGCTGCCGCGCTCGCCGTAGGCGACGGCGGTCATGGTCGGCACACCCACCTCATGCAGGCGCTGGATGGCCCGCCACTCCTGGCCGGCGCCGAGCACTGGCAGCTTGGCCGTGAACAAGTTCTTGAAGATTTCGCCCCAGCCAATGCCGCGGTGGATCTTGACGAAGAACCCCTCGCCCTCCACCTCGGTACGCAGCGTGCGGCGCCCTTCCAGTTCGCGATAGACCTCGCCTTGCAGCGCTTCTACGGCGTCGAAGGCATCACGCCCGGCCCACAGGCGTTTGAAGGGTTCGGCCACTATCAGCTTCATGCGGTTTTCTGCCCCAGGATCACGTCGGCAGCATGCTGCGGCATGCTGTACAGATCGGCGGTTTCTGCATATGCCAGGCCGTTGCGCGACCAGCTGGCGCGGGCCTGCGGGTCTTCGAGCATGCGCTGCAAGTAACCGTTGAGCTGTTCCTGCTCGAACGGCTCGTCCAGCACCAGGCCACTGTCGGCCTCGGCGATGTAGTGGGCGTAGCCGCACACCTTGGACACCAGCACCGGCAGACCGGCCACCAGCGCTTCGAGCAGCACTGTACCGGTGTTCTCGTTGTACGCCGGGTGAATCAGCAGGTCGGCACCCAGCAGGAAGCGCGGAATGTCGCTGCGGCCCTTGAGGAACTGCACCTGGTCGCCCAGGCCCAGGGTGGCGCTTTGCAGCTGGAACACCTTGGGGTCGTCCTGGCCGATCACCATCAGCTTCGTGCGTTTGCGCAGGGCCGACGGCAGCGCGGCCAGGGCCTTGAGGCTGCGGTCCACACCCTTGGTCTTGAAGCCCGAACCAATCTGAACCAGCAGCAGGTCATCCTCGCCCAGGTTGAATTCCTTGCGAAACTCGGCGCGAATCTCGGCGGCATTGGCCGGCGCACGGCGGTCCTGGGAAATACCCGGTGGCAGCAGGTGGAAGCGTTCCACCGGGGTGCCGTAGTGCTTGATGAACAGCGGCTGCTGCACTTCGGAAATCATCAACACTTCGGTATGGGCGTCCTTGGCGAACACCGCGCGCTCATACTCGGCAAAGTGCCGGTAGCGGCCCCAGCGGCGGTACAAGCCACCGCGCAAGGTCTGCGCCTTGTCCTCGAAGCAGCCGTCGGCAGCGTAGTACACATCCAGGCCCGGCATTTTGTTGAAGCCGATCAGGCGGTCGACCGGGCGCTTGGCCAGGTCGGCGGCCATCCAGGCACTGAGTTTCTCATTGCGGCGGTGGTTGAAAATCGCTTTCACCGGCGCCACCAGCACTTCGAAGCCCGGCGGAATGTCACCCTCCCAGATCAACGTGTACACACGGATCTGGTGGCCCCGCTTCTGGCATTCCAGGGCAATGCGCATGAAATCGCGCTGCAGCCCGCCGAAGGGGAAATATTTGTAAAGCACGAAAGCCAGTTGCATCAACGGACATCCTCAGCCAGCAGCAACGCGCTCAAGCGGCCCGCCACATGCTCGGGATTCAGGCGAGTGAAGCACAGCGGCCACTCGCGTTTCAGATCGAACCGGCGCAGGTCGTCGGCGCTCGGTTTGTAGGTGCACTTCTTCTGCAGGCAGGGAGCGCATGGCCAGTCACTGGCCTGGTGAATCTGGGTCCGTCCGTAGGCGCCAGTCAGGCCCGGGTTGGTCGGGCCGAACAGCGAAATGGTGGGCACATCGAGTGCCGCCGCCAGGTGGCCAAGGCCGGTGTCGACCGCCACGCAGGCTTTTGCCGCCGCCAGTACGCGCGCGACGCCGGCAAGGTTCAATTTGGGGAGCACCTGGCAGTTGTTCAAGCCCTGAGCGATACGCTCGGCCCGCGCCTTCTCGGCCGGGTTGCCCAGGGCAGACGCACTTCCAGCTTACGCCGGCCCATGCGCTCGGCCAGTTCGCGCCAGTAGGCTTCGGGCCAATGTTTGGTCGCCCAGGTGGTACCGTGCAGGAACACCACATAAGGCGCAGCCGGCGGCAACTGCAGGCGGTCGAGGTCCAGGCCGTAGTTGCCAATGCCCTCCGGCAGGTCGTAGGCCAGGGCCATGGCGAACAGCTGGCGTACCCGTTCCACGGCGTGTTGGCCGGTGGCAACCGAAAGGCGTCGGTCGTAGAAGCGGCTTGCCCAGCCTTCGCGTGCCGAATAACGGTCCAGGCCGGCGACCGTGGCCTTCACGTAGCGGGTCAGCCAGGCCGACTTGACCAAGCCCTGGGCATCGATAACCAGATCGTACTTGCGCTCGCGCACCCGTTGCTTGAACGCCTTCCACTCACCACTCTTGATGGTTTGCCACACGTTCTTGCGCCAGCGGCGGATGGCCACCGGGATCACTTGGTCGACCGCCGGGTGCCAGCTGGGGATTTCGGCGAAGCCTTCTTCAACTACCCAGTCGAAACGGATACCCGGAATGGCATGAGCGGCATCGGTGAGTGCCGGCAGGGTGTGGATCACATCACCCAGCGACGAGGTCTTGATGATCAGTACCCGCACTTAGTCGACCTCGGCCACGGTATCGATCAGGTCCGGCCCGCTCAGGCTGTGCAGGGCGGCGATGACTTTGCCCGGTTCCAGCAGGCGCAGGCAGTTGTAGTGGCCGAAGCGGCAGGTGCGGTCAAAGCATGGGCTGCACTCGATGCCCGTGCGCACTACTTCTACCTGTTCGGCCAGCGGCGGGGTGAAGCCGGGCGAGGTCGAGCCGTACACCGCCACCAATGGGCGATTCAGGGCTGCGGCCACGTGCATCAGGCCGGAGTCGTTGGACACCACGGCATGGGCGCAGGACATCAGGTCGATGGCTTCGGCCAGCGAAGTTTCACCGGCCAGGTTGGACGATTCTTCACGGAACCCCGGGATCAGCCGGTCACGTATCTGCTCGCCGACCGGGTGATCGTTCTTCGAGCCGAACAGCCACACCTGCCAGCCCTGGCGGATCATCGCGTCGGCCACGGCGGCATAGTGCTCGGCGGGCCAGCGCTTGGCCTCGCCAAACTCGGCGCCAGGGCACAGCGCCAGCACCGGGCGGTCCAGCTCCAGGCCGAACTTGGCCAGGGCGGCGTCACGGCTTTGCGCTTCGATCTGCAGGCTGGGGCGCGGGTACGGCTGCGGCAGCTCAGCGCCGGGGGCGTAGGCCAGGGCCATGAAGCGCTCGATCATCAGCGGGTAGCGGGCCTTGTCCAGTTTGCGCACATCGTTCAACAGGCCGAAGCGCATTTCGCCGCGCCAGCCGGTGCGTTTGGGGATGCCGGCAAAGAACGGCACCAATGCCGACTTCAGCGAGTTGGGCAGCAAAATGGCCTGGTCATACTGGCCGGCCAGGGACTTGCCGATGCGCCGGCGCGTGGCCAGCTCCAGCGCGCCGTGGCCGAGCGGGAAGCTCAAGGCCTGGCGCACTTCAGGCATGCGCTCCAGGATCGGCCGGCTCCACTCGGGGGCCAGTACGTCGATCACGCAGTCGGGGTGCTGCTGTTTCAGGCACTGGAACAGGGTCTGCGCCATCACCATGTCGCCGACCCAGCTGGGGCCAATGATCAGTATTCTCATGCTTAGTCCAGAAACGCTCGGGGAGGCTACAGGCTGTGGTACAGCCTGGCCTCCCCTCTTTATATTCAGGCTATGTGGCGGACAGTGTACCACTCAGGCAGGTCCATGGCTGATCGCGGCCCCTGCGGGACCTTCAAGCCAACCCCAATTCACCCCAGATCCGCCGCACTTCGCGGCGCTCGTCGGCAAACTGCGCCGCATCGATCACCCCGGCCTGCTTCTGCAAAGCCTGGCGGTGCGAAGCCGAGCGGAACGCCTTGTACACTTCACGCAACAGCACCGCGTCACTGGCCGGCATCAAGTTCGCCTGCTCCAGCTCTTCCAGAATGCGGATGTTATCGGTCCATCGGAGTATGGCCGGGTGGTCGTGGGACCAGGCCAAAGCGGCGTATTGCACCATAAATTCGATATCGACGATACCGCCTGCATCCTGCTTGATATCGAAGGGCACACCGGCCTCGAAGGCGTTGGCCGCAGTACCGGCAGCCGTCGCCTTGGTACCCAGGTTGTCACGCATCTTGGCGCGCATGTCACTCACTTCGCCGCGCAGTTTTTCCAGGTCGCGGGGCTGGCCGAGCACCTTGGCGCGCACACCTTCGAACGCCGTGCCGACCTGCTTGCAGCCCACCAGCACCCGCGCCCGTACCAGCGCCTGGTGTTCCCAGGTCCAGGCCTCGTTCTGCTGGTAACGCTCGAACGCGCCCAGCGAGCTGACCAGCAGCCCCGAGGCGCCGGACGGGCGCAAACGCATGTCCACGTCATACAGCTGGCCCGAGTTGGTCTGGGTGGTCAGCAAGTGAATGATGCGCTGGCCCAGGCGCGTGAAGAACTGCGCGCTGTCGATCGGCTTGGCGCCGTCGGTTTCGGCCTGCGGGTCGCCGTCATGGATAAACACCAGGTCCAGGTCCGAACCGTGGCCAAGCTCCAGGCCGCCGACCTTGCCGTAACCAATGATGATGAACCCGGGGTCGCACAGGCTGCCGTCGCTGCGCTTGGGCTGGCCGTGGCGGGCCACGGTCTGGCGCCAGGCCAGGGCCAGCACCTGGTCGAGAATGGCTTCGGCCAGCCAGGTCAGGTAGTCGCTGACTTTCATCAGCGGCAGGTTGCCGCTGATTTCCGAAGCAGCTACGCGCAGGCTATGGGCCAGTTTGAAGTGGCGCAGCGCTTCCATCTGCTGCTCGAGGTCGTCCTCGGGGATACGCGTCAGGCGTTCGCGCAGCTCACTGGCCAGCTCTGGCGCCAAGGGCGGGCTGAACAAGCGGCCTTCATTGAGCAGCTCATCAAGCAGCAGCGGGTAGAGCGCGATCTGCTCGGCAATCCATGGGCTGGCAGCGCACAGGGTCAGCAGGCGGCGCAAGGCACCTGGGTTTTCGGTCAGCAGCACCAGGTAGGCCGAGCGCCGCGCCACGGCCTCGACCAGCGGCAACACCCGCTCCAGCACCAGGTCGGGGTTGTCATGCTCCACCGCCTGGGCCAGCAACCGTGGAATAAATGCGTCCAGGCGCTCACGGCCAATGCGCTGCATCGAGCGCAGCTGTGGGCTGGAGCGCAACCCGGCCAAGCGCCGCAAGGCCTCGACGGGCTGTTTGAAGCCGGCTTCTTGCAGCTGCCGGCCAGCGGCTTCTTCATCCTGCGCCTGCTCCCACAGCGGCGACCACTCGCCCCCCACCACCAGCTCGCCCTCGCCGTCTTCATCATCCGGGTCGGCGATGACCTGGCGGAAGTGCCAGTCGATACGGCCACGCCAGTACATCAGCTGGTCGTGGAAGCTCTGCCAGTCGGCAAAGCCAAGGATATACGCCACCCGCGCCTGGTCGGTCTCGCTCTCGGGCAGCATCTGCGTCTGGCGGTCGGCGATGGCCTGGATGGCGTGCTCGGTGTAACGCAGGAATTCATAGCCCTCGCGCAGCTCGGCGACCACTGCCGGCGGCAGATAACCCTGGCCTTCCAGCGTGGCCAGCACTTTGAGCAACGGCCGCTGCTGCAGGCTGAGGTCGCGCCCGCCGTGGATCAGCTGGAAGGCCTGGGCGATGAATTCCACCTCTCGGATGCCACCGGCACCCAGCTTGATGTTGTCGGCCATGCCCTTGCGCCGCACTTCCTGCTGGATCAGTTGCTTCATGGTGCGCAGCGCTTCGATCGCGGAAAAATCCAGGTATCGGCGGTACACGAACGGGCGCAGTACTTCCTGCAACTGCGCGCCGGCGGCCTGGTCGCCCGCCACTACCCGCGCCTTGATCATCGCGTAGCGCTCCCAGTCGCGGCCCTGGTCCTGGTAGTACTGCTCCAGTGCGTTGAAGCTGAGCACCAGTGCGCCGGCCGAACCATACGGGCGCAGGCGCATGTCGACGCGGAACACAAAGCCGTCGACGGTCACTGGGTCCAGTGCCTTGATCAGCCGTTGGCCAAGGCGGGTAAAGAACTCCTGGTTATCCAGCGAGCGCTTCACCCCTTCGGTTTCGCCGCCTTCGGGGAAGCCGAAGATCAGGTCGATGTCCGACGACAGGTTCAGCTCCACCGCCCCAAGCTTGCCCATGCCCAGCACCACCATGTGCTGCGGCTGGCCGCTGCGGTTGCCGATGGGCGTGCCGAACTGCTGGCAATGGCGCGGATACAGCCATTGGTAGGCTTCGTCGATGGCCGCATCGGCCAGGTCCGACAGGTCGCGGCAGGTTTCGCCCAGCTCGGCTTGGCGGGTGATGTCGCGCCAGATGATGCGCAGCTGCTGGCGGTTGCGCGCGCGGCGCAGGTTACGCGCCAGTTCGTCTTCGCTCTGCGCCGCCTGGGCAGCCTCGGCAATTTGCCCGCGCAACTCACCCGGGGCGTAACGCCGCTCCAACTCGCCACTGGCCAGCAGGGCAAACAGCATGGCCGGGTCGCGCTGGGCCACCCCCAGGACATAATCGCTGGCGGCGGCAACCTGATCGAACTGTTGCCGATGGGCTGGGCTCCAACCGTTCAGGTCAAGATCGGGGTGGGCAGCCACGGCATCGCTGATGAATTGCCGGTTGCGAACGACCAGTGGTTGCAGGGTGACGGGCAGATCGGAGGGCAAAGGTAGGCGCATGGTCTATCCTTGATCGGCGTGAAATAGAGGGGGAAAAGCGGCCAAGGGGAAGCCGGACCACGGTTGGACTGTCGTACAAAAGTTGGAAATAGCTGAAAAAAACGAAAACTTGGCAACAAACATCAAGAACCACCCGTTCGCGACACAATGCCAACCAACATGAACGTTTTTCCTCACAAGCCAAGGTGCGACCAAACGTCGCACAAATGTAGTTTTACTACTACTCGTGTCGTGCAAAAGCATGAAATGCGAACGCAAATGTAGTAAAACTACAACGCGCCGGAAGACACCCCGGTAATCCAAGAATTCACGACGTCTGCCCATAAGGCCAGTCGCAATCTCAGGCAATCGATTCTGGTTGCCTTTCCGCCCTGGAGCAAGCCATGCAAGACCTCGATCCAATCGAAACCCAGGAATGGCTGGATGCCCTGGAGTCGGTCCTCGACAAAGAAGGCGAAGACCGCGCTCATTACCTGATGACCCGTATGGGCGAGCTGGCCACCCGCAGTGGCTCCCAGCTGCCGTATGCGATCACCACGCCATACCGCAACACCATCCCTGTCACCCACGAAGCACGCATGCCTGGCGACCTGTTCATGGAACGCCGCATTCGCTCGATGGTGCGTTGGAACGCCTTGGCCATGGTCATGCGCACCAACCTGAAAGACTCGGACCTGGGCGGACACATCTCCAGCTTCGCCTCCAGTGCCACCCTGTACGACATCGGCTTCAACTACTTCTTCCAGGCCCCGACCGAAGAACACGGTGGCGACCTGATCTTCTTCCAGGGCCACGCTTCGCCAGGCGTCTACGCCCGTGCCTTCATGGAAGGCCGCATCAACGAAGACCAGATGAACAACTTCCGTCAGGAAGTGGACGGCAACGGCCTGTCTTCGTACCCGCACCCATGGCTGATGCCTGACTTCTGGCAGTTCCCGACCGTATCGATGGGTCTGGGCCCGATCCAGGCTATCTACCAGGCACGCTTCATGAAGTACCTGGAAGCCCGTGGCTTCATCCCGGCCGGCAAGCAGAAGGTCTGGTGCTTCATGGGCGACGGCGAGTGCGACGAGCCGGAATCCCTGGGCGCAATCGCCCTGGCCGGCCGTGAGAAGCTGGACAACCTGATCTTCGTCATCAACTGCAACCTGCAGCGCCTCGACGGCCCGGTTCGCGGCAACGGCAAGATCATCCAGGAACTCGAAGGCGTGTTCCGTGGCGGTGGCTGGAACGTCAACAAAGTCGTCTGGGGCCGTTTCTGGGACCCACTGCTGGCCAAGGACACCAACGGTGCCCTGCAGCGCCGCATGGACGAAGTCATCGACGGCGAGTACCAGAACTACAAAGCCAAAGACGGCGCGTACGTTCGTGAGAACTTCTTCAACACCCCAGAGCTCAAGGCCATGGTCGAAGACCTGTCCGACGAAGAGATCTGGAAGCTCAACCGTGGCGGCCACGACCCGTACAAGGTCTACGCGGCCTACCACCAGGCTGTGAACCACAAAGAGCAGCCGACCGTCATTCTGGCCAAGACCATCAAGGGTTACGGCACCGGTGCTGGCGAAGCCAAGAACACCGCGCACAACACCAAGAAGGTCGACGTCGACAGCCTGCGTCACTTCCGTGACCGCTTCGACATCCCGGTCAAGGATGCCGACCTTGAGAACCTGCCGTTCTTCAAGCCGGAAGAAGGTTCCGCCGAAGCCAAGTACCTGGCCGAGCGCCGCGCAGCCCTGGGTGGGTTCGTGCCGCAGCGCCGTGCCAAGAGCTTCAGCGTACCGACCCCATCCCTGGAAACGCTGAAAGCGATCCTGGACGGCTCGGGCGACCGTGAAATCTCCACCACCATGGCCTTCGTGCGTATTCTGGCGCAGCTGGTCAAGGACAAGGAAATCGGCCAGCGCATCGTCCCGATCATCCCGGACGAAGCCCGTACCTTCGGTATGGAAGGCATGTTCCGCCAGTTGGGCATCTACTCCTCGGTCGGCCAGCTCTACGAGCCAGTCGATAAAGACCAGGTGATGTTCTACCGCGAAGACAAGAAGGGCCAGATCCTCGAGGAAGGCATCAACGAAGCCGGCGCCATGTCGTCGTTCATCGCTGCCGGTACCTCGTACAGCTGCCACAACCAGCCGATGCTGCCGTTCTACATCTTCTACTCGATGTTCGGCTTCCAGCGTATTGGCGACCTGGCCTGGGCCGCTGGCGACAGCCGCACCCGTGGCTTCCTGATCGGCGGTACCGCCGGCCGTACCACCCTCAACGGTGAAGGCCTGCAGCACGAAGACGGTCACAGCCACATGATGGCGGGCACCATCCCGAACTGCCGCACCTACGATCCAACCTACGGCTACGAGCTGGCGGTGATCATCCAGGACGGCATGAAGAAGATGACCGAAGAACAACAGGACATCTTCTACTACATCACCGTGATGAACGAATCCTACCAGCAGCCAGCCATGCCGGCCGGTGTCGAGGAAGGCATCATCAAGGGCATGTACCTGCTCGAAGAAGACACCCGCGAAGCCGCGCACCACGTACAGCTGATGGGCTCCGGCACCATCCTGCGCGAAGTCCGCGAAGCGGCGAAGATCCTGCGTGAAGAGTTCAACGTCGGTGCCGACGTGTGGAGCGTCACCAGCTTCAACGAACTGCGTCGCGACGGCCTGGCCGTGGAACGCGCCAACCGCCTGAAGCCTGGCCAGAAGCCACAGCAGACTTACGTCGAAGAATGCCTGAACGGCCGCAAAGGCCCGGTCATCGCCTCTACCGACTACATGAAGCTGTTCGCCGAGCAGATTCGCCAGTGGGTACCGAGCAAAGAGTTCAAGGTTCTGGGTACCGACGGTTACGGTCGCAGCGACAGCCGCAAGAAGCTGCGTCACTTCTTCGAAGTCGACCGCCACTTCGTGGTGCTGGCTGCCCTGGAAGCCCTGGCTGACCGTGGCGAGATCGAACCTAAGGTTGTTGCAGACGCTATCGTCAAGTTCGGTATCGACCCGGACAAGCGCAACCCACTGGACTGCTGAGGAGTATTTTTAAGTGAGCGAACTCATTCGCGTACCTGACATCGGCAGCGGTGAAGGTGAAATCATCGAGCTGTTCGTCAAAGTCGGTGACCGTATCGAGGCTGACCAGAGCCTGCTGACCCTGGAGTCCGACAAGGCCTCAATGGAAATCCCGGCCCCCAAGGCCGGCGTCATCAAGGAACTGAAGGTCAAGCTGGGCGATCGCCTGAAAGAAGGCGACGAGCTGCTGGTTCTGGAAGCCGAGGGCGCCGCTGCTGCGGCCCCTGAGGCTCCGGCCGCTGCCGCTGCGCCGGCTGCTGCTCCAGCGCCTGCCGCCGAAGCCGCCCCTGCTCCGGCCGCAGCTCCGGCTGCCGCCAGCGTGCAGGACATCCACGTGCCGGACATCGGCTCGTCGGGCAAGGCCAAGATCATCGAAGTGCTGGTCAAGGTCGGCGACACCGTCGAAGCCGACCAGTCGCTGATTACCCTGGAGTCCGACAAGGCCTCCATGGAAATCCCGTCGCCGGCTGCCGGCGTGGTCGAAGAAGTCCTGTGCAAGCTGGAAGACGAAGTCGGCACTGGCGACCTGATCTTCAAGCTCAAGGTTGCTGGCGCTGCACCTGCTGCCGCTCCGGCACCTGCCGCAGCTGCTGCCCCGGCCAAGGCTGAGGCTGCTCCGGCCGCCGCACCTGCCGCTGCCGCCCCGGCTGCAGCCCCTGCACCGGCTGCTACCGCACCGGCCGCAGGCAGCAACGCCAAGGTTCACGCAGGCCCGGCTGTTCGTCAGCTGGCCCGTGAATTCGGTGTCGACCTGGGCGCAGTCGCGGCCACTGGCCCGCACGGCCGCATCCTGAAAGAAGACGTGCAGGTCTACGTCAAGGCGATGATGCAGAAGGCCAAGGAAGCGCCGGCAGCTGCTGGTGCAACCGGCGGCGCTGGCATCCCGCCGATCCCTGCCGTGGACTTCAGCAAGTTCGGTGAAGTGGAAGAAGTGGCCCTGACCCGCCTGATGCAGGTCGGTGCCGCCAACCTGCACCGCAGCTGGCTGAACGTGCCGCACGTGACCCAGTTCGACTCCGCCGACATCACCGAGCTGGAAGCCTTCCGCGTTGCGCAGAAGGCCGTGGCCGAGAAGGCTGGCGTGAAGCTGACCGTGCTGCCACTGCTGCTCAAGGCCTGCGCCTTCCTGCTCAAGGAACTGCCGGACTTCAACAGCTCGCTGGCGCCAAGCGGCAAGGCCATCATCCGCAAGAAGTACGTGAACATCGGCTTCGCCGTGGACACCCCGGATGGTCTGCTGGTCCCTGTGATCAAGAACGTCGACCAGAAGAGCCTGCTGCAACTGGCCGCCGAAGCCGCGGCGCTGGCTGAAAAAGCCCGCACCAAGAAGCTGTCGGCCGACGAGATGCAAGGCGCTTGCTTCACCATCTCCAGCCTCGGCCACATTGGCGGCACCGGCTTCACGCCGATCGTCAACGCGCCGGAAGTGGCTATCCTGGGCGTCTCCAAGGCGACCATGCAGCCGGTCTGGGATGGCAAGGCGTTCCAGCCGAAGCTGATGCTGCCGCTGTCGCTGTCCTACGATCACCGTGTGATCAACGGCGCTGCCGCTGCGCGCTTCACCAAGCGCCTGGGCGACGTGCTGGGCGATATCCGCACCATGCTGCTGTAAAGCTGCCCACTGCCCCTGCGTGCAGGGGCAGTACCCTTTTCGAGCTGCCACGCTCGTACCTCAACCCCGTCGATTGGCGGGGCTTTTTTTTTCCGCCGATTGGGATCCCCGGACGCCAAAAATCTCAAGGCGAACTAATATTCCCGACCAGACAGCCGATAACCCGTCCACAGCATCGCACATGGCCGCTTGCCAGCCCTCGGGACATGATGCAACCTTGCCAGATCCAACGCCGCCCAAGGGCCGCGTTCCCTCTTCAAGCGAGTCTTCGATGAAAAGCCAACCCGATGCCGCCAGCCGTGTGGCGGCCGAGGTCGTGACGCAGTTACCCGTGCCTTCGCGGCTGGGCATGCTGCGTTTCGAAAGGCTCAACGAAGCCACTTGGGCCATGCTCTACCTGGACCCGGCCTGCGAGCGTCAGTTCGGCCTGCAGGCCGGCGACCTGTGCGCCCTGGTAGACGCCCCGTACGCCAGCCTGATGGAGCCCGAAGCACGCTACCGGCTGCACGACGAGATCCAGCTGCAGCTGGCCCAGCGCGGCTACTACCGCGTGCGCTATACCCTGCACACCCCAAGTGCGTCGATGCGCTTGCTGGAGGCCGGTGAAGCCTACAAGCAGCACAACCGCCAGTTGCTGCGCGGTTACCTGAGCGTGCTCGACGACCAACAGGACGACACCGGCGAACCCGGCGCCAGCGACCTGGAATCACGCAACAACCGCCTGCAACTGGCCCTGCAACTGAACCAGCGCGCCCAGCAAGAGCAACTGGAACACCTGGAGCGTGTGCGTGGCCAGCAGGACCTGATCCTGCGCCTGGCCCGCCAGCGCTACAGCGCCGGCAACTCGCTGCTGGAAGCGGCCCAGCTGATTACCCAGAGTGCCTGCGAAATCTACAAGGTCGACAGCGCCAGTATCTGGCACCTGGAAGACCAGCGCCTGGAACCGATCATCGCCTGGTACCGCGATGCGCAGGAGCATCGCCAGCCCGAAGCCATCGATGCCAGCCGCTTCCCCGACTACCTCGACGCGCTGCACGCCAGCCGCGCCATCGACGCCCACAACGCCGGCCACGACCCACGCACCCGCGCCCTGGCGCAAAGCATGCGCCCGGAAAACAAGGCCATGCTCGACGCCAGTATCCGCGTCGATGGCCAGGTGGTCGGCGTGCTGTGCCTGGAGCAGACCGGCCAGGCACGGGCCTGGCAGTCGGACGAAATTGCCTTTGCCGGCGAGCTGGCCGACCAGTTCGCCCAGGTCATCACCAACCACAACCGCCGCGCTGCCACCAACGCCCTGCACCTGTTCCAACGTGCGGTCGAGCAAAGCGCCAGCGCCTTCCTGCTGGTCAACCGCGACGGCCGGGTGGAGTACGTCAACCCAAGCTTCACCGCCATCACCCAGTACAGCACCGACGAAGTGCAGGGCCGCCAGCTGGCTGAGCTGCCAGCGCTGGAAAACCTCAGCGAACTGCTGTTCGACTCGCCGTCGAGCCTGGCCATGGGCAACAGCTGGCAGGGCGAGTTCAAGAGCCGGCGCAAGAACCTGGAGCCGTACTGGGGGCAGTTGTCGATTTCCAAGGTGTACGGTGACAACCGTGAGCTGACCCACTACATCGGCATCTACGAAGACGTCACCCAGACCAAGCTGGCCCAGCAGCGTATCGAGCGCCTGGCCTACACCGACAACCTGACCAACCTGGGCAACCGCCCGGCGTTCATCCGCAGCCTCGACGAACGCTTTGCCCGTGATGGCGAAAGCGCGATGTGCCTGCTGCTGGTGGACATCGACAACTTCAAGCGGATCAACGACAGCCTTGGCCACCAAACCGGTGACAAGCTGCTGATCAGCTTGGCCCGGCGCCTGCGCAACAGCCTTCACGCCGGTGGCATCCTGGCCCGTTTTGCCAGTAACGAATTCGCCGTGCTGCTCGACAACACCAGCCTGGAAGATGGCCAGGGCGTTGCTCTGCAGTTGCTGCGCACCCTCGACAAGCCGATGTTCGTCGACAACCAGCTGATCAACGTCACCGCCTCGGTAGGCCTGGCCTGTGCACCGTTGCACGGCGTCGACCCGGCCAGCCTGATGAAAAATGCCGGCCTGGCGCTGCACAAGGCCAAGGCCAACGGCAAACACCAGGTGCAGGTGTTCACCGAAGTGCTCAATGCCGAAGCCAGCTACAAGCTGTTCGTCGAGAACAACCTGCGCCGCGCCCTGACCCAGAACGAGCTGGAGGTGTTCTACCAGCCCAAGATCTGCCTGCGCAGCGGCCGCCTGCTGGGGCTGGAAGCCTTGCTGCGCTGGAACCACCCAGAGCGCGGCATGATTCGCCCGGACCAGTTCATCAGCGTGGCGGAAGAGACCGGCCTGATTATTCCCATTGGGAAATGGGTGGTACGCCAGGCGTGCCGCATGAGCCAGCAACTGCGCGAGGCAGGCATGGGCAACCTGCACGTGGCCATCAACCTGTCACCCAAGCAGTTCTCCGACCCGGACCTGGTGGCGTCGATCAGCACCATCCTCAAGGATGAAGCCCTGCCCCCGCACCTGCTTGAGCTGGAGCTGACCGAAGGCCTGCTGCTGGAGGCCAGCGAAGACACCCACCGCCAGCTGGACGAGCTGAAGGCCCTGGGCCTGACCCTGGCCATGGACGACTTCGGGACCGGTTATTCGTCGCTGAGCTACCTGAAGAAGTTTCCGATCGACATCCTCAAGATCGACCGCAGCTTCATCAACGAAATCCCCGACAACCAGGACGACATGGAAATCACCTCGGCGGTGGTGGCCATGGCCCACAACCTGAAGTTGAAGGTGGTGGCCGAAGGGATCGAGACGCCGGAGCAACTGGCGTTCCTGCGTCGGCACCGCTGCGACGTGGGCCAGGGTTACCTGTTCGACCGGCCAATTCCGGGGCGCGAGCTGGCTGAGCGGTTGAAGCGCTATCCGCGTGGCCCGGTGGCCTGACAGCCACGCAAACCTCGGGCACTATAGAGCCCATACGGGCCCTTTCGCGGGTAAACCCGCTCCCACAGGTACGCCACAGTATTCGAAATCTGTGGGTTGCCTGTGGGAGCGGGTTTACCCGAATGCCCCAGCCCCTATCTCAAAGCCATACAGAGGAACGGCCATGGTCCTGCGTTCGGAAATCCTGGTGAACAAAAACGTCATGCCAACTGCGGAACAGGCCCTGCCTGGCCGCGAAACGCCAATGAGCCTGCCCGAGTTCCACTACGTGTTCGAAGGCACCCCACTGCTCGGTCCATTCTTCGAAGGCGCCATCGACTTCGCCATCTTCGGCCTGGGTTGCTTCTGGGGCGCCGAGCGCCGCTTCTGGCAGCGTGAAGGCGTGGTCAGCACGGTGGTCGGTTACGCCGGCGGCTTCACCCCACACCCCACCTACGAAGAGGTCTGCTCAGGCCTGACCGGCCACACCGAAGTGGTGCTGGTGGTGTTCGACAAGGACAAAGTCAGCTACCGCGAGCTACTGGCAATGTTCTGGGAGCTGCACAACCCGACCCAGGGCATGCGCCAGGGTAACGACGTCGGCACCCAGTACCGCTCGGCCATCTACTGCACCAGCCCAGAACAGCTGGAACAGGCCAAAGCCAGCCGCGACGCGTTCCAGGCCGAGCTGAGCAAGGCCGGCTTCGGCGAGATCACCACCGAAATCGACCAGGCACCCACCGTGTACTTCGCCGAGGCCTACCACCAGCAGTACCTGGCCAAGAACCCGCAGGGCTACTGCGGCATTGGCGGCACCGGCGTTTGCCTGCCACCCAGCCTGCAGGGCAACTGAACAATGGCCACGATGACACTGTTCCACTCGCCGTTGTCGCCCTTCGTGCGCAAGGTCATGGTGGTATTGCACGAAACCGGCCAGCTCGAGCGCGTGCAGCTGCAGCCGGTGAACATCAGCCCGGTGAGCGGCGACCCGCAGCTCAACCAGGACAACCCGATCGGCAAAATCCCAGCCCTGCGCCTGGACGATGGCACTGTGCTGCATGACAGCCGGGTGATCTGCGAGTACCTCGACCTGCAACACGTCGGCCTGCCGCTGCTGCCGCGTGAGGGTTCGGCGCGTTGGCGGCGCATGACGCTGGTATCGCAGGCCGATGCAATCATGGATGCGGCGGTGTCGTCGCGCTATGAAAGCTTCCTGCGGCCCGAGGAAAAACGCTGGGACGGCTGGCTGCAGGCGCAGGGCGACAAGATCCGCCGTAGCCTGGCTAACCTTGAGCAGGAGCATTTGCCCGAGCTGATGTCCGGTTTCGACCTGGCGGCGATTGGCGTGGCCTGTGCGCTGGGGTATCTGGACTTGCGTCAGCCCGAGTTTGGCTGGCGTGAGCGCCAACCTGGGTTGGCTGCGTGGTATGCCGAAGTGGCCAAGCGGCCGTCGATGGTCGCCACATCCCCAGTGGCCTGAAGGGCCTCTTCGCGGGTAAACCCGCTCCCACAGGGTACAGCGCCAATTTCAAATTGTGCGGCATACCTGTAGGAGCGGGTTTACCCGCGAATGCCTCACTTCGGTATCACAGGAAACAGCTGCCCAATCCTGAAGGCCAACCACCGCCCGATTTCTCTGTCCTCCCTCATGCCGCTCTCCCCACCCGCGCCCAGTCCAGCCGCCGGGTCAGCACCATGAACACCCCCAGCAAGCCAAAGCACAGCAGCGACCCCATCAGCAGCGCATAATCTTCGGCACTCAACAGCCCGTAAAGCAGCGCGTACAGCGCCGCCAACCCTGCCGCAAACCCCACCCCTCGCCCCAGGCTGCGCAACACATGGCTGAGGTAGAAGCCGATCAACAGCACACACGCCGAAGCCGACAGCCCATACGCCAGGCCAAAGCCGATGTGCTCGGACAACGACAGCAACAACAGGTAGAAGAACGCCAGCGCCACACCCACCAGGATGTACTGCACCGGGTGCACACTCAGGTTTTTCAGCACCTCGAACAGGAAGAAGCCGGCAAAGGTCAGCGCGATGAATAACAACGCGTATTTGATCGCCCGCTCGCTTTTCAGGTACTGGTCCACCGGGTCGATAAAGCTCACGCCAAAGCTGCGCTCGTTGAAGTCTTCGCACTGGCCGGCGGTGGCGCATTGGCGCAGGGCATCTTCAAGGTTGGTGGCGAAGAACGACGTCTGCCAGTGAGCGCTGAAGCCCTGGGCATCGATGTCGCGGCGGTTGGGCAGATAGCTGCCGACGAAGCTCGGGTGCGGCCAGTTTGCACGCATGGCCACGCTGCTGGTGCGGCCCACCGGCACGACGTGCAACTGCCCGGTGCCTTGTAATGCAAGGTCGAAGCCGTAGCTGAATTCCCGTGCTTGCAGGCCATCCAGCATCGGCAGGCTGGCATGCACGCCACCGCGCATCCAGTCGAGCTGGGTGCCGGCCTCGAACGGCAGCCTCTGCTCGTCGATGCTCAGTTCCAGGCCATTCTCGATGCCGCGGATATCGCTGATGCCCACCACCAGGAAAGGTTTGTCGAAGCGGTAGTCGTCGAAGTCCTTGTCGATGCCCCAACTCTCCGGGAGCTTGAAGCGGCCACTGATACGCCCCTTGGCATGGAACAGCCGCGCCTGGTAGATACCGCGGGCACGCAGTTCGGTGTCCACACCCAGGTCGGCGTCGAAGGTTTCCGGCAGAAAGTACAAGTGGCCGGCAATGGTGCTGGTTTCCTGGGTGCGTTCGCCGTCCTTCTCGATCCAACGGCGCTGGTACTTGCGATAAGGCACCACCAGCAGCGGGCCACTGAGTTGCTGGTCGAAGCTGGCACTCTGGGCGATGTCGCGCAGTACGTTGTCGCGCAGGGCCTGGCGTTCATCGATCAGGCCGTTGATCAGCAACAGCGGAATGAGCAGCAGCAAGATGAGCACGGCGATCATGCCGAGCTTGTAACCGAGGGTCTTGTTCATGGGGCCTCCTGTGGCAGTGGGCGCAGTGTCTGCGCCTTGCGTGGAGGCCTTGGGGAGCTTGTGTGGAGATTGTGTGTTTTTGGGTCCGCGCATTATTCGAAGTTTGCGCGGTCCCTGTAGGAGCGGCCTTGCGTCGCGATGGGCTGCGCAGCAGCCCCGGCTATCTCAACTAATACGCCGCACCGGCAACCACAACCGCACCCGCACCCCGCCATCAACGTTATCCACCGCCAACGCTCCGCCATGCAGTTGCATCACCTCGGCCACGAAATTCAGCCCCAGCCCGGTGCTCTTGCGCCCGCTCCCCGGCCGCGGCAGCGAGTAGAACCGCTCGCTGACCCGCCCAATGGCATACGCCGGTATCGCGTGCCCCTGGTTGAACAGGCTCAATGCGACCCGCTCACCATCGCGCTCCAGGTCGAACAGCAGCGCGCCACCTTCGGGGGTGAAATCCAGCGCGTTGTCGAGCAGGTTGGCCAGCGCCTGGCGCATCAGGAACGGATCGCACAGCAAACGCAACCCGGCAGGCACACGCTGGCGCACGTGCAGGTTGGCACCTTCGATTCGCGCCGCATGGGCCAGCAGCAATTCATCGACAAGCGCCGCCAGCGCCACCTGCTGTTCATCCTCCAGCGCCTGCATCTGCTCGACCCTGGCCAAGTTGAGCAGGCGCTCGATCATCTGCTGCAAGCGTTCGCTTTCGCGCTCGATATTGCCGGCAAAGCGTGCCCGTTGCTCGGCAGGCATATCGTCGCCCTGCAACAGCTCGGAAGCCCCCCGAATGGCCGCCAGCGGGCTTTTCAGCTCGTGGGTCAGGGTGTGTACGTAGCGCTCGACATAGGCCTTGCCCTCCAGCTGGGTGCGCATGCGTTCCACCGCCTGTGCCAGGTGCGCCAGCTCGCCCCCCTTGTAGTGCGGCAATGCGGCCCGTTCACCCTCGCTGACCGCCTGGGCATAACGCGCCAGCCGCCGCAGCGAACGCGCCAGCCACCACGACAGCGCAGCGCCGATCAGCAAGCCCAGGCCGATCAGCCCCAAGCCCAACGTAAGCAAGCGCCGCTCGGATCGGTCGATGTACGGTTGCAGCGAGCTATTGGGTTTGGCCACCGTGACAACGCCGATGATCCTGCCGTCGTCGATGATCGGTGCGCCAACGTGCATCACCGAGGTGCTTTCATCACTGGGGTCGCTGCGGGTGGAGCGGGCGCCGTACTGGCCACGCAAGGTCAGCAACACGTCATTCCACTGCGAGTAGTCCTTGCCCAATGCCTCACCGCTGGAGTCCAGCAACACGATGCCCTTGGCGTCAGTGACGTAGATGCGGTGGCTGACCTGGTTTTTGGCCAGGCCCCAAATCTGCGCACCCGGGCTGCGCGAGCCGTAGGCTTTGAGCACCTCGGGCAGACGCCCCTGGTTCAGGGTGCCGGCCTTGACGTCATCACGCAGGATCTCCGCCAGCAGGTTGGCGGTGTCTACCAGGGTTTCTTCGGAAGACTGACGCACGACCGGGCGTATCTGTTCGCGTACGGTGTTGAGCAAGAAATAGCCCGCCAACCCCACGAACAGGAAGTACACCAGGAAGATCCGGATGCCCAGGCGCATCAGGCATGTTCCGGGCTGTAGCTGTAGCCGAGGCCACGGTGGGTCTGGATTGGCTCGCCGCCACTGGCCACCTGGCGCAGCTTGGCGCGCAGGCTCTTGATATGGCTGTCGATGGTGCGCTCGTAGCCCACGTCGCTGGCCACGCCCAGGGCATCGAGCAGTTGTTCGCGGCTGAATACGCGCTGTGGTTGCTCCAACAGGCATTGCAGCAGTCGGAATTCGTGGCGCGTCAGTGTGAGGGGCTGGCTGCGGTAGGTGATCTGCATGCGCAGGGTGTCGAGCTGGAACAGCGCGGCATCGGTCGCGGGCTCGGCCCTGGGGGCCATGCGCTTGAGAATCGCCCGCACCCGTGCGGCCACTTCACGCGGGCTGAAGGGTTTGACCACATAGTCGTCGGCACCGATTTCCAGGCCTACCACCCGGTCGATCTCGCCGTCGCGGGCGCTGAGGAACATCACCGGCACTTCGCTGAAGCGGCGCAATTGGCGGCAGGTTTCAAAGCCACTGATGTCGGGCAGGCCGATGTCGAGGATGATCAGGTCGGCCGGGCGCTGGCGTTGCTGGTCGAGGGCGGCACTACCGAGGGTCACCCATTCGGTGCTGTGGCCATCGGCCTGCAGGGCGTAGAGCAGGGTGTCGGCGATGGCGGCTTCGTCTTCGACAATGAGGATATGGGGCATAGTGCGCGGCCTGTGTAAATGTCGATGGCGACGCACTATTGTGTAGGAGCGGCCTTGTGTCGCGAAAAGGGCCGCAGAGCGGCCCCGGCAATATCTGCATCAACGCTTGGATCGTGGGGCCGCTTTGCGGCCCTATCGCGACACAAGGCCGCTCCTACAAGGGGACCGGTCTGGCTTCAGGTCAGCAGTCAGGCTTGCCAGCGGTGAATTTCTTGGCCGGGTTGACTGCGGCCTTGAACTCGCGCAATGCCTTGGAACCCACCAGCAGCGGGTAGTTGAAGCTGCTGCGATCCACCAGGTTCACTTCCACGGTGCGCTTCACATCACCCAGACACAGCTCCAGGTCGACCACCGGGCGCTTGGAGATTTCCGGCGCATCGCCCTCCTCCTCTTCATCGGCACGGCCCTTGATCTTGCTGATGCGCGAGACCTTGTGCTCGTACACCTTGCCGTCCGAGTCCTTGGTCGCCAGGCGGAAGCGCACCCACTCCTCGCCATCGCGGTTGAACAGTTCGATATCCTTGGCCGACAACGAGGCGGTGAACGCACCGGTGTCCATCTTGGCTTTCAGGGTTTCGCCAAGCTCAGGCAGGGCGATGTTCTCGTAACGGCCGTAGATCGTGGGCTCGGCAGCCATTACCGGCATGGCCAACAATGACAACAGAGCAAGCAGAGGTTTCACAGGCAGGCTTCCTTGAGAAGGGTCAGTGCTTAGACTGCAATGGCTGAATAGGTTCGCTGTGACAAGCCTAACCAACATAATGTGAAACATTTGTCCCTGCCGACGGGCATTGGACATTTGGCGTAGGCCATTGCGCTGCTTATCATTGCCAATCGTTCATCTCCCACAACAAGAGTTTCTTTATGCGTCGCCTGCTGACCGGCATTCTCACAACCACCCTGCTGCTGCTCAATACTGTGGTGTTGATCTGCCCGCTGCTGGTCTTCGCCCTGCTCAAACTGGTGTTGCCGGGCCGTGGGCGTGATTACGCATCATGGGCGGTGATGTGGGTGGCGGAAACCTGGTCGGAGATCGACAAGGCCATCTTCGCCCTGTGCATCCCGACCCAGTGGGACATTCGCGGCGTCGAGAACCTGCGCAAGGACACCTCGTACCTGGCCGTGAGCAACCACCAGACCTGGGTCGATATCCCCGCGCTGATCGAAAGCCTCAACCGCCGCACACCGTTCTTCAAGTTCTTCCTGAAAAAAGAGCTGATCTGGGTCCCGCTGCTGGGTCTGGCCTGGTGGGGGCTGGATTACCCATTCATGAAGCGCTACAGCAAGGCGTTTCTGGAAAAGCACCCCGAGCTCAAGGGCAAGGACCTGGAAATCACCAAGGCGGCCTGCGAGCTGTTCAAGCGCCAGCCAGTGACGGTGGTGAACTATCTGGAAGGCACGCGCTTTACCGAAGCCAAACGCCAGGAACAGCAGTCGCCGTATCGTTACCTGCTCAAGCCCAAGGCCGGTGGCGTGGCGTTCGTGCTGGCGGCACTGGGCGAGCAACTGGATGCCTTGCTGGACGTGACCATCGTCTACCCCGGCAACAAGGCACCGGGGTTCTGGGCGTTGCTCAATGGCAGCATTAGCCGGGTGATTATCGACATTCAGGTGCGCGAACTGGACCCGGCATTGTGGGCGGGTGATTACGAGAATGACCCGGAGTTTCGGCAGACGGTACAGGCTTGGGTGAATCAGCTTTGGGTGGAGAAGGACCAGCGGATTGAGCAACTGCGCCAGGAAATGCGTTGAGATTTTTGTTTTCTGGACCGGCCAATTCGCGGTAAACCCGCTCCCACAGGTACTGCATTGCCTTTGAAAACTGTGCGGTCCCTGTAGGAGCGGGTTTACCCGCGAATTGGCCGGAACAGGCAGTGCAAATATCCAATTAAAACCTTGGCTAATAATCAGCATTAGGATTACTTCTTTGTCACACCCTACCTAAGTGGATAAAAATCGATCAAAGCACAACTACAAAAAAGCTTGGATCGATCAATGGCCAACCCACCCCGCTCCGCCCCCGCCCCCGCCCCCGCCCCCGCCCCCGCCCAGCTTCGCCGTGTCCTCGGCCTGCCCGCCCTGGTATTTTTCGGCCTGGTCTATATGGTCCCACTGACCATCTTCACCACCTACGGCATCGTCACCGAACTCACGGGGGGCCGCACTGCCGGCGCCTACCTGGTCACCCTGGTGGCCATGCTGTTCACCGCCGCGTCCTATAGCTTCATGGTCAAGCGCTTCCCGGTCGCGGGCTCGGCGTACTCCTACACCAACATGGCGTTCGGCCCCAACATCGGCTTCCTCGCCGGTTGGTCGCTGCTGCTCGACTACCTGTTCCTGCCGATGATCAACTACTTGCTGATCGGGCTGTTCCTCAACATCGCCTTCCCCGCAGTGCCCGCCTGGGCCTTCGTGCTCGCCTGCATTGCCCTAGTGACAGTGCTGAACGTGGTCGGCATCAACTCGGTGGCCAAGACCAGCAACCTGATCGTCGGCGCGCAGATCGTGTTCATCGGCGTGTTTGTCGCACTGTCCTGCCAGGCCTTGGCTGGCCAGCCGCTCGACCTGCTGTCGCCGCTGCTGGGTGACGGCAGCAAACCGGGCTTCGGCCACCTGATGGCTGGCGCAGCGGTGTTGTGCTTGTCGTTTTTGGGCTTCGACGCCGTCTCGACCTTGGCCGAAGAATGCCGCGACGCACGCCGCGACGTGCCACGGGCGATCATCCTCACCACCCTGTTTGCCGGTTTGCTGTTCACCGTGCTGGCCTATGTCAGCCAGCTGGTGTTGCCGGGTAGCAGCTTCGCCAATGCCGATGCGGCGGCCAATGAAGTGATGTTCAAGGCGGGCGGGCAGTTCCTTACCAACTTCTTCACTGCCGCTTATGTGGCGGGCAGCCTGGGTTCGGCGCTGGCTTCGCAGGCAGCGGTGTCGCGCATTCTGTTCACCATGGGCCGTGACAACGTGCTGCCACGGCGTAGCTTCGGTTACCTGTCGCCGCGCTTTGGCACGCCGGTGTTCGCCATTGCGTTGGTGTCGGCGTTCTCGCTGCTGGCGCTGGTGATCGACCTGTCCACCCTCGCCTCGCTGATCAGCTTTGGCGCACTGGTGGCGTTCTCGGCGGTGAACCTGGCGGTGGTGAAAACTCATCTGATGGACGACACCAGCCAGCGCAATGCCAAGAACCTGCTGCGCTACGGTGTGGTGCCATTGGTGGGGTTGGGGCTGACCTTGTGGCTGTGGACCAGCCTGTCGGCGCTGACGCTGGTGATTGGCCTGTGCTGGTTTGCGCTAGGCCTTGTGTACCTTGCCGTACTGACCGCAGGCTTCCGCCGCCCGGTGCGCCTGGTGGATTTCACCGAAGCGGCCTGACCTGCCGAGACGACGCAAAACCGCTTTTTCTTGTAGGAGCGGCCTTGTGTCGCGAAAGGGCCGCGCAGCGGCCCCAGGGATTTCCGCTTCACCTCGAAGATTGCCGGGGCCGCTTTGCGGCCCTTTCGCAACACAAGGCCGCTCCCACAGGTACAGCGCCAGGCTTGAAGTCTGCGAAAAACCTGTGGACGCTAACTTGCCGGCGATAGAGCCGCCGCTGGCAACCCAAAAACCTCAGACCGAAGGCTGGGTCAACGGCGCCGGGGTTGTCCATAGGCTACCCAGGTTCTGCAACAACGACCCAGCAATCCCTTGCTGCCCCAGGTACTGCAGAATCAACGGCGCAAACTGCCCGATCATCCCGGTATCCATGCCCAGCGCCTTGAACGCAGTGTCCAGGTCGCTGCGGTTTTCCACGTTGCTGCCCAGCGCATTGCTCAATGCCGACTGGCTTTCGCTGTTCTTGCCCAGCAAATCGCCCAACCCACTCAACCCACCCAGCGCATTGGCCCCGGCCAGCAGGTCCAGCCCCGGCACGGCCTTGGTCAGTTGCCCATAGTCATCGCTGCTCAGATTGTTGCGCGCCAACCCCAGCATTGCACCCGCCCCACCTACGGCCTGTTCGGGGGTGATCTTCAATTCACTGCCCAGGGTGTTGAGCAAATTGGCCTGTGCCTCGGGCGCCTGCACTTGGGCTTGCTGGCTCTGCTTCTGGTTTTGCATGGCCGACACGGCGTTGGCGGCATCGCTGAGGTTGAAGGCGAACACCGGGCTTGCGGCCAGGGTCATCAGGGTTGCCAAGGTGAACGCTTTCATCGGGAGGGACCTCGTTGGCCATGGATGGGATGGGCTGGGAAACGGACTTTTGACCGCAACATTAGTGGTTTGTTCCTGGATCAAGATCGAATACACGCTGGGCTATGAGTGACCTGTCATTTCTGCCAGTAGCAGTTGGCAGACGGCTCCTAAATAATAAAAATTCAAATCAGCCGTGCTTAGAATTTGAGGTAACGATCATGAAGAGAAAACCCTCTACCGCAGCGTTTTTCTATCGAAACCACAATACTGTAACCAAAGTTTCCAGCTCCAGCAGCACAACCATTTTTGGCACTGATTCACGGCCCCTCGGCCAAAAAACTTCTGAAACAAGCGAAGCAAAACTACTGCTTGTCGACGACAAGAACTCCATATACAGCGCGAGCGAAGTGAATAACATAGCCACTCAATACTCCCCATACGGCCATGCAACCAATCTGCCGTTCCTACTTGGTTACAATGGTGAGTTAGCGCAAAATCATGCTTCAATCTATATGCTCGGCAACGGATACCGAGTTTATATACCTCAGTTAATGCGCTTCATTTCGCCAGACGGGAAAAGTCCGTTTGGTCGAGGCGGTGTGAATGCTTATGCCTACTGTTCAAACGACCCGATTAATTACACCGACCCGTCCGGCCAAGCGAGAAACCCACTGCGAACCCCTGTAGCACTCACGCTGACCAAGTCGAGACGTGTCGTGAACGGTAAGCTCTACAGAGTGGAAAATATTCAAGGTAATAAGAGATTCGTACCTGCTCCGGCCTTGAGCGAGTCAGAAAAAATTCACCTAAAAGGTTTCATAGACGAACAAACAGGTGAAATCGATCGGACTCGCGCAAGAATAAATCAAATAAAACACTCACATGGACGCCCGATACAAGAAGCTGAAAATCTTGAAGCCATCATAGATAAAGGCAACGCCTCGCGAAAAACATATACTGACGCGCTTAACTGGACCAAAGATCGCCGCGCTGTAAAAAACACAATAGCTGATATTGAATCTCGCATCTCCGAGGCGCGCACAAAACTTACCGATATAACAACCAAGCACTCAGCCCACCTAGAAAAATATCGTACTTATAACGAACACCACAAACAGCTTACTAGCGACTTAGAAAATGCAAACGCAATACTGCGAGCGAGCTCGTAGTGTGGCAAAGCTCTTGCCGGTTGGGGGCCGAGGCTGGCATCTTCGCAAGCAAGCTCGCGCCTGCAAGAGCGGAATATGCCTGGAGGTTAGTTAAGGCATTGGATCTGTCATGAAAAGGGCCCCTCGATCTGAGGGGCTCTATTTACTCGACGGTTGTTACGCCGCACCCCACATCTTATGCGGATCAATCACAAACTTCTTCGGCACACCCGCATCAAACTCACCATACCCTTCCGGCGCCTGATCCAGGTTGATCACCTGCACGCCCACCACTTCAAGCAATATTGATCCGGCCCCACATGATCGCCTGCATCAGCTGGCAGTTGTACCTCATGGTCAGGGGCTGGCCAGTGTGGAAGCTGTGCGACTTCGCCCAACCCTGGCCAAAGCAGACGCTCAGCGCGCCGCATCCGGCCAACGCCTGATATTTCTGCCAGTATCAAAATCCCTTCGACTGTTCAGAATGGGCATCAAGCAGCCTCCATTTATCCAACACGGCAGAGACTTGAATCATGAGCAAAGCGTCGAACAGTTCGCTTTTCTTCTACCAGGGCGACAAGCTGATCACCGTGAAACAAGTCGATAAGCATCGCGCCATCTTCCGCAATGCGGAACAACCGCTGGCTGAGCAGCAGACGAATGGAGACCGCAGCATTGCATTGCTGGCCACCAACGATAAGGGTTCGGTTCTCAGTGTTGAGAGCGAGGGTGATAAGGAGGACCACCCTTACTCAGCCTATGGGCACGACCCATCTCTGCCCTCGTTAAGGACTACGACTGGCTTCAATGGTGAGGTTTTCGACATTGGTTCGAACTGCTATCTGCTTGGGCTTGGATACCGCGCCTACTCACCACGTCTCGGACGCTTTGTTGCTGCAGATAACTGGAGCCCTTTTGGTCAGGGGGGCCTGAACGCTTACTGCTATTGTGAGGGCGACCCAGTAAACAGCAGCGACCAAAGCGGCCACATGCGTGTTTACCTAGCTAATGGTCAGATAATGAGGACTAGCAAGAATGCAGCGATTTCCGCTGGTTCCTGGTTGAAGCCGTTAGATTTCAACAGAACAGCTCATCGAAAGGCACTTATTGACACAAAATTGCAGATGCCTCGCAGGGTAAAAGCCGACAACTCGGTCACTGAAGGGCGTACCCACATCAGGGTGTTTGAGCTATTCCAAAACCCAGGCAGCAGTACTGAAGTAGCTCACGTCCGGGCAATGGATATGCAGACATTCAAGCGCAATCGCGCGGAGATTGGCGTGTTAACCAGACTGCATGACGAAGGCGACAGAGCCCCAGCCTTGAATTATCTGGCTAGGGCCGCAGCGCTCATGAACGAAAATGAGAAATTGTCCCAGATTGGCGAAGCGCTTTGGCGCAAAGGCATTACGCCAAATTGGCCGACTACCACACTACCTGCTGATGCCAGGCGCGAGATCAGAAAGTCGAACTCTTGATAGTGTAAAAATGCCCTCAAAAGAGGGCATCTTTATTTGGCCTTAAGCCGCGCCCCACATCTTGTGCGGGTCGATCACAAACTTCTTCGGCACACCCGCATCAAACTCGCCATACCCTTCCGGCGCCTGATCCAGGTTGATCACCTGCACACCCACCACCTCAGCAATATTGATCCGATCCCACATGATCGCCTGCATCAGCTGGCGGTTGTACTTCATGGTCGGGGTCTGGCCGGTGTGGAAGCTGTGCGACTTCGCCCAGCCCAGGCCGAAGCGGATGCTCAGTGCGCCGATCTTGGCGGCGGCATCCACCGCACCCGGGTCTTCGGTCACGTACAGGCCTGGAATACCGATGCTGCCGGCAACGCGGGTCACCTGCATCAGCGAGTTCAGTACAGTGGCCGGGGCTTCATGCTTGGCACCTTCGTGACCATGGCCACGGGCTTCGAAGCCAACGGCGTCAACGGCGCAGTCCACTTCTGGCTCACCGAGGATGTCGACGATCTGCTCATGCAGCGGGGTGTCCTTGGACAGGTCGACCACCTCGAAGCCCTGGGACTTGGCGTGGGCCAGGCGGGCAGGGTTCAGGTCGCCCACGATCACGCAGGCAGCGCCCAGCAGGCGGGCCGAGGCAGCGGCGGCCAGGCCGACTGGCCCAGCGCCCGCGACGTAAACGGTGCTGCCTGGGCCTACGCCAGCAGTCACGGCACCGTGGTAGCCGGTTGGCAGGATGTCGGAGAGGCAAGTCAGGTCACGGATCTTTTCCATGGCCTTGTCGCGCTCTGGCAGTTTCAGCAGGTTGAAGTCGGCGTACGGCACCAGCACGTATTCAGCCTGGCCGCCAGTCCAGTCGCCCATGTCGACATAGCCGTAGGCACCACCAGCACGGGCTGGGTTAACGGTGAGGCAAACACCGGTGTGCATCTCTTTGCACGAGCGGCAGCGGCCACAGGCGACGTTGAACGGTACCGATACCAGGTCGCCGATCTGCATGCGCTCGACGTCGCTGCCCTTCTCGACGATTTCACCAGTGATTTCATGGCCCAGAACCAGGCCGACCTGGGCAGTGGTACGGCCACGGACCATGTGCTGGTCGGAGCCGCAGATGTTGGTGGAGACCACCTTGAGGATGACGCCGTGTTCGATCTTCTTGCCGCGCGGGTCCTGCATTTTCGGGTAGTCGATCTTCTGCACTTCGACCTTGCCGGCGCCGAGATATACCACTCCACGATTGCCAGACATGCTCTTACCTCGCTTGATTTTTATTTATGCAGCGGTGGTTGAACGCGCCGCCATCCATGGGCGGCATGTGTTTCTGGAATGCAGGGAATTGTGGGCCTGATGGGGCGAGATGCACTGACTGAAAACGACAGGGGGATGCCTTTTTACGGCAGACCAAAAGCTGGGGCCACTTTGCGGCCCTATCGCGACACAAGGCCGCTCCTACAGGGGAACGCGATCGCCTGTAGGAGCGGCCTTGTGTCGCGACAAGGCTGCGCAGCAGCCCCAGAATTGTTCAGAGAACGACCGTCCGGTTGGCGTTGAGGAACACGCGCCGCTCGATGTGATACCCCACAGCCCGCGCCAAGGTCAGGCACTCGATGTCGCGCCCTTTGGCAATCAGGTCTTCCGGGTAATGGCTGTGGTCCACCACCTCCACGCCCTGGGCAATGATCGGCCCTTCGTCCAGGTCGTTATTGATGTAGTGCGCCGTGGCCCCGACCATCTTCACGCCCTTGTTGTACGCCTGGTGATAAGGCTTGGCACCCTTGAACCCAGGCAACAACGAATGGTGAATGTTGATCGCCCAGCCATCCAGGCGCCGGCACAGCTCGGGCGACAACACCTGCATGTAGCGGGCAAGGATGACCAGCTCGGCGCCGGTCTCCTCGATCACCTGCAGCACTTTGCGCTCTTGCCCAGGCTTGTCCTTGGGGTCGAGGGCAAAGTGGTAATAGGGAATCTTGTGCCACTGGGCCAGGGGTTCGAGGTCGGGGTGGTTGGACACCACCGCGACCACGTCCATGCCCAGCTGGCCGATGCGCTGGCGATACAGCAAGTCGTTCAGGCAGTGGTCGGCCTTGGACACCATGATCACCACCTTGGGGCGGTGGTTCGGGGCGGTCAGCTCGAAAGCCATGCCGAACGCTTCGCTGCGCTCGGCGAGGCCGGCGCGAAAGCCGTCCTCGTCGAAGGCATCAGGGGCACGGAACTCCACGCGAATGAAGAACCGCCCAGACTGCCGGTCATCGAAGGAGTGGTGCTCCGTCACGTAGCAGCGCTGCTCGAAGAGGTAACGCGTCACCACGTCGACGGTGCCGAGCATGCTCGGGCAGTCGGCGGTGAGAATCCAGGTATCCGGTGCCCGACTCATGTTCTGCTCTCCTTAAGCCTCGATGCTCAGGCCGTACTCGGCCGAAGCGTCCTGCAGCCACAGCCACCAGTAGTCGGCGAAGCTGCGGCGAATCACCAGCTCCCAGGTGTCTTCGGCGGTGCGGCGGATCACCAGTTGCGATTTGGCGAACACGGTGCCGACAGCCTTGCCCACCGGGAAGTTGTTCGGGTGAACATCATAGCTGGTGGACTTCATCAGCACTTCGCGCACGTTGGGGCCGCGCAGTTCCAGCAGGCTTTGCCCGCCGCTGACGTTGACTACCTGGATATGCTGGCCGTCAAGGGCCGCGCGCAGCTTTTGCTCGACCGCCAGTTCCTGGCCGCCGGGCACGATCAGCAGCCACTCGTCAGGGCCGACCCATTGCAGCGACATGTCGTTGTTGGCGACCACGGTCAGCGCCACGGGCAGCTCCAGGCCCAGGGCCTTGTGCACGCCGGCGGCGAATTCCGGGTTGTGGCCATCACCGCGAAGGGTGAGGTGGCCGAGGAACTTGCGTTCACGCAGGGTCACGCCTGCGTTCTTGCGGCCTTTGCCAACCAGGCTGGCCAGGTCGGCGTGGTGCAGTGGCGACTGGGCCTTGGCCTCGGCGCCGGGGTTTTGCTGGAAGACGTTGATAGCGCTCATTTCTTACCTGCCTTGAATTCTGTAGGTCGCATGCGGTGCCATGGCGGGTGGTGCATCCTGTGGGAGCGGGTTTACCCGCGAATGCGAGGGTGGATTCACCGCCCTCTTCGCGGGTGAACCCGCTCCCACAGGGCCCTCATTACCAGCCCGGCACCGTTTGCCATCCGGGGGCCTTTAGACGTTCTGCCGCTCACCCTTCGGATCGAAGAACACCGAAGACACGATCTCCGCCTCGATCACGCTGCCATCCGCCTGCGGCGAGTAGACTCGCTCGCCCATGCGCTTGAGGCCGCCTTTGACCACACCCATGGCAAACGAGTAGCCCAGGGAGTTGGAGGCATAGCTGGAGGTGACGTGGCCAACCATGTCCATCGGGATCGGCTGTTTCGGGTCGAATACCAACTGAGCGCCTTCCGGCAGCCACTTGGTCGGGTCGACCGGCTTCAGGCCTACCAGCTGCTTGCGGTTCTCACGCACGCAGTCTTCGCGGTTCATGCCACGCAGGCCGATCCACGAGAACGGTTTGTTGCGGCCAACGCACCAGCTCATGTTCAGGTCGTCCGGGTTCATCGAACCGTCGGTGTCCTGGCCAACGATGATGAAGCCCTTCTCGGCACGCAGTACGTGCATGGTCTCGGTGCCATACGGGGTCAGGTTGTACTTCTTGCCGGCCTCGATGATCTGTTCCAGCACGCCCATGGCGTAGTTGGCCTGCACGTTGACTTCGTACGACAGCTCGCCGGTGAACGAGATACGGAACACACGGGCCGGTACGCCGCCAACGTTGCCTTCCTTCCAGGTCATGAACGGGAAGGCTTCCTTGTCCATGTCGATGTCGGTCAGCTCGCTCAGCAGCTTGCGGCTGTTGGGGCCGGACAGGGTCATGGTGGCCCAGTGGTCGGTGACCGAGGTGAAGTACACCTTCAGCTCCGGCCATTCAGTCTGGTGGTACAGCTCCATCCACTGCAGCACGCGCGCGGCGCCGCCGGTGGTGGTGGTCATGATGAAGTGGTTGTCGCCGACGCAGGCGGTTACGCCGTCGTCGAAGACCATACCGTCTTCCTTGCACATCAGGCCGTAGCGGGCCTTGCCCACGTCGAGCTTGGTCCAGGCGTTGGTGTAGATGCGGTTGAGGAACTCACGGGCGTCCGGGCCCTGGATGTCGATCTTGCCCAGGGTCGAGGCGTCCAGCAGGCCCACGCTGTCGCGTACGGCCTTGCATTCACGGGCCACGGCGGCATGGATGTCTTCGCCGGCTTTCGGGAAGTACCACGGGCGCTTCCACTGGCCGACGTCTTCGAACTCGGCGCCGTTCTTCACGTGCCAGGCATGCAAGGCAGTGAAGCGCACGGGCTCGAACAGGTGACCACAGTGACGGCCCGCTACCGCGCCGAAGGTGACCGGCGTGTAGTTGGGGCGGAACATGGTGGTGCCCATTTCCGGGATGGTGATGCCGATCGAACGGGCGGCGATGGCCAGGCCGTTGATGTTGCCCAGTTTGCCCTGGTCGGTACCGAAGCCCAGCGCGGTGTAGCGCTTGACGTGCTCGACCGACTCGAAGCCTTCACGGGTGGCCAGCTCGATACCCGCTGCAGTCACGTCGTTCTGCTGGTCGACGAACTGCTTCGGCCCTTTGGTGCCTTTGTCGTGCGGCACCTGGAACAATGCCACGGTGGCCTCTTCCTTGCGCGCCACGGTTTTTGGCAGGGTGCCAACGGTTGCCTTGAAGCCCGCTTCGGTAGCTGCGCGCACACCGCCTTCGAAACCATCGGCAATCACATCGCCAAGGGCGTAGACACCGTTGATGCCCCCGACGCATTCGCGTTTCTGCGGTGCATCGCCCGGCACGAAGCCGAGAATGTCGTCACGCCATACCGGGCGACCGCCCAAGTGCGAGGCGAGGTGGACGATCGGGCTGTAACCGCCCGAGGACGCGATCAGGTCACACTCGAGGGTTTCGCCTGGGCTGGTGACTTTGTGCGCCTGCACATCGATGGCCGCCACGCGGGCGCCGGTGACGTGCTTGCTGCCTTTGGCCTCGACCACGGCGCTGGAAGTGAGGATGCGAATGCCTTTTGCACGGGCCTCTTCAACCAGCGAGCCACGTGGGTTGTGGCGGGCATCAGCGATGGCGACCACCTGCAGGCCGGCGTCGTGCCAGTCCAGCGCGGCGCGGTAGGCATGGTCGTTGTTGGTCGACAGCACCAGCTTGCGGCCAGGGGCCACACCGTAGCGGCGAACGTAGGTGGACACGGCACCGGCCAGCATGTTGCCCGGCACGTCGTTGTTGCCATACACCAACGGGCGCTCATGGGCGCCAGGCGCCAGTACCACACGCTTGGCACGCACACGGTGCACGCGGTGGCGAACCTGGCCGATCGGGGCGCGGTCGCCGAGGTGGTCGGTGAGGCGCTCGTGAATGGTCAGGAAGTTATGGTCGTGGTAGCCGTTGACCGTGGCACGTGGCAGCAGGGTTACTTCCGGCAGGCCTTCCAACTCTTTGACCACGGCGTTGACCCAGTCGGCGGCAGGCTTGCCGTCAAGGGTTTCGCGGGTGTCGAGCAGGCTACCGCCGAACTCTTCCTGCTCGTCGGCCAGGATCACGCGGGCACCGCTGCGCGCAGCGGCCAGTGCGGCGGCCAGGCCAGCAGGGCCGGCGCCGACGATCAGCACGTCGCAGTGCTGGTTCATGTAGTCGTAGCTGTCCGGGTCGTTCTGCAGCGGCGCACGGCCAAGGCCTGCTGCCTTACGGATGTACTTCTCGTACGTCATCCAGAACGATTTCGGGTACATGAAGGTTTTGTAGTAGAAGCCCGGCGGCATCATGCTGCCGCCTACCTTGCCGAGGATGCCCATGACGTCGTTGTTGACGTTCGGCCAGCCGTTGGTGCTGGTAGCGACCAGGCCTGCGTACAGCGCCTGCTGGGTGGCACGCACGTTAGGGATCTGGGTGGCTTCGCTGGAGCCGATCTGCAGGATGGCGTTCGGCTCTTCGGTGCCGGCGGCGATGATGCCGCGTGGGCGCGAGTACTTGAAGCTGCGGCCAACGATGTCGACACCGTTGGCCAGCAACGCGGCGGCCAGGCTGTCGCCGGCATAACCCTGGTAGGTCTTGCCGTTGAAGGTGAAGTTCAGGACCTTGCTGCGGTCGATACGGCCGCCGCTGGCGAGGCGATAGGTCTGGCTCATACTTTTTCCCCTTGGCCTTTGACGGTCGACGGTGCGTTCGCCGCTTTACCATTGGCGGTCACTTGCGGCTTCTCGCCAATCTTGTAGGTTTCCAGAATTTCGTAGGTCACGGTGTCGCGAGTGACGTTGAAGTACTGGCGGCAGCCGGCAACGTGGTCCCACAGTTCATGGTGAATACCGCGCGGGTTGTCACGGTAGAACATGTAGGTACCCCACTCCTCGTCGGAGCAGGCGTTAGGGTCCAGCGGGCGGGCGATGTGCGCCTGGCCAGAGGCGTGGAACTCTTCTTCGGAGCGCAGCTCGCCGCAGTGGGGACAGAAAATATGCAACATGACGGTGTCTCCGGTTAGTGGGCGACGGCGGCGGCGCCGTGTTCGTCGATCAGTGCGCCGTTGTAGAAACGGTCCATGGAGAACGGCGCGGCCAATGGGTGCATTTCGCCCTTGGCCAGGCTCGCGGCGAAGACGTTGCCCGAACCCGGGGTCGCCTTGAAGCCGCCAGTACCCCAACCGCAGTTGAAGAACATGTTCTTGACCGGGGTCTTGGTGATGATCGGGCAGGCGTCCGGCGAGGTGTCGACGATGCCGCCCCACTGGCGGTTCATGCGCACGCGCGAGAGGTTGGGGAACATTTCGACGATGGCCTGCAGGGTGTGCTCGATCACCGGGTACGAACCGCGCTGGCCGTAGCCGACCCAGCCGTCGATACCGGCACCGATCACCAGGTCGCCCTTGTCGGACTGGCTGATGTAGCCGTGTACGGCGTTGGACATGATCACGCTGTCGATGATCGGCTTGATCGGCTCGGATACCAGCGCTTGCAGCGGGTGCGATTCCAGCGGCAGGCGGAAGCCGGCCAGCTTGGCCATGTGCCCGGAGTTACCAGCGGTGACTACGCCGACGCGCTTGGCGCCGATGAAGCCTTTGTTGGTTTCCACACCGATGACCGCGCCGTTTTCCTTGCGGAAGCCGATCACTTCGGTTTGCTGGATCAGGTCAACGCCCAGGGCGTCGGCAGCACGGGCGAAGCCCCAGGCCACGGCATCGTGACGGGCCACGCCGCCACGGCGCTGCACGGTTGCGCCAAGGATCGGGTAACGGGTGTTCTTCGAGCAGTCCAGGTACGGGATTTCGGCCGCGACCTGGGCGGTGTTCAGCAGCTCGCCATCCACGCCGTTCAGGCGGTTGGCGCTGACACGGCGCTCGGAGTCACGCATGTCCTGCAAGGTGTGGCACAGGTTGTAGACGCCGCGCTGGGAGAACATCACGTTGTAGTTGAGGTCCTGGGACAGACCCTCCCACAGCTTCATGGCGTGCTCGTACAGGTGGGCCGACTCGTCCCACAGGTAGTTGGAACGCACGATGGTGGTGTTACGGGCGGTGTTGCCGCCGCCCAGGTAACCCTTCTCGATCACGGCGACGTTGGTGATGCCGTGCTCTTTGGCCAGGTAGTAGGCCGTGGCCAAGCCATGGCCGCCACCGCCGACGATGACCACGTCGTACACCTTTTTAGGGGTTGGCGTGCGCCACATGCGCTGCCAGTTCTCGTGGTGGCTGAGGGAGTGCTTGAAAAGGCCGAAGCCCGAGTAACGTTGCATGGTGTGTGACTCCACTCAGCGGTAAACAGGGAAATCTGCGCACAGCGCCGCGACGTTCTTCGCCACATCGGCTTCGACGTCTGCGTCACCGAGGTTGTCGAGGATGTCGCAGATCCAGCCGGCCAGGGCCACGCACTGGGCGACCTTGAAGCCACGGGTGGTGACGGCCGGGTGCCGATGCGCAGGCCCGAGGTGACGAACGGCGACTGCGGGTCGTTCGGCACGGCGTTCTTGTTGACGGTGATGTGCGCGCGGCCCAGGGCGGCGTCGGCATCTTTACCGGTAAGGCCCTGACGGATCAGGCTGACCAGGAACAGGTGGTTGTCGGTGCCACCAGACACCACGTCGTAGCCACGGTCGATGAACACCTGGGCCATGGCCTGGGCGTTTTCGATCACTTGCTGCTGGTAGGCCTTGAAGCCTGGCTCCAGCGCTTCCTTGAAGCACACGGCCTTGGCGGCGATGACGTGCATCAACGGGCCGCCCTGGGCGCCTGGGAATACAGCGGCGTTGAGCTTCTTCTCGATCTCTTCGTTGGACTTCGCCAGGATCAGGCCACCACGCGGGCCACGCAGGGTCTTGTGGGTGGTGGTGGTGACCACGTCGGCGAACGGGATCGGGTTCGGGTACAGGCCAGCGGCAACCAGGCCGGCAACGTGGGCCATGTCGACGAACAGCAGCGCACCGACCTTGTCGGCGATGGCGCGGAAGCGAGGGAAGTCGAGGGTCTTGGAGTAAGCCGAGAAACCGGCAACGATCATTTTCGGCTTGTGCTCGACCGCCAGGCGCTCGACTTCGTCGTAGTCGATCAGGCCGGTGTTGGTGTCGATGCCGTATTGCACAGCGTTGTACAGCTTGCCCGAGGACGACACTTTGGCGCCGTGGGTCAGGTGGCCGCCGTGGGCCAGGCTCATGCCGAGGATGGTGTCACCGGCCTGCAGCAGGGCCAGGTAGACCGCGCCGTTGGCCGACGAGCCGGAGTGCGGCTGGACGTTGGCGTAGTCGGCACCGAACAGCTGCTTGGCGCGCTCGATGGCCAGGGCTTCTACCTTGTCCACGTGCTCGCAGCCACCGTAGTAGCGCTTGCCCGGGTAGCCTTCGGCGTATTTGTTGGTGAGGCCGCTGCCTTGGGCCTGCATGACGCGCTTGCTGGTGTAGTTCTCCGAGGCGATTAGCTCGATGTGATCTTCCTGGCGCTGTTCTTCGGCATTCATCGCCGCCAGCAGTGCGTCGTCGTAACCCTGGATCTGGTCTTGCTTGCTGAACATCGTGTATCTCCCGGCAGCGATCGTTTTTTGTCGTAAGGCACTGTGGCCCTTTGTGGCGATGGTATGACTGGCGGGGTCGGGTCAGATGCCTGCGCACGCCTTGCAATGGCGCGTTTACGACATTCGTTGTTGTGCCGTTTGTGCCGGCCCTTTCGCGGGTGAACCCGCTCCCACAGGTACGGTGGTGCTCTGAAGGCTTGTGGTATCCCTGTGGGAGCGGGTTTACCCGCGAAGAGGCCAGCACAGATAACCCAGAAATCCGCCAATGCACAGCTTGTATAGGCAACCGCTGAATCGATGGTTTAGAGTGCTGTTCTGCGTCGTTCACAGGACCGTGTCATGACAGATAAGAGCCAACAATTCGCCAGCGACAACTATTCCGGTATCTGCCCCGAAGCCTGGGCAGCGATGGAGAAGGCCAACCACGGCCACGACCGCGCCTATGGCGACGATCAGTGGACCGAGCGCGCCTCGGAATACTTCCGCAACCTGTTCGAAACCGACTGCGAGGTGTTCTTCGCCTTCAACGGAACTGCCGCCAACTCCCTGGCCCTGGCCTCGCTGTGCCAGAGCTACCACAGCGTGATCTGCTCCGAGACCGCCCACGTCGAAACCGATGAATGCGGCGCGCCGGAGTTCTTCTCCAACGGCTCCAAACTGCTGACGGCGACCAGCGTCAACGGCAAGCTGACGCCGCAGTCGATCCGCGAAGTGGCGCTCAAGCGCCAGGACATCCACTACCCCAAGCCCCGCGTGGTGACCATTACCCAGGCCACTGAAGTGGGCACGGTGTACCGCCCCGACGAGCTGAAGGCGATCAGCGCCACCTGCAAGGAGCTGGGCCTGAACCTGCACATGGACGGCGCGCGCTTTACCAATGCCTGCGCGTTCCTGGGCTGCAGCCCGGCCGAGCTGACCTGGAAGGCCGGCGTCGATGTGCTGTGCTTTGGCGGCACCAAGAACGGCATGGCGGTGGGTGAGGCGATCCTGTTCTTCAACCGCCAGCTGGCCGAAGACTTCGACTACCGCTGCAAGCAAGCCGGGCAACTGGCGTCGAAAATGCGCTTTTTGTCGGCGCCCTGGGTGGGCCTGCTGGAAGATGGCGCCTGGTTGCGCCATGGCAACCACGCCAACCATTGCGCGCAGCTGCTGGCCTCGCTGGTGAGTGACTTGCCAGCGGTGGAGCTGATGTTCCCGGTGGAGGCCAACGGGGTGTTCCTGCAGATGCCGGAGCATGCGATCGAAGCGCTGCGGGGCAAGGGGTGGCGGTTCTATACCTTCATTGGTAGCGGCGGGGCGCGCTTCATGTGTTCGTGGGATACCGAGGAAGCGCGCGTGCGCGAGCTTGCGGCGGATATCCGTAGCATCATTACCGCCTGAAAGCACGCTGGGAGGGCTTTGCCCTCCAAGGGCCGCAAAGCGGCCCCAGCAATTTAAAGCCTGAACCCACCCATCTGCCGCGCCAGATCATCAGCCAACCCACGCAACGCCTGGCACTCCTCGCGACACCCTTGCACCTCCGCCGCCGTTTCCCGCGCCAGGTCGGAAATCCCCTGCACCGTCCGGTTGATTTCCTCGGTCACTGCCGACTGCTCTTCCGTCGCCGTGGCCACCTGATGGTTCATATCACTGATGTGCTCCACCTGGTCGGTAATCGCGCCCAGCGACGCCCCGGTGCGCTGGCTCGACTCCACACCACTGCCAGTCGCCTGCTGCCCCGCCTGCATCGAACTCACCGCCGACCCCGCGCCCTGCTTCAGGCGCTGGATCATCTGCTGCACTTCGTCGGTGGACAGCTGTGTGCGCCGGGCCAGCGTGCGCACCTCATCGGCCACCACGGCAAAACCGCGCCCCATTTCCCCTGCCCGCGCAGCCTCGATAGCCGCGTTAAGTGCCAGCAAATTGGTCTGCTCGGAAATACTACGGATAACCGCCAGAACTTCATCGATCGAGGCGACTTCGTCGGCCAACTGAGTGACTGCATCGGCAGCCTTGCCGATGTCGCCCGACATGCCCTCGATACCCCGAATCGAGCGTTGCACCACCTCGCGCGCCTGCAACGCCTCGTCCCGCGCCGACTGCGAGGCTTGCGCCGCATCGCCGGCATTGCGGGCGATGTCCTGCACGGTCAGGCCCATCTCGTGCACGGCAGTAGCGACCATTTCGGTCATCTCTTGCTGCCGCCCCGAGCGCTCGGCCGTGTTGTCCACCACCTGAGTTACCTGCTCTACGGCCCGGTGCAGCCGCTCGGAGGTGCTCAACACCTCACCGATAAGGCTGCGCTGGCTGTCGAGAAAGCGGTTGAACCCCCGGGCCAGGTCGCCCAACTCATCCTGGCGCGAATCATCCAGGCGGTGGCTGAGGTCTCCTGCGCCGCTGCCAATCTGCACCAACGCGCCGGTGACGCGGCGGATCGGCCGTACCAGGCCACGCGCCAACAGCACCACCAGCAGCAGTGACAGCAGGGCCACGGCGCCACCGATCAGGCTGGTCAACCAGACGGCCTGATGCATTTGTGCATAGATTTCCGACTCTGGCACTTCGGCCACCAGGGTCCAGTTAAGGTCGCGCAGTGGCAAACCAAGCGCCAGGTAGCTTTCGCCGTCACGGCTGAAGCGGCGGCTGCGCAGCCCCTCGCCTCCAGTCATGACACCCTTGGCTGCGTCCGCCCCAAGCTGCTCGGTGAGCTGGCGTTTACCACTGAAGGCTGCGTCTGGATGCACCTGGATCAGGCCATCGTTGCGCACCAGAAACACTTTGCCGTGTTCGCCGAAACTGAAATCGTGGATCAGCTTCGACAGCTCGGTCATGCGCAGGCCCATGCCGGCCACGCCGACCAGCTGGCCATTTTTTTCCACGCGGTAATCGATGAACAGCGCCAGCTCGCCGGTGGCACCATCGATGTCGATGTTGATCAACCGCTCGGCGCCGCTATCGATGTAGCCGTAGAACCACTTGTCCTTGGGGTTGCTGCGGCTGAGGGTGCGGTCCAGGCCGTTCTCGTTGTAGTAGTGGCCGGTTTCAGTCGCCGCGAACAGGGCAGTGAAGGCCTGGTTGCGCTGCTTGGCGGCGGTCAGGTATTCGGTGAATTGCGCTGCCTGGGCGGGCTCTTCACCAGCCGCCAGCCAGTCACGCAGCAAGGTGTTGCCGGCGATGTCTGCCGCTGCCACCAAAGGCTGGCCGAGCATGCGTTCGATGTCGTTGCGGATGGCTTCGATACTGGCTGGCAAGGCAGTGTCGACCAGGTAGCGCTCGGTGAGGCGGTTGAGCGCCACGGTGAAGATGACGACCACGACCAGGATGCTCGCCAGCAAGGCGGCGCCCATGCTGGTGATCAATTGCCACTGGATGCTCTTACGCCAGATACGCATGCCCTACTCCCCGCACATTATTGTTTTGCGGAAAGTGTATACACTTGCGTATCCAGTTAATCCAGTGACCTGGAACAATGAGTTGGGCCTTTGGGGCTGCTGTGCAGCCCATCGCGACACACGGCCGCTCCTACAGGGAAACGTATAACTGTTGTAGGAGCGGCCTTGTGTCGCGAAAGGGGCGCGAAGCGCCCCCAGCTATCGATCAGGACTCTGCAATGGTCCGCACGATGGCGTCCACCGTGGCGTCGATCTGCGCCTGGGTACGCGCTAGGGTCTGCTGATGCTCTTTCTGCAGCTCAACCTGCTTGGAGCACAGGTTGAGGGCAGCCAGCACCAACAGCTTGTCGCCGATCAGGGTCGGGTACTGACGCTTGGTTTCGTTCAGGGCAGTGTTGAGCATCCGTACCGCCTGGGCCAGGGTTTCTTCCTGACCTTCGGGCGCCTTGATCGAATAGTCGATGCCGAGAATCGACACCACATTGATCGGCTGCTCTTGCAGTCTCATGCGCCGACAACGCCCGCGCTGGCGCGCTCGACCAGGGCCTGGATGCGCGCTGCGGTAGCGCCGTTCTTCTCTTCCTGCTCCATCAGCGACAGCTGCAGGGTTTCGTTCTCTTCCTTGGCCTGGGCCAGTTCCTGGCCGAGGGCGGTGTTCTGCTCGGTGAGTTGAGCGTTTTTCTGCATCAGGTCGCTGACCAGTTGCTCGATTTGATTCAGGGAAGCTTCCAGCATGGGTCTATCTCAGGTTGTTGCGAGGGGCGCACACGATAAAGAAAAGTGCCGCCCATCGCCATTAAATATCGGATTCATAAGGTGTCGAACCCGCAGATTGACAGGGTAACCGCCCCCTTGTTCCGACCTGAGTCAACCGCCGGTCAGGAAAAGGTTAGCTACCTCACAATTTTTGCCGGTCGCACTCAAGACTGGCCGGTCACGACCGATAGCCCGGCAAGTCATGTTTTGTCGCACTTTCCCCCTTGCCTGGATCCTCCTCTCCATGTCCCTACGCAACATGAATATCGCCCCGCGCGCGCTGCTCGGCTTCGCGCTTATCGGCCTGCTGATGCTCGGCCTTGGTATCTTCTCCCTGGTGCAGATGGGCAACATCCGCCAGGCTGGTGTTGCCATCGAGCAAGTCAGTGTGCCCAGCATCAAGATCCTCGACGAACTCACCGCGCTGAACCTGCGCATGCGCACGCTTTCCTACCGCCTGCTGCTCAACCGCGAACCGGAAACCCAACGCGATACCCTCAACCTGCTGGACCAGCGCAACAGCCAGATCGACCGCGCGCGCCAGGCTTACCTGCCGATGATCGGTGCCGCCGACGAACAGGCCGCGTTCGACCAGTACGGCCTGTTGCTCAACCAATACCGCCAGTTGGAAGCGCGCATGCGCACACTGAGCCAGGCCGACCGCCTGGACGAATTGCGCGACCTGCTCAACCGCGATTTGCTGGCCAACTCAGAGCAGATCAACAAGGTCATGGACACCCTGGTACGCATCAACACCGACCAGACCCGCGCCACCAATGACAAGGCCGCCAGCCAGTACGCCGCTGCTTTCGCCCTGGTGATCGGCCTGCTGGTTGCCGCCACCGTCCTGACGTTCGCCTGCGCCTTCCTGCTGACCCGCAGCATCGTCAAGCCGATCGAAGATGCGCTCAAAAGCGCCGAACAGGTCGCCGACGGTGACCTGACCCACATCATCCGTGCCGAAGGCACCGACGAAGCCGCTCGCCTGCTGCGCGCCATGGCCCGCATGCAGGACAAGTTGCGCGACACCCTGCAACAGATCGCCGGCTCCGCCACCCAGCTGGCCTCGGCGGCCGAAGAGCTGAACGCCGTCACCGACGAAAGCGCCCGCGGCCTGCAACAGCAGAACAACGAGATTGAACAGGCCGCCACGGCCGTGACCGAAATGACCAGCGCTGTGGAGGAAGTAGCGCGCAATGCCGTGAGCACTTCGGAAGCCTCCAGTGAAGCCAGCCGCTCCACCGGCGACGGCCGTGACCTGGTGATGGAGACCGTGGGCGCCATCGAGCGCATGAGCGGCGATGTGCAGGCCACTGCCAAATTGATCACTCACCTGGCCGAGCAGTCGCGCGACATTGGCAAGGTCCTCGACGTGATCCGTGGCCTGGCCGACCAAACCAACCTGCTGGCGCTGAACGCCGCCATCGAGGCCGCACGTGCTGGCGAAGCGGGCCGTGGTTTTGCCGTTGTGGCGGATGAAGTTCGGGCATTGGCCCACCGCACCCAGCAGTCGACCAGCGAAATCGAGCGGATGATCGGCAGCATTCAAGGGGGCACGGAGGAAGCTGTGGAGTCGATGCGCACCAGCACCGAGCGTGCCGAATCCACCCTGAACATCGCCCGTGGCGCGGGCATGGCACTGGACACCATTGCCGGCGCGGTGGCGCAGATCAACGAGCGTAACCTGGTGATTGCCAGCGCGGCGGAGGAACAGGCGCAGGTGGCGCGGGAAGTGGACCGCAACCTGGTGAACATCAACGACCTGTCGGTGCAGAGTGCCACCGGGGCGCATCAGACCAGTGCGGCGAGTGCTGAATTGTCGCGCCTGGCCGTGGACCTGAATGGGTTGGTGGCACGGTTCCGTACCTGACCTGAAGTACCTGGGGGCGCTTTGCGGCCCCAGGTACTATCGGGTCAGTAATCGATCCGCACATCCCCTTTCGGCACACTGCAGCACGACAGGATGTAGCCCTCGGCTTCGTCCTCCTCGGTAATGCCGCCGTTGTGCTCCATTTCCACTTCGCCGCCCAGCTTGAGCACCTTGCAAGTGCCGCAAATGCCCATGCCGCAGGCTTTCGGGATCATCAGGCCAACCTTGGCCGCCGCCGCATGCACGGTCTCGCCTGGGGCAATGCGAATGCTCTTCTCGCTGCCGATGAACTCCACCAGGTTAAGGTCGGACACATCCAGCTCCGGCGCTTCGGCTGCCTGCTCGGCATGCTCGACCGCATCGGCCTTGGCCTCGGCCGGCGTGGCACCGAACGATTCCTCGTGGTAGTTCTTCATGTCGAAGCCGACCGCTTCGAGCATGCGCTTTACCGCCGTCATGTAAGGCGTCGGGCCGCAGCAGAACACCACGCGTTCCATGTAGTCCGGTGCAATCAGTTCCATCAGCCGCTGGTTCAGGTAACCGCGATAACCCGCCCATGGCTCGCCCAGGCCGTGCTTCTCGCAAATGATGTGCAGGCTGAAGTTGGGGATACGCGAGGCCATCTGTTCCAGCTCGCGGTGGTAGATGATGTCCTTGGGTGAGCGGGCGCTGTGCACGAACACCATGTCGACATTGGCGTTGGTGTCGTAGAACCAGCGCGCCATCGACATGACCGGAGTAATGCCCACACCGCCGGACAGGTACAGCGCCTTGCCCGCCGGGAAGTCGATGGCATTGAACAACCCCACCGGGCCATGCACCGGCAGCTCGGCGCCTTCGTGCATGGTGTCGTGCAGGAAGTTGGACACCAGGCCGCCCGGCACACGCTTGACGGTGATCGAGAAGCTGTAGGGCACCGACGGCGAACTGGAAATGGTGTAGGAACGCATCACCGGTTTGCCTTCGATCTCCAGCTCCAGGGTAACGAACTGCCCCGGCTTGAAGAAGAACATGATCGGCTGGTCGGCCATGAAGCAGAAGGTGCGCACGTCCCAGGTCTCCTGGATGACCTTGACGCAGCGCACGATGTGGCGGCCGTTGGCCCAGGTCTGGGTAGTGACCGGATTGAGGAAGGTATCGGACATGTTCATCTCCAGCAGCCGACTATTGGGCTTTTTATGGCTTGGATAATGCGCAAGCTGAGGGCGACGTACATTCCTGCCAGCGACATCGGCGTGCTTATCGCGACCAGCCCCGCGCTACAAGGGCTGGCGCGTCGTAATTCAATTCGGCCATGTCGCCCATGGATACGGTTCGCGGCGCCTTCGGACGCACACTCCACGGCAAAACAACTAGCTGTTTTTCGATAGACAGCCTTGCGGCACCACAACAACGATTAGCCACCTTTTGCCGGCCGCACACGGCCCCGAGGAATACACGATGGACGTCACCGCAACCCTGAGCCTGGGCGATCCACTGGAACCTGCACGCAAGGCCACCGCCGAGATGCTGCAGACCCGCGAGCGCACCTACTCGCTGCCCCAGCCTTTCTACACCGACGAGCGTCTGTTCCAGATCGACATGCAGGAGATCTTCCAGAAAGAATGGCTGATCGCCGGCATGACTTGCGAAATTCCGGCAAAAGGCAACTACATCACGCTGCAGATCGGCAACAACCCGATTCTGGTGGTGCGTGGCGCCGAGGGTAAGGTGCACGCCTTCCATAACGTCTGCCGGCACCGCGGTTCGCGCTTGTGCGTCAGCGACAAAGGCAAAGTGGCCAAGTTGGTCTGCCATTACCACCAGTGGACCTATGAACTGGACGGCCGCCTGCTGTTCGCGGGCACCGAGATGGGCGCCGACTTCGACATGAAGCAGTACGGTCTGAAGCCTGTGAACGTGAAGGTCGCTGGTGGCTACATCTTCATCAGCCTGGCGGAAAACCCACCCGCCATCGACGAGTTCCTGGCCACCCTGGAACACTACATGGAACCCTACGACATGGAGAACACCAAGGTGGCGGTGCAAACCACCTTGATGGAAAAAGCCAACTGGAAGCTGGTGCTGGAAAACAACCGCGAGTGCTACCACTGCAGCGGCTCGCACCCGGAGCTGCTGCAAACCCTGCTGGAGTGGGACGACACCAACGACCCGCGCGCCAGCCAGGAATTCAAGGACCACGTGGCCGCCTCCGCCGCCGCCTGGGAAGCCGAAAAGATCCCGTACCTGCACAAGAGCCACGGCCTGCGTAACCGTATCGTACGCATGCCGCTGCTCAAGGGCACCGTGTCGATGACCATGGACGGCAAGCAGGCCTGCCAGAAGCTGATGGGCCGCATCAAGAACCCGGACCTGGGCTCGATGCGTATCCTGCACCTGCCGCACTCCTGGAACCACTGCATGGGCGACCACATGATCGTGTTCACCGTGTGGCCGATCAGCGCCCAGGAGACCATGGTCACCACCAAATGGCTGGTGCACAAGGACGCCGTGGAAGGTGTGGACTACGACCCTGAGCGCATGCGCAAGGTGTGGGACGCCACCAACGACCAGGACCGCCGCCTGGCCGAAGAGAACCAGCGCGGGATCAACTCCACGGCTTACCAGCCAGGGCCGTACTCGAAAACCTACGAGTTTGGCGTGGTGAACTTCATCGACTGGTACAGCGGGCGGATGCTGAACAACCTGGGGGCGGAGCCGGCGGCGTATCTGAAGGAAGTAACCGCGCAGTAAAAGAGCACATCGTACAGAGGAAGGGCTGCCACGCAGCCCTTTCGCTCAAGCTGACGGATGCCTTTTCCTGAGCCCCATCGTCTGCCTTTGGAAGGCCCAAGCATCCTCTCCGTTAGCAAGCCTAGTCTCTCCAGCCAAAGCAGCTCGGCCAGCGAAAGAACGCTCGGCTACTGTAGTTCTCACCGCCAATCCCTCGCGAGTAGGCGTGCTTATACTTTCTAACGGTATGTTTGGTTGGGTGTCAGTTGGCAGTCCTCCCGTCATCAGGCCGTAATTTGTCCTTATCTGCTCCAAAGGCTTGGCTTGAGGTCCAACTGCAGCGTTGATGGCTCGAGCAGATACAGCAGTCAAACTGACCCCAAGTCCGACATTCGCTCCAAAAATGGCACTCTCGACGCCGGCGAACTGGGCACCTGAACTCGCAAGGCTCAATACAGATCCGAAAGTACTGATTCGTGAAGCATTGAGCCCCACGCGATTGGTTGGCGTCGGCCCCAAAAAATTATAGGTCAACGTTACTGTGTTCGACGCCATGCTCAAGCCTCGCAAGGATAGCGTGGCCCACTCGGACACCTTACCCGTCGGATCGTGGCGGTTGACTGGATCACCACCGCAATATGCATAGGCATTCAGTCCACCCTTACCGAAAGGGCTGTGGGAGTCTTGGGCGTGAAAACGCATCAAAACAGGATTGTAAGCCCGGTAGCCATTGCCAAGGTGATAACAGCCGGTCAGCAGATCCAGCGGTTGAGCGGCAAAACACAAAAGCGCCCCTTCGCGATCTCGTAGGAAGCCATACGGTAGGTAAACTCTGACAGCGCATCCTGGCCCGCCCAGGTTCGATGCTTGCTTGTCGAGCGCCAGCAAGTACCTGCAATTCATGCGAGAACCTCATTTATGATGACGACTCACAGTAGCACTGTGTATGGCTGTTTCTAACTGGTAGAAATGACAGTTCGGTGGGCTTTATCCACAGCTCCAGAAGGTATCAGCAAATGCTGAGTCAACCTGTGCCCAACCCAATTGATCCCAGGTGAAGTTCAATATTTGATCAAAACCCTACAAGCCACGATTCAAGCGGCGTCTAGCGTCTTCCATACACCTTGTCCACAGCTCAGCCAACAGACTTTGTTGGTAACTGCATACTCTCACTGAGGGGGCTGTGGATAACTTATCCAGACGTTATAATTTTCAACAATTCAAAGACTTTATCGTCTGAATGATCGTTTTTTGATCAACGCCATGAAACCCAGTATTTATGGGGCTTTTAGCCGCTATCGAACAGATTATCCACAGACCGACTAACAGCGACTGTGGGCAAGAACCATGAGAATTCTGAAAAGCACCCATGCAAAGACTGGGTGAAGCTTGATCGTTTTTCGATCAACTACTTGAAGGCATCGCCATACAAGGGCTGCAGCCATGCGCCAACACTTTATCCACAACTTGGCAAACAGATTTGGTGGGCAAAAGCATTCGATCGATACTGTGAATGGGATGTGGGAGCGGCCTTGTGCGCTCCCACAAAAGACCTCCAAGCCTCTGGCTTCAGCGCAGCACGCCCTCTTCCACCAGCAACTTGAGGATGGCCTCGGCACCTTCCTGTGGCGAAACATCCTTCAGCACCTTGCCGCCACCGCCACTGGCCTTGGCCGTTGCCGCTTTCATGCGATCCGCACCGCTCTTGGCCTTGATCACCTTCAGCCGCTTTGGCCGCGGGCGCGCCGGTTGCAGCTCGGCCTCAGCCAGCAGTTCATCGTCAACGATGGCCACATTGCGCGCCGCCAGTACACCCCGACGCGCCGGCCCGAAGGCACTCTGGCGCGGCTTGGGCGCCGCGTTATCCACAGTCGCCAGCAACGGCAGGCGCACTTTCAGCCGGCGCCGCTGGCCACGCGGCAGCGCCTGCAATACCTGGGCGGTGCCATTGTCGATCGACTCCACCTCGGCCAGCCCCACGATCAACGGCCAGCCGAGCTTTTCGGCCAGCAGAAACGGCAACATGCCCGATCCTTCACCCGTTTCGGCTTGGCTACCTGTCAGCACCAGCTGTGCCCCGGCATCGCGCAGGTAATCCCCCAGCACACCCAGCACATCGGCACCAGCCGGCTGCTCCAGCACATCCAGATGGTCCAGGCCCATGCCCAGGTAGGCGCGCAGCGCCTCTTCCTGTGGGTCGCCGGCATGCACCACCTGCAAGTTATCCCCAGCCAGTTGCAAACCCAGTTCCACGGCGCGGGCATCCTGCTCGGCGCGGCGGGCGCGGCCAGAGCTTGGGTGGGCACCGATGGAAACCAGGCTGATCACTTTCGTACTCATGCTCGTGCCCTTATGCCGCGTCGCGCTGGCCGCCGCTGCGGAAGTTGTCCACAGCCTCGATCAGTGCCTTGAGAATCGCCGAACTGTCGCCAATTACCGACAGGTCGGCCCGTTTGATCATGTCGCAGCCCGGGTCCATGTTGATCGCCACCACCTTGTCGCAGGCACCGATACCCTGCAGGTGCTGGATCGCGCCCGAGATACCCACAGCCACGTACACGCGCGCGGTGACCCAGGTACCGGTAGCACCCACCTGGCGGTTGCGCGGCATGAACCCGTCGTCCACCGCCACCCGCGAAGCGCCTTCGGTAGCCCCGAGGGCAGCGGTGGCCTGGTGGTACAGGTCCCAGTCCTTGACCCCGTTACCACCCGAGACAATGAACTCGGCCTCGGCCATGGCAATGGTGGCCGGGTCCACGGCCACCGAGCCGAGGTCTTCGATACGCGACAGGCTGCGCGCCACGCTTGTGGACAACTCCACCGGCAAGGCTTCGTGGCGGGTTTCGCTGACGGGCTCGGCGCACTCGGCCGACGCCAGGATCAGGCGCGGCACAGCGCGTTGCAGGTCTTGCTGGCCGGCACCGGCGCGGCCAATGCATTGACCATCCTTGACCTGCCACACCCGCGTCGCCGGGCGCTCACCCAGCGCGGCGCCCAGGCGCCGACCCAGTTCGCCGCCACCGGTGCGGCTGTCGGGCAACAGCCAGTGGCGCGGGGTGAACTGGTTATCCACAGCCCGCAGGCCTTGTACCAGTTGCTCTGGTGCATAACCTTCGAAAGCCTCGCCCTCGATGACCAGCAGGCGGTCGACCCCGGCTGTGGAAAAGTTGCTTTCCTTGTGCTCGTTGAAAACCACCGCCAGCACCGCACCGTCGCTGCCGGCCAGGCTGTGGGCCAGGCCAAGCAGGTCGCGGTCGTGGCTGCTCAGGCGGCCACCGACCATGTCCGGTACCACGGCGATGTAGAACGCCGGTGCCGGTACCTGATGCAGTGGCAGCGTGACCTCGGCGGCCGCCGTGCGACGCCCGCCCACACCGGTGCCCTGCTGGGCGCCGCTGCGGTCGATACGCTTGATGCCGGCAGGGCCAATGAAGCCTGCGGCGATCGCATGGGGGTTCTTGCGGAGGATGCCGTTGGGCCCCATCCAGCGAGTTTGCTGTGTCTGCATTGCCGCATGCAGCGGGTGCAGGCGGTTACGGGCGATCCACTCGGCGCGTGGGTCGCGGCGGATAATGTCGCTCATCAGTGCACCTCCGCAGGTTCACGTTTAGCCGTTTGCGGCTTTGGGCCAGTGGGCGCGTCCTCTTCGATCAGCACGTCGGCCACCAGCTCGGCCAGGTCCTTGATCTGCGGGCGCGGCTCGACCACACCTTCGAGCATGGCGGTGCACTGCGGGCAACCCACGGCCACCAACTCGGCCTCGGTCTCGCGGATGTCGTCCATGCGCATGTCCGGGATACGCTGCTTGCCAGGGATGTCGGTGATCGGCGCACCGCCACCACCACCGCAGCAACGGGAGCGGAAGCCCGAGCGCTGCATCTCGCGCACTTCGATACCCAACGCCTTGAGCACTTCGCGCGGGGCTTCGTACTCGCCGTTGTAGCGGCCCAGGTAGCACGGGTCGTGGTAGGTGACGCTGCCGCCCTTGTGCTGGCCGAGGTTGAGCTTCTTGGCCGCGATCAGTTCGGCGATGTAGGTGCTGTGGTGCTGCACCTGGTAGTCGCCGCCCAGGGCGCCGTATTCGTTCTTCAGCACATGGAAACTGTGTGGGTCGCAGGTGACGATGCGCTGGAACTTGTACTTGCCCAGGGTCTGGATGTTGCGCTTGGCCAGTTGCTGGAAGGTCGCTTCGTCGCCCAGGCGGCGCGCCACGTCACCGCTGTCGCGCTCTTCCAGGCCAAGCACGGCGAAGTCCACGCCCGAAGCCTTGAGCACTTTGACGAACGAGCGCAGGGTGCGCTGGTTGCGCATGTCGAAGGCACCATCGCCCACCCAGAACAGGACTTCGGTGGATTGCACCTCCGACAGCAGTTGCAGGTTCAGGTCAGCGGCCCAGTTCATGCGCCCGCCAGGGGCGAAGCCGCCAGGGTTGTCGGTGGCGATCAGGTTGTCCAGCACCTCGGCACCCTTGTTCGGGGTGGCGCCCTTTTCCAGGGTGAGGTGGCGGCGCATGTCGACGATGGCATCGACGTGCTCGATCATCATCGGGCATTCCTCGACGCAGGCACGGCAGGTGGTGCACGACCACAGCGTTTCGGCGTCGACCAGGCCATTGACGATCGGCTGGTGCGGATTGCCGCCGTGTTCACCAATCGGCTTGCCAGGGTACGGGCTGCCGGCGAACTGGGCGTCAGTACCCCCGGCCAGGCCGATGACCATGTCCTGGATGAGTTTTTTCGGGTTCAGCGGCTGGCCAGCGGCAAAGGCCGGGCACATGGCCTCACATTTACCGCACTGCACGCAGGCATCGAAGCCCAGCAGCTGGTTCCAGGTGAAGTCCACCGGCTTTTCAACGCCCAGCGGAGCATTCGGGTCTTCCAGGTCCAGTGGCTTGAGGCCGGTAGAACGGCCGCCGCCAAAACGCTCGGCACGGCGGTGCCAGGCCAGGTGCAGGGCACCGGCGAAGGCGTGCTTCATCGGGCCGCCCCAGGTCATGCCGAAGAACAGCTCCGACACGCCCCACAGTACGCCCAGGCCAAGCACGACGACCATCACCCAGCCGCCGGTATTGGCCGGCAGGATGCCAGCGACCGGCAGTGTGGCGATGAAGAAGCTCGCGGCAAACGCCAGCAGGCTTTTCGGCAGGCGCATCCACGGGCCCTTGGACAGGCGCGAAGGCGGGTTGAGGCGGCGTTTGAAGACAAAGATGGCACCGCTGAACATGATTACCGTGGCCACCAGCAATGCGTAGCCGAGGATTTTGCTCTGCAGGCCGAAGCCGTGCACCAGGATCGCCAAGGCCGCCGACAGCACGAAGCCGCCCGCCGTGGCCACGTGGGTCTTGGACATGTACTTGTCGCGCTCGACCACGTGGTGCAGGTCCACCAGGTAACGGCGCGGCATGGCCAGCAGGCCGCCTATCAGGTCGACCTTGGCGGCTCGGCCACGCCGCCACATGCGCACCCGGCGCAGGGCGCCGAGCACTGCCAGGCCAAGGGCAGCGAACAGCAGGATGGGTAGAAGGGTGTTCAACATGGGAGGCTCCCACAACAGCTAGATTCTTGCGCCACCCCGAAGGCCAGCGCGGACCCCATGTAGGAGCGGCCTTGTGTCGCGAAAGGGCTGCGTAGCGGCCCCAAAATCTATGCTGCTATGGCGATCTTGGGGCCGCTACGCGACCCTTTCGCGACACAAGGCCGCTCCTACACAGGGGGCCAGTCCCGCCTCTAGAAAGGCGGTGCGATCAGAAGTCCTTGCACAGGCGCAAGGCGTCGTAGATCGCTGCATGCACGTTGCGCTGGGCCACGCAGTCGCCAATGCGATACAGCAGGTAACCTTCGCCCGGCTGGCTGAGGATCGGCTGTGGCTTGATGGCAAACAGCGCCTCCACATCGATCTGGCCCTTGTTGCGTGAGCCATCCTTCAGCGCGTAGTACAGCTCCTCATCAGGCCGCACGCCGTTCTCCACCACCACCTGATCGACCACGCGTTCTTCCTTGGCGCCGGTGTATTCGTTCTCCAGCACCGCCACCAGCTTGTCGCCTTCGCGGTAGACCTTTTCCAGCATCATGTCGCCGGTCATGATCACTTCTTTGGGGTACATGCTGCGGTAGTAGGTCGGGAAAGTGGTGCCGCCCATGGCCACGCCCGGCTTGATGTCGTCGGTGACGATCTCGACCTGGCTGCCCTTGTCGGCGATGAAATCGGCCACCGACATGCCGGTGAACTCGCAGATGGTGTCGTACACCAGCACGTTCTTGCCCGGTGCAACCTTGCCGTCGAGCACATCCCAGCTGCTGACCACCAAGCCTTCGGCAGCGCCCCAGTGCTCGTTCTGCTCCAGGAACGAATGCCCGCCTACCGCCAGTACGATGACGTCCGGGCGCAGGTCCTGGATGGTGGCCACATCAGCGGCGGTACCCAGGCGCAGGTCCACTTTCAGGCGCGCCAGCTCCAGCTGGTACCAGCGGGTGATACCGGCAATCTGGTCACGCTGCGGGGCCTTGGCGGCGATGGTGATCTGCCCGCCAATCTGGTCTTTTTTCTCGAACAGGGTCACGTCGTGGCCGCGCTCGGCAGCCACCCGGGCCGCTTCCATGCCGGCAGGGCCGGCGCCAACCACCACCACCTTGCGTTTGACGCCGGTGGTTTTCTCGATGATGTGCGGCACGCCCATGTATTCACGGGAGGTCGCGGCGTTCTGGATGCACAGCACATCTAGGCCCTGGTACTGGCGGTCGATGCAGTAGTTGGCACCGACGCACTGTTTGATCTGGTCGATCTGGCCCATCTTGATCTTGGCGATCAGGTGCGGGTCGGCCATGTGCGCACGGGTCATGCCGACCATGTCCACATAGCCGCCTTCGAGGATGCGCGTGGCCTGGTTCGGGTCCTTGATGTTCTGCGCATGCAGCACCGGGACCTTGACCACTTCCTTGATACCGGCCGCCAGGTGCAGGAACGGCTCCGGCGGGTAGCTCATGTTGGGGATGACGTTGGCCAGGGTGTTGTGGGTGTCGCAACCCGAGCCAACCACACCGATGAAGTCGAGCATGCCGGTGCTGTCGTAGTACGCGGCGATCTGCTTCATGTCCTCGTGGCTGAGGCCGTCAGGGTGGAACTCGTCGCCACAAATACGCATGCCCACGCAGAAGTCGTCACCGACCTCGGCGCGCACGGCTTTCAGGACTTCCAGGCCGAACTTCATGCGGCCTTCGAAGGTGCCGCCCCATTCGTCGGTACGTTTGTTGACCCGCGGGCTCCAGAACTGGTCGATCATGTGCTGGTGCACCGCCGACAGTTCCACACCGTCCAGGCCGCCCTCTTTGGCACGACGCGCAGCCTGCGCGTAGTTGCCGATCACCCGCCAGATCTCTTCCACTTCGATGGTTTTGCAGGTGGCGCGGTGCACGGGTTCACGGATACCCGACGGCGACATCAGGGTCGGCCAGTTGAAGCCGTCCCAGCGCGAGCGACGGCCCATGTGGGTAATCTGGATCATGATCTTGGCGCCATGCTTGTGCATGGCGTCGGCCAGGTTCTGGAAGTGCGGGATGATGCGGTCGGTCGACAGGTTGACCGACGCCCACCATTCCTGCGGGCTGTCGATGGCGACGACGGACGAACCGCCGCAGATCGCCAGGCCGATGCCGCCCTTGGCCTTTTCTTCGTAGTACTTCACGTAGCGGTCGGTCGTCATGCCGCCGTCAGTGGCGTAGACCTCGGCGTGCGCGGTGCTGAGCACACGGTTGCGGATGGTCAGCTTGCCGATCTGAATCGGCTGGAACATTGCTTCGAATGCCATGACGCTATCTCCGGCTTACAACGGCTTTGTTACGAACAGGCCATCTTCGTGGCCTTCTTCCGACCCGCCGTAGACCTGTTCGGCCACGGTGCGGATCTTGCTGCCGCGGGCAGCGAGAATCTGGTCCATCGCGCCGGCGAACCAGCCGGTGAACATGTAGTCGACCTTGCGGCCACACTTGCCATACACGTACACGAACGCCGAATGCTTGAGCTTGACGCTGCAGGTGCCTTTATCCAGGTCGATGTCCTGGATTTCGAACAGGCCCCAGCCACGCTGGCTCAAGCGCTTCATGTAGTGCTCGAACACCGCTACGCCTTCCAGGCCATGGCATTCGGCCTCTTTTTCGCACCAGTGCCAGGCGGACTTGTAGCCAGCCTTGTAGAGGATCTCGGCGTAGGCGTCAGCGCCCAGCACTTCCTCGATGCCGATGTGGTTGTTGACGAAGAAATGGCGCGGCACATACAGCATCGGCAAGGCGTCGCTGGTCCAGACACCGGTTTCGCTGTCGACTTCGATTGGCAATTGCGGGGCGATCTTGGCCATGGAAACTCAACTCCATAAAAATTTTTATTTGGGTGCCCCGGCGTTGCTGGCAGGGGCTATCAGGCTTGGAGAGCGGCTTACTCGCCCCAGACGTCCTTGAGGACGTTGACCCAGTTCTCGCCCATGATCTTGCGCACCACGCGCTCGGAGTGGCCGCGCTTGAGCAAGGTTTCGGTGAGGTTGGGGAATTCGCCGACGGTACGGATGCCCAGCGGGTTGATGATCTTGCCGAAGTTGGTCAGGCGTCGGGCGTAGCCCTTGTCGTGGGTCAGGTACTCGAAGAAGTCCTGGCCGTGGCCCTGGGTGAAGTCGGTACCGATACCGATGGCGTCTTCACCGACGATGTTCATGGTGTACTCGATGGCTTCGGCGTAGTCGTCGATGGTCGAATCGATGCCTTTGGCCAGGAACGGCGCGAACATGGTCACGCCAACGAAGCCGCCGTGGTCGGCAATGAACTTCAGCTCTTCGTCCGACTTGTTGCGCGGATGCTCTTTCAGGCCCGAGGGCAGGCAGTGCGAGTAGCACACCGGCTTTTTCGATTCGAGGATGACTTCTTCGGACGTCTTGGAGCCGACGTGGGACAGGTCGCACATGATGCCTACGCGGTTCATTTCCGCGACGATCTCACGACCGAAGCCCGACAGGCCGCCGTCACGCTCGTAGCACCCAGTGCCTACCAGGTTCTGGGTGTTGTAGCACATCTGCACGATGCCCACGCCCAGTTGCTTGAACACGTCCACATAGGCGATCTGGTCTTCGAACGCGTGGGCGTTCTGGAAGCCGAAGAGGATGCCGGTCTTGCCCAGTTCCTTGGCCTTGCGGATGTCGGCGGTGGTGCGCACCGGCATGACCAGGTCACTGTTGTCGCGGATCAGCTTCTGGCTGGCGGCGATGTTGTCGACGGTAGCCTTGAAGCCTTCCCAGACCGACACCGTGCAGTTGGCCGCGGTCAGCCCGCCTTTGCGCATGTCCTCGAACAGCTCGCGGTTCCATTTGGCAATGATCAGGCCGTCGATGACGATGCTGTCGGCATGAAGTTCGGCTGGGCTCATCAGGCTGTCCCCTTTTATTGAATGGTTGGCGCCAAACCTTGTGCCGGCGCTTTGGGGCCAGCATATGCCTGTGCCCAAAGGCGCCCCGATGCAAAAACGACAGGGGGTTTGCCGAAAGCGTCAACGCGCGACAACACGCCCTCTGGCGCGGCGCCTGGCGATGAGAGACAGTCTCGATAACGACCTTTCTGGCTGCTTTATGAACATTTCGTCAGAGAGCTACCGCCTTGCCCTCGGCTGAGCGAGAATCCCTGCGATTCGTCAGCCTGTTGAGGAGAAAACGGATGAAATCATTGGCATGGCTGGTACTGCTGGCTGTCGTATCGGGCGCCCAGGCCGGCGAGGAAGAAAGCACCCCGTGCGACAACGTCGAAACCGACCAGCAGACCTACGCGTGCGCGGCGTTCAACAAGCAGACTGCCGAGCGCGAACTGAAAGCGGCGTATGACGACCTGATCCAGCGCATCCGCGATCAATATGCCGAAGAAGGCGACCAGGCCACCGCGCTGATCGGGCGCATGGACGCGGCCGAAAAACTGTGGACACAGTTGCGCGATGCGGATTGCAAGGTCGAGACCTATGCCGAAAAGCCAGGGAGCAAGGCGTTCCAGGCGGCTTGGGATACCTGCGTGGCGCAGCGCAGTGATGACCGGTCGGAATACCTGCAGAGCATTGGTCAGCAATAGGGGCTGCCGATGACGTGGGAGCGGCCCTGGGTCGCGAAAGGGCCGCAAAGCGGCCCCAGGTTTTGGGGCTGCCCAAGACCCTCATAGCGCCCGAGCCAAGCGATCCTCCCGCGGGCAACGCTGATACCGCGCCCGGTAGCAGCGGGTAAAGTACGAAGCGGACTCGAACCCGCAGGCTACCCCCACCTCCAGCACGCTCATGTCGGTCTGGCGCAACAGCTGCCGCGCCTTGTCCAACCGCAGGCGCAAATAAAACCCACTGGGTGTGTCGTCCAGGTGCACACGAAACAGCCGCTCCAGCTGGCGCCGGGTCACCTGCACCGCTTCAGCCAGCACCTGGGTATTGAGCGGCTGCTCGGTGTTGCGCTCCATTTCGCCAATCACCTTCACCAGTTTCTTGTTGCTGATGCCATAGCGGCTGGCAATCTGCATGCGCTGATGGTCCTGTCGCTGGCGGATACGCCCGAGCACGAACTGCTCCGACACCTGCACCGCCAGCTCGCTGCCATGGGCCTGTGCAATCAGGTCGAGCATCAGGTCGATCGATGCCGTGCCGCCAGCACAGGTGATGCGCCGTCGGTCGATCTCGAACAGCTCTTGGGTTGCCTGCAGGCTCGGGTAGTTTTCCTTGAACGCCTCCAGCGCCTCCCAATGCACGGTAGCCCGGTGGCCATCGAGCAAGCCAGCTTCCGCCAGCACCACAGCGCCGGTATCGATGCCGCCCAGAATCACCCCGTCATGGTCCAGGCGGCGCAGCGCCTGCTGCAGTGGCGGCCCATAGCAGGCCAACGGGTCGAAGCCAGCCACGATCAGCAAGATGCCGCCCGGCTCGCCGGCCGCCAACGCCGCATCGGCGTTCACCGACATGCCATTGCTGGCCTGCACAGCGCCACCGTCCAGGCTCAGCACCTGCCAGCGATAGGACGGGCCTTTGAAGCGGTTGGCCACCCGTAGTGGCTCAAGGGCACTGATGAAGCCGATTGCCGAGAAGCCTGGCAACAACAGGAAATGAATGATTTGCGGCATTGCATGCTCCACGGCAAAGGTGGTCGCCTCCGTGCAACTGTTGGTCGCCAGGGTGCGATTTTTCACCCTGCCAGCAGCGTAGCGTGTTCACACGGCCCAGAGAGGTCGGAACCCATAACAATATGCACTGCCGATGGAGAGCCACCATGCACAGCTTGATCCGCCGCAGCCTGTTGACCCTTGCCCTGAGCAGCATCGCCACTTCCCCGCTTTTCGCCGCAGAGCCTGCGGCCTGCAAAAACGTCCGCTTGGGCGTGGTCAACTGGACCGACGTCATCGCCACCAGCGCCATGGCCCAGGTGCTGCTCGATGGCCTGGGCTACCAGACCAAACAGACCAGCGCCTCGCAGCAGATCATCTTCGCCGGCATACGCGACAAACGCCTGGACATGTTCCTGGGTTACTGGAACCCGATCATGACCCAAACCATTACCCCGTTCGTCGATGCTAACCAGGTCAAAGTACTGGACAAGCCAAGCCTGGAGGACGCCCGCGCCACCCTGGCCGTACCGAAATACCTCTACGACAAGGGTTTGAAGACCTTCGCCGACATCCACAAGTTCGAGAAAGAGCTGGGTGGCAAGATCTATGGCATCGAACCCGGCTCCGGTGCCAACACCCAGATCAAGGCGATGATCACCAAGAACCAGTTCGACCTGGGCAAGTTCCAGCTGGTCGAGTCCAGCGAGGCCGGCATGCTGGCCGCCGTCGATCGCGCCGTGCGGCGCAAGGAAGCCGTGGTGTTCTTCGGTTGGGCGCCGCACCCGATGAACGTGAACATCGACATGGCCTACCTGGGTGACAGCCAGGATGCGCTCGGCCCTGACGAAGGCCGCGCGACGGTGTGGACGGTGACTGCGCCGGATTACGCCGAACGCTGCCCCAATGCCCACCGCCTGCTGGCCAACCTGAACTTCAGCGCCGAGGACGAGAGCCGCATGATGCAGCCGCTGCTCGACCACAAGGATGCGCTGGAATCGGCCCGCCAATGGCTCAAGGACCACCCCGACGACAAGGCCCGCTGGCTTGAGGGTGTGACCACCTTCGATGGCAAGCCGGCTGCGGACAATCTGAAGCTTACCGCTAACTGATCCGGCGCTTTCGCAGCACAAGGCTGCTCCTACAGGTACAGCGCCAAGTTCAGGGTCACTGCTGACCCTGTGGGAGCGGGCTTGCCCGCGAAAAGGCCAGCACAGACACCACAAGGAACCGCACCATGAACCACGACGTCATCATCACCTGCGCCCTCACTGGCGCTGGCGACACCGCCTCGAAAAGCCACCTGGTCCCGGTCACCCCCAAGCAGATCGCCGAATCCGCCGTCGAAGCCGCCAAAGCCGGTGCCACCGTGGTCCACTGCCACGTCCGCGACCCGCAAACCGGCCGCTTCAGCCGCGACGTGGCGCTGTACCGCGAAGTCATGGAACGCATCCGCGAAGCCGATGTGGACATCATCGTCAACCTCACTGCCGGCATGGGCGGCGACCTGGAAATCGGCCCCGGTGAAACGCCCCTGGAGTTCGGCCCAGGCACCGACCTGATCGGCCCTCTGGAGCGCCTGGCCCACGTCGAGGCGCTGCTGCCGGAAATCTGCACCCTCGACTGCGGCACGCTCAATTTCGGTGACGGCAACTCGATCTACGTTTCAACCCCCGCACAACTGCGCGCCGGGGCCAAGCGCATCACCGAACTGGGGGTGAAGGCCGAGCTGGAAATCTTCGACACCGGCCACCTGTGGTTCGCCAAGCAGATGATGAAGGAAGGCCTGCTCGAAGACCCGCTGTTCCAGCTGTGCCTGGGCATCCCGTGGGGCGCGCCGGCCGACACCACCACCATGAAAGCCATGGTCGACAACCTGCCAGCCAACGTCACCTGGGCTGGCTTCGGCATCGGCCGCATGCAGATGCCCATGGCAGCGCAAGCGGTGCTGTTGGGCGGCAACGTGCGGGTCGGCCTGGAAGACAACCTGTACCTGGACCGTGGTGTACTGGCCAGCAACGGCCAACTGGTGGAACGCGCAGCCGAGATCATCACCCGCATGGGTGGCCGTGTACTCAGCCCGGCAGAAGGCCGGGAAAAAATGAACCTCAAGCGCCGCTGATCTTTTCAGGAGACCGATATGCCCTTCATCACCGAGATCAAGACTTTCGCCGCCCTGGGTAGCGGCGTGATCGGCAGCGGCTGGGTCGCCCGCGCCCTCGCCCATGGCCTGGACGTGGTCGCCTGGGACCCGGCCCCCGGCGCCGAACAAGCCCTGCGCAAACGTATCGCCAATGCCTGGCCGGCGCTTGAAAAGCAAGGCCTGGCACCTGGCGCATCACAAGACCGCCTGAGGTTCGTGGCCACCATCGACGAATGCGTGCGCAACGCCGACTTCATCCAGGAAAGCGCACCAGAGCGACTGGACCTCAAGCTCGACCTGCACGCGAAGATAAGCGCGGCGGCCAAGCCTGACGCAATTATCGGCTCAAGCACTTCGGGCCTGTTGCCCAGCGAGTTCTACGAGTCGTCCACTCACCCTGAGCGCTGCGTGGTCGGTCACCCGTTCAACCCAGTCTACTTGCTACCTCTGGTAGAAATCGTCGGCGGCAACCGCACCTCGCCAGAAGCCATCGAAGCGGCAAAAACCATCTACACCACCCTCGGCATGCGCCCCCTGCATGTGCGCAAGGAAGTGCCAGGCTTCATCGCCGACCGCCTGCTCGAAGCGCTGTGGCGCGAGGCGCTGCACCTGGTCAACGACGGTGTGGCGACTACCGGCGAGATCGACGATGCGATCCGCTTTGGCGCCGGCTTGCGCTGGTCGTTCATGGGTACCTTCCTCACCTACACTCTGGCCGGTGGCGATGCCGGTATGCGCCACTTCATGTCGCAGTTCGGCCCAGCGCTGAAACTGCCTTGGACCTACTTGCCAGCACCGGAGCTGACCGACCAGTTGATCGACGATGTGGTAGACGGCACTTCTGAACAACTGGGTGAACGCAGCATCGCCGCACTTGAGCGCTACCGTGATGACACGCTGCTGGCGGTGCTGGAAGCGGTGAAAACCAGCAAGGCCAAACACGGCATGGCTTTCGGCGACTGAGGACCACGCAATGCCTGCACTGATCACTTACCGCACCCCAGTCCAGGAGGACTGGGTCGACTACAACGGGCATCTGCGCGATGCCTTCTACCTGCTGATCTTCAGCTACGCCACCGATGCGCTGATGGAGCGCATCGGCCTGGATGCCGACAGCCGTGGGCAGAGTGGCAATTCGTTGTTCACCCTGGAAGCGCACATCAACTACCTGCATGAAGTAAAGCTAGGCACCGAGGTGTGGGTGCAGACGCAGATCATCGGTTGCGATCGCAAGCGCCTGCATGTCTACCACAGCCTGCACCGGGCCGGGTTCGACCAGGTGCTGGCGGCCAGTGAGCAGATGCTGCTGCATGTGGACCTGGCGGGGCCAAAGGCGGCGCCGTTCAGTGAGCAGAGTGCCGGGTTGCTGCAAGGGTTGCTGGAACAGCAGCAGGATCTGCCGCCGGCCGAGTTCGTGGGCCGGGTGATATCCCTGCCTGCAGCACGGTAAGAAAAAAATAGCCCCGGAAAGCCGTGAGCATCCGGGGCAAAGCGCGAGCAACATCCACTGTGCATGAGTGAGGGTGACCAAACCCTCGGTTGCTGTAGATGGCTTGAGTGTGCGCAGTTCCCGCCAGGTGGATTTAGCCGTAAACGACCTGTTCTTAGCCAAAGCAGCCATGCCGGCATTCTGTTGTTGCGGGCATGTCGTGGTCGTCACAGAATCGGTCGTAAATCACAGCAGCACTCTCTTAGCGATAAAAGGGACAACAGCCATGATGCATGCGGATTTGATTGATCAGGACGACCTGGCAGGCCACCTGCGCGCACGCGGGTTCGAGATACCCGCCGGGGCCAGTGCCGAACAAGCCTGCGAAGCGGTGGTGCGTGGGCTGACCGAGCCCAATGCACGGGCGCTGAAGGGGATGGTGGAGCAGATGTATACCGGTAGTGCGACGATTCTGCCGGCGGTGCGCCAAGCCATCGACAAACAGCTGTTGCCGGCGTTGGCGCAGTTCAACAAGCGCGCTTGATCGGGTTTTCCTGCACTGGCCTCTTCGCGGGTTTACCCGCGAAGAGGCCAGTGCTGTTTCATAGCCTTACACTGGCAAACGTCGATTCGTTGCGCGCCTGGCTCAGGGCCGCCATCGGCCCGCTGTGCGGCGACAGGGTCATGGCCTGCGGGATCGGCATCATCGCCACCTGCTGGGCGGTGTTGGAGCCCACGCGCTCGTCACGCGGCGGAATACCGAAGTACTCGCGGTAGCACTTGGAGAAGTGCGGGGTCGACACAAAGCCACACACCGATGCCACTTCGATGATCGACATCGGCGTCTGCTTCAGCAACTGGCGCGCACGGATCAGCCGCAGCTTCAGGTAGTAGCGCGACGGCGAGCAGTGCAGGTACTTCTGGAACAGCCGCTCGAGCTGGCGTCGCGACACCGACACGTACACCGCCAGTTCGTCCAGGTCGATCGGTTCTTCGAGGTTGGCCTCCATCAGCGCGACGATTTCCTGCAGCTTCGGCTGGTTGGTGCCGAGCATGTGCTTGAGCGGCACGCGCTGGTGGTCCTGCTCGTTGCGGATGCGCTCGTAGACGAACATCTCGGAAATGGCCGCCGACAATTCGCGGCCATGATCGCGGCTGATCAGGTGCAGCATCATGTCCAGCGGCGCGGTGCCACCGGAGCTGGTGAAGCGGTTACGGTCAAGGGTGAACAGGCGGGTGCTCATGTTCACCCGCGGGAAGGCCTCCTGCATCGCGGCCAGGCATTCCCAGTGCACGCTGCAGTCGAAGCCATCGAGCAGGCCGGCGCAGGCCAGCGCCCAGCTGCCGGTGCACACCGCGCCCAGCCTGCGCGACTGACGGGCCTGGGCTTGCAGCCAGGTAACGTGTTCACGGGTGACCGACCGCTGAATGCCAACCCCGCCGCAGACGATCACGGTGTCGATGGGCGGTGCATTGCTGATGGCGGCATCCGGGGTGATCTGCAAGCCATCGCTGGCCCATACCTGGCCACCGTCGACCGTCAGGGTGTGCCAGCGATACAACTCGCGCCCAGACAGCTGGTTGGCCATGCGCAGCGGCTCGACGGCCGATGCCAGGGAAATCAGGGTGAAGTTGTCCAATAGAAGAAACCCGATGGACTGGGGTGCTGTGCGGTTCTGGGTTGGGTTCCCGGAGGTGTACGACGTCATCGCGATTTCTCCTCACACAAATGCAGGGTGTGCCTCAGGCGGGCACTGATTTCTTGTTATTACCCCGATTCATGTGCCGGGGCTTGGTGGCCAATATCAACGCAAACGCCGTGCCTGAAATTGAACGGCTATCCAAAAAAACCTGAAAACGACGCCTTTATTCGGCAAATCAGGTGCTTTGATCGAGTTGGCCTGGTGTTCGCAAACGGGCGTGCTAGGCGCCATGCGTGTAACGGCTGAGCAATTTGGTGACACGCGCAGTGTAGGTTGCCCAGAAACGACACTCTTGAGTGTCACCGACAACACGAGTACTGATAACGACACCCGACGATCGGTAGGCGTCGTGCGCACCATAAAGAGGCATTGGTGATTGTGCTGCACCTGCATCAACCTCAAGGGCCTCTTCGCGGGTAAAACCGCGAAGAGGCCCTTGAGGGGGGATCAAACCATTAGCATTCGATAGCACTGACAGCCAGGCCACCGCGCGAGGTTTCTTTGTACTTGTCGTGCATGTCGGCCCCGGTATCGCGCATAGTGCGGATTACCTGGTCGAGAGAAATGAAGTGCTCACCGTCCCCGCGCAAGGCCATCTGCACCGCGTTGATGGCCTTTACCGCAGCAATCGCGTTGCGCTCGATGCACGGCACCTGCACCAGCCCACCGACCGGGTCGCAGGTCAGGCCGAGGTTGTGCTCCAGGGCAATTTCAGCAGCGTTTTCCACTTGTGGCGGGGTAGCCCCGAGCACTTCGGCAAGGCCCGCTGCAGCCATGGCACAGGCCGAGCCGACTTCACCCTGGCACCCCACTTCGGCACCGGAGATCGAAGCGTTCTTCTTGCACAAGATGCCCACCGCAGCAGCACCGAGGAAGAAGTCGACCACGCTCGACTCGTCCACTTCATCGCTAAAACGCATGTAGTAGTGCAATACCGCCGGAATGATCCCGGCCGCGCCATTGGTAGGCGCGGTGACCATGCGCCCGCCGGCGGCGTTTTCTTCGTTGACCGCCAGGGCGAACAAGTTGACCCACTCCATGGCGCTCATGGTCGAGCCGATCACGTTGGGCTTGCCGATTTCCTGCAGGCTGCGGTGCAGCTTGGCGGCGCGGCGGCGCACATTCAGCCCGCCAGGTAGCGTGCCTTCGTACTTGAGGCCGTTGTTGACGCATTCCTGCATGGCCTCCCAGAGCTTGTGCAGGCCTGCGCGAATCTCTTGCTCGCTGCGCCAGACCTTCTCGTTGGCCATCATCAATTGCGACACGCTGAGGTCGTTTTGCTTGCACAGGCGCAGCAGTTCAGCGGCGCTGTTGAAGTCGTACGGCAGCACGGTCTGGTCGGCATCCAGCACGCCGCTGGCGGCCTGGGCAGCATCGACCACGAAACCGCCGCCCACCGAGTAGTAGGTGTCGCGGTGCAGCTCACCCTGCTCGCCTTCGGCAATCAGAGTCATGGCATTGGGGTGGTATGGCAAGTTCTCGTCCAGCAGCAGCATGTCGCGGGCCCAGACGAATTCGATGGGTAGCCGGCCGTCCAGCTGCAGGGTGTCGGTTTCGCGCAGGTCGGCGATGCGCGGCACGATCTGGGTCGGGTCAATGGCGTCAGGCCATTCGCCCATCAGGCCCATGATGGTGGCGTTGTCGGTGCCGTGACCGATACCGGTGGCCGACAGCGAGCCGTAAAGACGCACCTCGATCCGTTTCACACGCTCCAGCTCGCCGCGTTCGCGCAGGCCCTGAACGAACAGGGCGCCAGCACGCATGGGGCCGACGGTGTGGGAGCTGGAGGGCCCGACACCGATCTTGAACAGGTCGAACACGCTGATGGCCATTGTCGAATCACCTCTTGCTGGGCTTGTCTCTGCGCGCCATGCGCAGGGCGGGGCAGCTGCTAGGCTGAAACAGCGGGCCGCCTTGAATGCCAGCATCATCGGGCTTTTACCGCCCCCCTCGCCGTCTGCAACCGACGTACTTTTGTCCAGCAGCGCCGCGCTGTTCGTTGCCTTCTCCACGCCGTTTTCCAGCGGCCTGGTGACGCAAAAATGCGGCCGAAGGGGTGGAAAAATCCATAAGCGACATCGCCCGTACTGGATACGACCCGTTCCGTACTGGATACGACCCTACCAGTAGGCGATTGCCCGGCGCTGGAGGATTATCGAAAGCGACTCGTAAAGCACGGCCACGCATCCTGCCCTCTGCAGGCCTGGTCGACCGGACCTTCAGAAAGCCCGGCGACCCACGCGAACCCGAAGACAAAATCACAGGAGTCCATCCATGAAAGGTTCACCCTCGCTGTTGCTGGTTGCGTTGCTGTCCACGCCATTGCTGGCCCAGGCCGCCGAACCCGAGCAGTGTCAGACGGTACGTTTCTCCGATGTCGGCTGGACCGACATCACAGTCACGACCGCGACCACCAGCGTTGTGCTCGAAGCCCTGGGTTACAAAACCCACACCACCATGATCTCGGTACCGGTGACCTACAAGTCGCTGGCCACCGGCAAGGACCTGGACGTGTTTCTCGGCAACTGGATGCCGACCATGGAAAACGACATCAAGCAGTACCGCGACGCCGGCACGGTGGAAACCGTGCGCGCCAACCTGGAAAACGCCAAGTACACCTTGGCCGTGCCCCAGGCGCTGTATGACAAGGGCCTGAAGGATTTCAGCGACATTCCCAAGTTCAAGAAAGAACTCGACAGCAAGATCTACGGCATCGAACCCGGCAACGATGGCAACCGCACCATCCAGAGCATGATCGACAAGAACGCCTTCGGCCTGAAGGACGCCGGTTTCAAGATCGTGCAATCGAGCGAGGCCGGCATGCTGTCGCAGGTCGACCGCGCGCAGAAGCGTGGCGAAGCGCTGGTGTTCCTGGGCTGGGAACCGCACCCGATGAACACCCGCTTCAAGATGCAGTACCTGACCGGCGGGGACGAATTCTTCGGCCCCGACTTCGGCAAGGCCACCGTGCTGACCAACACCCGCAAGGGCTACGCGCAGGAGTGCAGCAACGTTGGCCAGCTGTTGAAGAACCTGTCGTTCGAGCTCAAGGATGAAAGCACCATGATGGGCTATGTCCTGGACGACAAGATGAAACCCGAAGCCGCCGCCAAGAAATGGATCAAGGACAACCCAGGCAAGCTGGATGCCTGGCTGGCCGGCGTGACCACCGTGGATGGCAAACCTGGCCTGGAGGCGGCCAAGGCCAAGCTCACGCAATAACGAACCACGCAATAGCGCTACCTCGGGGCAGGACCGTGCCTGCCCCGGGTTGATTTCAATCTATGCAGGTGGAAGCTCGCTATCATGCTTATCGATCAGAAAATACCCCTGGGCCAGTACATCGCGTCGTTCGTCGAGTGGCTGACCCAGAACGGCGCGAATTACTTCGACGCCATCGCGCAAGGCCTGGAGTTCATGATCCATGGCGTCACCAGCGCCCTGACCTGGTTCAACCCGTTCGTTCTCATTGCCCTGTTCGCCGCCCTGGCGCACTTGATCCAGCGCAAATGGGCGCTGACCGTGTTCGTTGCCCTGTCGTTCCTGTTGATCCTCAACCTGGGCTACTGGCAGGAAACCATGGAAACCCTGGCCCAGGTCACCTTCGCCACGGTGGTGTGCGTGGTAATCGGCGTGCCGCTGGGCATCCTCGCCGCGCACAAACCGATGTTCTACACCGCCATGCGGCCGGTGCTCGACCTGATGCAAACGGTGCCCACCTTCGTCTACCTGATCCCAACCCTGACCCTGTTCGGCCTGGGCGTGGTGCCGGGGCTGATCTCCACCGTGGTATTCGCCATTGCCGCGCCTATTCGCCTGACTTACCTGGGCATCTGCGACGTGCCGCAAGAGCTGATGGACGCCGGCAAGGCCTTTGGCTGCTCGCGTCGCCAACTGCTTACCCGTATCGAACTGCCGCATGCGATGCCCAGCATCGCCGCCGGCGTCACCCAGTGCATCATGCTGTCGCTGTCGATGGTGGTGATTGCCGCCCTGGTCGGCGCTGACGGCCTGGGCAAACCTGTGGTCAACGCACTGAACACCGCCGATATCTCCCTGGGCTTCGAAGCGGGCCTGGCGATCGTGCTGCTGGCGATCATGCTCGACCGTATCTGCAAGCAACCGGAACTGCCGGTAAGGGGTGAGGCATGAGCATCATTCGTTTCGAAGACGTCGACGTCATTTTCTCCAACAAGCCACGCGAAGCGCTGTCGCTGCTGGACCAAGGCAAGACCCGCGAGCAGATCCTCAAGCAGACCGGCCTGGTGGTTGGCGTCGAGAAGGCCAACCTGGATATCAACAAGGGCGAGATCTGCGTGCTGATGGGCCTGTCCGGCTCGGGCAAGTCGAGCCTGCTGCGCTGCATCAACGGCCTCAACACCGTCAGCCGTGGCAAGCTGTTCGTCGAGCACGAAGGCAAGCACATCGACATTGCCCACTGCTCCCCGGCCGAGCTGAAGATGATGCGCACCAAGCGCATTGCCATGGTGTTCCAGAAGTTCGCCCTGATGCCCTGGCTGACGGTGCGCGAGAACATCAGCTTTGGTTTGGAAATGCAGGGCCGCCCGGAAAAGGAACGGCGCAAGCTGGTCGACGAGAAGCTTGAGCTGGTGGGCCTGACCCAATGGCGCAACAAGAAGCCGGACGAGCTGTCAGGCGGCATGCAGCAGCGCGTGGGCCTGGCCCGTGCACTGGCCATGGATGCCGACATCCTGTTGATGGACGAACCGTTCTCGGCCCTCGACCCGCTGATCCGCCAGGGCCTGCAGGACGAACTGCTGGGCCTGCAGGCCAAGCTGAGCAAGACCATCGTGTTCGTCAGCCATGACCTGGACGAGGCACTGAAGCTGGGTACCCGTATTGCGATCATGAAGGACGGGCGGATCATCCAGTACAGCAAGCCGGAAGAAATCGTGCTCAACCCGGCCGACGAATACGTGCGCACCTTCGTCGCCCACACCAACCCGCTGAACGTGCTGTGCGGCCGCAGCCTGATGCGCAGCCTGGACAACTGCAAGCGGGTCAATGGTTCGGTGTGCCTGGACCCCGGTATCGATTCGTGGCTGGACCTGGGCGAAGGCGGCGCGCTCAAGCGTGCTCGCCAGGGCCAGAACGGGCTGGACATGCAGAACTGGGCACCGGGGCAGGATGTGGAGCTGCTGGAGCGCAGACCGACCGTGGTGCACGCCGACATCGGCATGCGCGAGGCGCTGCAGATTCGTTATCAGACTGGCAACAAGCTGGTGCTGCAGGATAACGACAGGGTGGTGGGGATTCTTGGGGATACCGAGCTTTATCACGCGTTGCTCGGCAAGAATCACGGGTGATGCAATTGGGGCCGCGTTGCGGCCCATCGCGACACAAGGCCGCTCCTACAGAGATACGCATTACCCTGTAGGAGCGGCCTTGTGTCGCGATAGGAGGGCAAAGCCCTCCCAGCGATCTGTCAGCGAACGACGATCCCGCGCGAAGCCATGTAGGCCTTGGCTTCCGGTACCGTGTACTCGCCAAAGTGGAAGATACTGGCCGCCAGCACCGCGCTGGCATGCCCTTCCAGAATACCGTCAGCCAGGTGCTGCAGGTTGCCCACACCACCCGAGGCAATCACCGGAATACCCAGCGCATCACTGATGGCACGGGTAACGCCCAGGTCGAAGCCGTTCTTCATGCCGTCCTGGTCCATGCTGGTGAGCAGAATCTCGCCTGCACCCAGGCCTTCCATCTTCTTCGCCCACTCCACTGCATCCAGGCCAGTCGGCTTGCGCCCACCGTGGGTGAAAATCTCCCAGCGCGGCTTTTCACCCGGCCCGGACACTTTCTTGGCATCGATGGCGACAACGATGCACTGCGAACCGAAACGGTCCGCAGCCTCGCCCACGAACTCCGGGTTGAACACCGCAGCCGTGTTGATCGAAACCTTGTCGGCACCGGCGTTGAGCAGGTTACGGATGTCCTGCACGGTACGCACGCCACCGCCCACGGTCAGCGGGATGAACACCTGGCTGGCCATGCGCTCGACGGTATGCAGGGTAGTGTCGCGGCCATCGACGCTGGCGGTGATGTCGAGGAAAGTGATTTCGTCGGCACCCTGCTCGTTGTACCGACGGGCGATTTCCACCGGGTCGCCGGCATCACGGATGTTCTCGAACTTGACGCCCTTGACCACCCGGCCGTTGTCCACGTCCAGGCAAGGGATGATGCGCTTGGCCAGTGCCATGGTTCAGTCCTCAGCCTTGGTAGTTGTCGCAGAAGGCCTGGGCCTCGGCGACATCGAGCGTGCCTTCGTAGATGGCACGGCCTGTGATGGCGCCGACAATGCCTGGCGCCTTGGCGTCGAGCAGGGCCTTGATGTCGCCCAGGTTGTGAATGCCGCCAGACGCGATCACCGGAATGCGGGTGGCTTCGGCCAGCGCCTTGGTGAACGGCACGTTGCAGCCCTGCATCATGCCGTCCTTGGCGATGTCGGTGTAGACGATCGCCGAGACGCCATCGGCCTCGAAACGCTTGGCCAGGTCGATGACCTGCACCGAGCTGACTTCGGCCCAGCCGTCGGTGGCGACGAAGCCGTCCTTGGCATCCAGGCCAACGATGACCTTGCCTGGGAAGGCCTTGCACGCTTCGGCGACGAACTCGGGCTGCTTGACCGCTTTGGTGCCGATGATCACGTAGCTGACGCCAGCCTTGACGTAGTGCTCGATGGTTTCCAGCGAACGGATACCGCCGCCGATCTGGATCGGCAGAGTCGGGTAACGTTTGGCGATGGCGGTAACCACTTCACCGTTGACCGGTTGGCCTTCGAAAGCGCCGTTGAGGTCGACCAGGTGCAGGCGGCGGCAGCCACCCTCGACCCACTTGGCGGCCATGCTCACCGGGTCGTCGGAAAATACCGTGGAGTCTTCCATGCGGCCCTGGCGCAGGCGCACGCAGGCACCGTCCTTCAGATCGATAGCGGGGATAATCAGCATCTTGGGAACCTGTCTATTTGTTGGGTTTCAGGGCTTCTCGAGTGCCCACAGGTCGCTTTCGATGCTCTCGAACCGCTCCTTGAGGTGCAGCTGAACATCGGCAATCGCCCTGTTGTAGTAATGGGGTGCAATTTCCTTGGTGAACAGCTCGAGGACTTCGGCCACCTCGAACGACCCCAGCTGCAGCTCGAAGCGGTCTTCAAGGAAGCGCTTGAGCGTGTCGAGCGCATCGCGCTCCTGCTCGGGGGCCAGGGTCATGATCGGGGCCTTGGTCTTCGACCTGCTCATTACCAGCGCCCGTCCCAGGCGACGAAGTTCTGCAGCAACTGCAGGCCATGGGTATGGCTCTTCTCCGGGTGGAACTGCACGGCAAAGCGCGAGCCATCAGCCAGCGCGGCGGCGAAATCGACGCCATAGTGGCCGCGACCGACCACCTGGCCCGGCTTGCCGGCATTGATGTAGTAGCTGTGCACGAAGTAGAAACGTGCGCGGTCGGGGATGTCGTGCCACAGCGGGTGGTCGATGGTCTGGGCAACTTCGTTCCAGCCCATGTGCGGCACCTTCAGGTGCTCGCCGTCTTCTTGCAGGTCTTTGCCGAAGAAACGCACCTGGCCGGGAAACAGACCGATGCAATCGACACCGGTGTTTTCTTCGCTGTGTTCGAGCAGCGCCTGCATACCGACGCAGATACCGAGGAACGGGCGGTCCTGGCTGACTTCACGTACCAGGCTGTCGAAGCCCAGGCGGCGGATTTCGGCCATGCAGTCGCGAATCGCACCCACACCTGGGAACACCACGCGGTCGGCCTCGCGGATCACTGCGGCATCGCTGGTGACCAACACCTTACCGGCACCTACGTGCTCAAGCGCCTTGGCCACCGAGTGCAGGTTGCCCATGCCATAGTCGATTACGGCTACCGTCTGCATTTACAGGCACCCTTTGGTGGAAGGCATCTGCCCGGCCATGCGCTCGTCGAGGGTAATGGCCATGCGCAGAGCGCGGCCGAAAGCCTTGAACACGGTTTCGATCTGGTGGTGGGTGTTGTGGCCACGCAGGTTGTCGATGTGCAGGGTGACCAGGGCATGGTTGACGAAACCCTGGAAAAACTCCTGGAACAGGTCGACATCGAAGCCACCAACGCTGGCGCGGGTGTACGGCACGTGCATCTGCAGGCCTGGGCGGCCAGAAAAGTCGATGACCACGCGCGACAGCGCTTCGTCCAGCGGCACGTAGGCATGGCCGTAGCGGAAGATGCCTTTCTTGTCACCGATGGCCTGGGCGAATGCCATGCCCAGGGTAATGCCAACGTCTTCGACGGTATGGTGATCGTCGATATGCGTGTCACCCTTGCACTCGATATCCAGATCGATCAGCCCATGGCGGGCGATCTGGTCCAGCATGTGTTCAAGGAAAGGCACACCGATATCGAATCGGGCCTTGCCACTGCCATCGAGGTTGATCGAGCACTTGACCTGGGTTTCCAGGGTATTGCGCTCGACGGAAGCCTTACGTTCGACCATCACCAGCTCCGCAAAATCATTGGGCGAAAAGGGCTCCATTATAGGCCCAGAACGCGCCAGCTTGAAACGCGGATGACATATGGCAAAGCGAGGAATTACGCGGGCTAGATGCCGCTACAGGTCTATACAACCAGGTAATTGGGGCTGCCTTGCAACCCCAAAGGAGCGGCTCAGTGGAACAGCACAGCTGTCTTCTGCAAGGTTACCCACACCCCCCAGGCCAACGGCACGACCACCACAGCCCAGGCCAGCAGCACCAGTGGCAGGCTGCCCGGCGCCGCTTTCCACTCCAGCGAGCGTGCACTGTCGGCGCCCTTGTCATGGCTCAACGCCCGCTCGGCGGCCAGCTCTGCATCGCTCATGAAATGCTTGTCGGCCACCGGGCGTACCAGCATGTTGCAGATAAAGCCCAGCACCAGCAGGCCAGCGAGGATGTACAAGGTCATGTCGTAAGCCGCTGCCCGCTCCACACCCGCGGCCAACTGAGACTCACGCAGATAAGTGATCAACACCGGCCCCAGCACCCCCGCCGCCGCCCAGGCCGTCAGCAGACGACCATGAATGGCGCCGACCATCTGCGTACCGAACAGGTCAGCCAGGTACGCCGGCACGGTCGCGAAACCGCCACCATACATCGACAGGATGATGCAGAACGCGGCCACGAACAGCGCCACGTTACCCAGGTGCCCCATGTTCGGCACCAGGCTGTAAAGGCCAACGCCCAAGGCGAAGAAAGCGAAGTAGGTGTTCTTGCGGCCGATGTAGTCGGAGAACGACGCCCAGAAGAACCGCCCGCCAATGTTGAACAGGCTCAGCAAGCCGGTGAAACCGGCAGCGATCGCGGCAATCTGCGCCAGCTGGGCAGTGTTCAGCTGGCTGAAGGTCAGTTCGTTGCCCAGCAGCTTGCCGGCGAACACCTCCTGCAGCAGCGGCGAAGCCATGCCAAGAATGCCGATGCCTGCCGACACGTTCAGGCACAACACCAGCCAGATCAGCGCAAACTGAGGCGTCTTCCAGGCCACGCTGACGTGCACGTGACGGTCGGTGACCATGGCGTTGCCGGCCTTTTTCACCGGGGCCGTCCAGCCTTCAGGCTTCCAGCCGGTCGGCGGGACACGATATGCCAGAGCGCCGGCAGTCATGAACACGAAGTAGATCGCCGCCATGGCGACGAAGCTCTGCCACACGCCAACTTCATGCTCGTTGCCAAAATGCCCCATCAGCGCGGTGGCCAGCGGTGCACCCACCATGGCCCCGCCGCCAAAGCCCATGATCGCCATGCCGGTGGCCATGCCGCGCTTGTCCGGGAACCACTTGATCAGGGTCGACACTGGCGAGATATAGCCCAATCCCAGGCCGATACCGCCAATCACGCCGGAGCCCAGCCACATCAGCCATAGCTGGTGGGTTTTCACGCCGATTGCCGAAAGCAGCATGCCGCCACACCAGCACAGGGCCGAAACCAGGCCAGCCTTGCGCGGGCCGGCGTGCTCCAGCCAACCGCCCAGCACCGCCGCCGAGCAGCCGAGAAAGACGAAGAACAGGGTGTAGATCCAGCTCAGCATCGAGATCGGCCAGTCGCATTCGGCGCTGAACATCCGGGCCATGAAGCTCATGTCTGCGGCACAGGCAACGGGGGCGGTGATGCCGAGGGCTTGCGACAAAGGCAACCAGAACACCGAGAAGCCATAGGCCATGCCGATGCACAAGTGAATGGCCAGGGCGGCGGGTGGCACCAGCCAGCGGTTGAAGCCCGGGCGGGCGATGATGCGCTCCTTCGACAGGAAGCCTGGCGCACTGGCCGAGGAGCCCGTCGCGACGGTACTGGTCATGGATCTGATCCTTGTTATAGGGAGGGTGCTCGCAAAGCGGCGCAAGGTTAGCAGAGCCAAGTAGCGTGAAAGCAATCTGATATCGTGATTTATTGCTTGGCTGAAACGGTCCTCTTTCCTGTGCCAGCCTCTTCGCGGGTAAACCCGCGAAGAGGCCGGCACAGGCGAACATCTGCCCGCCGAAAGCCGTACCATCTGCTGAAAACGTAGGATATGCCCTGTATCTCTGGTCGAATACGCAGGGACAACCCTCGCGGCGTTATACTCTGCCGCCTGAATTTCACTAACGGACTACAAGGACTCGCCCATGAAAGCGTTCGGCAAAATCCTGGGACTGGGGCTTCTCGGGTTGCTGCTGATCATCGTGGCGCTGGGCTTCGCCCTGACCCACCTCTTTGATCCCAACGACTACAAAGACGAGATTCGCCAGCTGGCACGCGACAAGGCTCACGTGGAGCTGACCCTCAACGGCGATATCGGCTGGAGCCTGTTCCCATGGCTGGGCCTGGAGCTGCACGAAGCCAGCATCGCCACCTTGGCCAAACCCAAGGAACCGTTCGCCGACCTGCAGATGCTCGGCCTTTCGGTCCGTGTACTGCCATTGCTGCGCCGCGAAGTGCAAATGAGCGATGTACGCGTCGAAGGCCTGAACCTGACCCTGGCGCGTGACGAACAGGGCCATGGCAACTGGGAAGACATCGGCAAGCCGCTGCCTGCGCAAAACGGCACAACCGCCGGTGCACCCGCGCAGCCACCTGCCGAGCAGAAGCCCACGACCGCCGACAACAACGACCGCGCCGTCAAGCTGGACATCGACAGCCTGACCGTGAACAACGCCCGCGTGCAGTACACCGATGCCAAGACCGGCCAAAGCTATAGCGCCGAAAGCATCCAGCTGAGCACCGGCCCGGTCCATGAAGGCGCCAACATTCCGCTCAAGGCCAGCGCCTTCATCAGCGCCAGCCAACCGAGCATCAAGGCCCGCACCGAGCTGGCCGGCGAACTGCGCTTCGACCGCAAGCTCAAGCGCTACAACTTCGAAGACATGCGCCTGTCGGGCGAAACCTCGGGTGAACCCACTGGTGGCAAGACCGTGACCTTTGCCGCCCAAGGCCAACTGCTGGTAGACCTGGCTGCCAATGTGGCTTCGTGGAACGGCCTGAAAGTCTCCGCCAACCAGCTGCGCGCCCTCGGTGAGCTGAACCTGCGTGACCTGGACAAAGCACCCCAGCTGAGCGGCGGTCTGTCCATCGCCCAGTTCAACCTGCGCACCTTCCTCGACAGCATCGGCCGCCCACTGCCGGCCACCAACGACCCGGCCGCCTTCGCCAAGCTGGAGCTGGTGACTCGCCTGCAGGGCACGCCCAACAGCCTGGCCCTGGAAGACCTGGCGGTGAAGCTGGACGACAGCACCTTCAGCGGCCGCGTGGCCGTCGAAGACTTCGCCAAGCAGGCCCTGCGCCTGCAGCTCAAAGGCGACACCTTCAACGCCGACCGCTACCTGCCGGCCAAGAGCGAAGAAGCCAAGGGCGCCACCGCTGCGCGCCAGGCCGAGGTGAAGCAACAGGAAGCCAGCGCCGTGGCCGGTGCCGGCACCACGCCACTGCCCAATTCCCCAACTCAAGTGGCCTGGAGCGACGACAAACTGCTGCCGGTGGACCGCCTGCGCGCCCTCGACCTGCAGGCCGACCTGGCCTTCGGTTCGTTGACCCTGGACAAGCTGCCGATCGAAGACGCCCAGCTCAAGGCCATTGGCCAAGCTGGCCTGTTGACCCTGCAAACCCTGCGCGGCGAACTGTACAACGGCACCTTCGAAGCCAAGGGCACGGTCGACGTGCGCCCTGCCGTGCCACAACTGGGCGTGAACACCAACATCCAACGGGTGCCGGTGGAGCACTTCATCAAGACCGAAGGCAAGGAGCAGACGCCACCGGTCAAGGGCCTGCTGACCCTGACCAGTGATCTGACGGCCACCGGTAACAGCCAGAAGGCACTGGTCGACACCCTGAACGGCAGCGCAAACTTCACCATCAACGACGGTGTGCTGGTCAATGCCAACCTGGAACAGCAGCTGTGCCAGGCCATCGCCACCCTCAACCGCAAAACCCTGAGCGGCGAACCACGCGGCAAGGACACCCCGTTCCAGGAGCTGCGCGGCAGCCTCGTGGTACGCAATGGCGTCGCCAGCAACCCGGACCTCAAGGCCCGCATCCCAGGCCTGACCGTCAACGGCCATGGCGACCTCGACCTGCGCGTGCTGGGCATGGACTACAACGTGGGTGTGATCGTCGAAGGCGACCAGCGCGCCATGCCGGACCCTGCCTGCCAGGTCAACGAACGGTATGTTGGCGTTGAAGTGCCGCTGCGCTGCCGCGGCCCGCTGGAACTTGGCGCCAAGGCCTGCCGCCTGGACCAGAACGGCCTGGGCAAGGTGGCGGCCAAGCTGGCCGGCAACCGCCTGCAAGACAAGATCGACGAAAAGCTTGAAGAAAAACTTGGAGACAAAGTGAGCCCGGAAGTGAAAGACGCGCTCAAGGGGCTGTTCAAGCGATGAGCCCCGAGCAGTTCTCCAGCGCTGTGCTGGATTGGTATGACGAGCACGGCCGGCACGACCTGCCCTGGCAACAGGGCATCACCCCGTACCGGGTATGGGTGTCAGAAATCATGCTGCAGCAGACCCAGGTCAGCACCGTGCTCAACTACTTCGACCGCTTCATGCAGGCCCTGCCGACCGTGCAGGCCCTGGCCGAGGCGCCGGAGGACGAAGTGCTGCACCTGTGGACCGGGCTGGGCTACTACACCCGTGCCCGCAACCTGCAAAAGGCCGCGAAGATCGTCGTCGAACAACATGGCGGCGAATTCCCGCGCAGTGTCGAGCAGCTTACCGAGCTGCCCGGCATCGGCCGCTCCACGGCAGGTGCCATCGCCAGCATCAGCATGGGCATCCGCGCGCCGATCCTCGACGGCAACGTCAAGCGCGTGCTGGCCCGCTACAGCGCCCAGGCGGGCTACCCCGGCGAGCCCAAGGTGGCCAACCAGCTGTGGGCCACCGCCGAGCGCTTCACCCCACAATTGCGCGCCAACCACTACACCCAGGCGATGATGGACATGGGCGCCACGCTGTGCACGCGCAGCAAGCCCAGCTGCCTGATCTGCCCGCTGCAGCGCGGCTGCGAAGCGCACCTGCACGGTGAAGAAACCCGCTACCCCGAGCCCAAGCCGCGCAAAGCGCTGCCGCAACGGCGCACCCTGATGCCTCTGCTGACCAACCCCGAAGGCGCCATCCTGTTGTATCGCCGCCCCTCCAGCGGCCTGTGGGGTGGTTTGTGGAGCCTGCCGGAGCTGGATGACATTGCCCAACTCGAAGACCTGGCCTATCAGCACGGCCTACGCCTGGCTGGCAGCCACGCCATGGATGGCCTGACCCACACCTTCAGCCACTTCCAGCTGGCGATCGAGCCCTGGCTGGTGCGCGTCGACCCGGTCGGCGAGCACATGGCCGAGGCCGACTGGCTCTGGTATAACCTCGCCACCCCGCCGCGCCTGGGCCTTGCCGCCCCGGTAAAAAAGCTGCTTGAACGCGCGGCCGACGAACTGATTGCAGGAGACGCCCGATGACCCGCACCGTGATGTGCCGCAAGTACCAAGAAGAACTCCCAGGCCTGGAACGCCCGCCCTACCCAGGCGCCAAGGGCCAGGACATCTTCGAACACATCTCGCAGAAAGCCTGGGCTGACTGGCAGAAGCACCAGACCATGCTGATCAACGAAAAGCGCCTGAACATGATGAACGCCGAGGACCGCAAATTCCTCCAGGCCGAGATGGACAAGTTTTTCGCCGGCGAAGAATACGCCCAGGCCGAAGGCTACGTTCCACCGGCCGAATGACCCCAAAAATCGTAAGCGACGGAATTAATTTAAAATTTTTTCAAAAAGTCGTTGACGAGCGGTCCGGAAATCTATTTAATTCACCTCGTCGCCCAGATAGCTCAGTCGGTAGAGCAGAGGATTGAAAATCCTCGTGTCGGCGGTTCGACTCCGTCTCTGGGCACCACCTTCAAGCTTCTGGTGGTTGCAAAGTTACCCGAAGCGACAACAAGAAACCCGCCTAGTGCGGGTTTTTTGTTGCCTGTGATTTTTGCTGCAGGCTTGGCAGCCAACTGACTTAGCTACCAAATTCAATCCGGACGTTACCCTGCAGTGGGTGGTAGCACCTCGGCATGAAGCCTCACCCCAAGCGCCGCCATCACTTTCATGATGGTCGCCAAGCTGGGGTTACCTTCAGCAGACAGCGCCTTGTACAACCCCTCCCGCGTGAGCCCGGTATCGCGCGCCAGTTGAGCCATACCACGAGCACGAGCGATATCACCCAAGGCAGCAGCAAGCAGTGCAGGGTCGTTTTCCTCCAGACAGGCTTCGAGGTACAAGACCATGTCCTCCTCTGTCTTCAAATGGTCCACAGCATCCCATTTGGTCAATTTGATATTTTTCATGATGGCCTCCTAGAGGTCGCGAGCCAGCTTGAGAGCCGATTTGATATCCCTGGCCTGACTAGCCTTATCGCCACCCGCCAGGAGGATGATCACTTCATAACCTCGTCGAACGAAATACACCCGATAGCCCGGACCATAGTCGATCCGAAGCTCGGATACCCCTTCAGCAACCGGCCTACAGTCACCCATCACTCCAAGACCCACCCGTCGTAACCGGACAGTTATGCGTGCTTTCGCACGCGGGTCCCGCAAAGCAGCGAACCACGTTCGGTAGGTGTCGGTTTGAATTAATGTATGCATGGGAGGAATGTAAACCGTAGTTCACACTACAGCCAATTGGTAGCTGTTTCAAACTGTTTATAGGCACCCAGTTGACCAGCATCAAATGGCCATCACTCGCCACAATTTAAGGTGCTGGATGGACATCCGAATCGACTAGCAAGGACCCCATGAGCGAAGAATCCCCCCTACTGCTCCCCGCCCCCGGCGAACCTGCCGTCACCCCAGTCCGCACGCGCCGCCCACGCCAGCGCAAGCCGGAACCGACGATCACCCGCATCAGCCAGCAACCCGCAGCGCTGGAAGTGGCTACCGCCCCCAGGGGCAGCAATGAAGACAGCACCTCGGCGCGCCTGCCGGCCAGCTACCCCTACCGCACCCGGCTGCGCCGCCAGGACTACGAGAAGGCCAAGCACGCGCTACAGATAGAGCTGCTGAAGGTGCAGAGCTGGGTAAAGGACACCGGCCAACGTGTGGTGATTCTGTTCGAGGGGCGCGATGCCGCCGGCAAGGGCGGCACCATCAAGCGCTTCATGGAGCACCTCAACCCACGTGGCGCTCGAATCGTCGCGCTCGAAAAGCCTTCCGAGCAGGAACAGGGCCAGTGGTATTTCCAGCGCTATATCCAGCACCTGCCCACGGCGGGTGAAATGGTGTTCTTCGACCGCTCCTGGTACAACCGCGCCGGGGTAGAGAAGGTGATGGAGTTCTGCACGCCACTGCAGTACCTGGAATTCATGCGCCAGGCGCCGGACCTTGAGCGCATGCTGTGCAACAGCGGCATCCTGCTGTTCAAGTACTGGTTTTCGGTGAACCGCGAAGAGCAGCTGCGCCGCTTCATCTCGCGCCGCGACGACCCGCTCAAGCACTGGAAGCTGTCACCTATCGACATCAAGTCGCTGGACAAGTGGGAAGACTACACCGCCGCCAAGGAAGCGATGTTCTTCCATACCGACACTGCCGATGCACCGTGGACAGTGATCAAGTCCGATGACAAGAAGCGTGCGCGGCTCAACTGCATCCGCCACTTCCTGCACTCGCTGGACTACCCCGACAAGGACCATAGCGTGGCCCATGCGCCGGATGAACTGCTGGTCGGCAGGGCATCGCACGGGTTCGAAGAGGATGAGCCCGCCCCGCTGGCGAGTTGAAACGCCGAGGCAGCTGCGCTTCAATACGCGCAATTTCCGAACACCCCAAGGATTCACCCCATGGCCACCCCTACCAAGCAACAGAAACGCGCCAAACGCGCCGCCAGCAAGGCCAAGCAGAACCGCATGGTGCGCAGCGGCCAGGCGGTCAAGGCCAGTGCCGGCGACAGCGCCAGCGTCGAGCAGGTGTACAACAAGGCCATGGAGTCGGGCAGCTACGACGCGATGTTCAACAAGATGAAGGAAGCCCAGGAGGGCGGCCTGGTACCGATGATCTCGGTGTTCCTGGTGGACCCGCTGCTGGCCCTGGTACTCAAGGGGCACAAGGAAGAGCACGCCACCGACTACATCGTGCTGGTGTTCAACGCCTACCGCAAATGGCTGGACGGCGCTGACGAAGAGGCCACCATGGCCTGGCTGGAGAGCGATGAGTTCCAGGAGGCCTATATCGCCGCTTCCGAACTGATTGCCAAGCAGCAGCAACAGCAGAAGCAGTTCGGCTGACAGGGCCGTTTAACCTGCCAACGAAAAAGGCCGTGCCCCTCACAGGGCACGGCCTTTTCATCTCAGCCAGCGCGGATCAGTTATCCAGCGCCACCCGTCCGGCAGCCTCACGCTTGCGGTGCACCAGCAAGCCAGCTGCCACCACACCAATGCTCAGCAGCGCAGTCGCGATGATTTCGGCACGGTGATCTTCACGCAACGCCATTACCACCAGAATGGCAACGATGAAGGCAATGGTCGCCCAGGTCAGGCCCGGGAACAGCCACATCTTGAATGTGATTTTCTCGCCGCGGGCTTCACGCTGGGCACGCATGCGCAACTGCGACACGGCAATCACCAGGTACACCAGCAGCGCAATGGCGCCCGAACTGGCCAGCAGGAACTCGAACACCTGGGCCGGGGCCACGAAGTTGGCGAACACGCAAAGGAACGCCGCTGCCGTGGACAGCAAAACCGCCACGTGCGGGGTAGCCGCCTTGGTGGTGCGCTGGGCGATGGCCGGTGCGTCGCCACGCTTGCTCAGCGAGAACAGCATGCGCGACGAAGTGTACAGCGCCGAGTTCAGGCAGCTGGTCACCGCGATCAACACCACGATGTCGACGATCAGCTTGGCATTCGGTACGCCGATACGGCTCAGCACGGTCTGGTAGGAACCGGTTTCGGCCAGCGCTGGGTCGTTCCAAGGCACCAAGGCCACGACCAGGAAGATCGACACCAGGTAGAACAGGCAGATACGCCAGATCACCGAATTGGTGGCACGGCTGATCTGCTTGCCCGGGTCCTTCGACTCGGCAGCGGCGATGGTGACGATTTCAGTACCCATGAACGAGAACATGGTGGTCAGCATCGCGGCCAGCACGGCGCCCAGGCCGTTCGGCATGAAACCTTGGGTATCGAACAGGTGGCTGGCACCGCTCACCTGACTGTTTGGCACGAAGCCGAACAAGGCAGCACAGCCCACGGCGATGAAGCCGATGATCGCCAGCACCTTGAGCAGGGCGAACCAGAACTCGAACTCACCGTAGTTCTTAACGCTGCACAGGTTGGTCAGCGTCAGCGCCAAGGTAATGATGAGGGAGAATGCCCACAGGTCGACCGCAGGGAACCACGCATGCAGGATGGCTGCGGCGGCATTGGCCTCCAGCGGTATCACCAGCACCCAGAACCACCAGTACAGCCAGCCAATGGTGAAACCGGCCCAGCGCCCGATGGCGCGGTCGGCATATGTGGAGAACGAACCGGTGTCAGGCGAGGCGACAGCCATTTCACCCAACATGCGCATCACCAGCACCACCAGGGTACCGGCGGCGGCATATGCCAGCAGCACGGCAGGGCCGGCAGCTGCGATGGCGTGGCCGGAGCCTACGAACAGGCCGGCACCGATGACGCCAGCGATGGACAGCATGGTCACATGCCGTTGTTTGAGCCCCTGAGCGAGGTCATTGGAATTGTTACCGCTCATTGAAACTACCTTTGTAAGGAGTGGACCACTCCGACTGCGAGTACAAAGCGCACCAAGGGTTGGCCTAGGCGTCGCTGCAATCGGCGGTTTCCTACTGGCAATAAGCGCGCCATGTGCTGGATGCATTCGTCAGAAGTTTCTGCGGGCCTTTTAGGACGCGGCTTGGAGGGCTTTCGGCCAAGACTTGACCGAAAGAGCACCAAATCATCGGATTACTGAAATACCCACTTACAAATGCACCACAGGTGCTCCCCGGTAACACCTGTGCACCACCGCAATGCAAAAAAGTGCAACCTTGAGGTACAACCTTTAAAGCTAGCGACGCATTCGCGGGTAAACCTGCCCCCACTGGAATCGTTTGACCTAAAGGTCGGCTTTACCCCGCCAATGGGCCAAAACCGCTTCCATGAGCGGCCCAAAGGTGGCACCATCGCGCCTTTTTTCATCAAGGCTCTGGTGCTGGGCGACACCTTCGCGGACATCTGCGCGACGTTACGCTGTAGCGATGCGACAAACTGCCCCACCAGTGCCCACAGTCCCCGGCGACCCTGTTGGCCGTCATAATGCCGCTATGCTAGCTTGGCGCACGCCAGGAAGGCCGCCAATAGCTGGGAACGCACCCGAACACATGAGGACCGCACATGGCTCAGGCCACGCCCGCGCTGGAAATCCGCAATCTGCACAAACGCTACGGCGAGCAGGAAATTCTCAAGGGCATTTCGCTGACCGCACGCGACGGTGACGTGATCTCCATCCTGGGGTCGTCCGGCTCCGGCAAGTCCACCCTGCTGCGCTGCATCAACCTGCTCGAGAACCCGCACCAGGGCGAAATCCTGGTCGCCGGCGAAGCCCTCAAGCTCAAGGCCGCCAAGAACGGCGACCTGGTCGCAGCCGACAACCGCCAGATCAATCGCCTGCGCAGCGAAATCGGCTTTGTCTTCCAGAACTTCAACCTGTGGCCGCACATGTCGATCCTCGACAACATCATCGAGGCGCCACGCCGCGTGCTCGGCCAAAGCAAGGCCGAGGCCATCGAAGCCGCCGAAGCGCTGCTGAACAAGGTCGGCATCTACGACAAGCGCCACAGCTACCCCGCCCAGCTTTCCGGTGGCCAGCAACAGCGCGCCGCCATTGCCCGTACCCTGGCCATGAAGCCCAAAGTGATCCTGTTCGACGAGCCCACCTCGGCGCTCGATCCGGAAATGGTCCAGGAAGTGCTAAACGTTATCCGCGCATTGGCCGAAGAAGGCCGTACCATGCTGCTGGTGACGCACGAGATGAGCTTTGCCCGCCATGTGTCCAGTGAAGTCGTCTTCCTGCACCAAGGCCTGGTCGAAGAGCAGGGATCGCCGCAGCAGGTCTTCGAAAACCCGACCTCGGCGCGTTGCAAGCAATTCATGTCCAGCCACCGCTAACGGAGCAATACATGCACACTTACAAGAAGTTCCTCCTGGCAGCTGCTGCCACGCTGGTGATGTCGGCAAACGCCATGGCCGCAGAAAAACTGCGCATGGGTATCGAAGCCGCCTACCCACCGTTCAACAACAAGGATGCCAGCGGTAACGTGGTTGGTTTCGACAAAGACATCGGTGACGCCCTGTGCGCCAAGATGAAAGTCGAATGCTCGGTCGTTACCTCCGACTGGGACGGCATCATCCCGGCCCTGAATGCCAAGAAGTTCGACTTCCTGGTGTCGTCGCTGTCGATCACCGACGAGCGCAAGCAGGCCGTGGACTTCACCGAGCCGTACTACTCCAACAAGCTGCAGTTCATCGCGCCGAAAAACGTCGATTTCAAAACTGACAAAGAGTCGCTGAAAGGCAAGGTAATCGGCACCCAGCGCGCCACCCTGGCCGGCACCTACCTTGAAGACAACTTCAAGGGCGTCGACGTGAAGCTGTACGACACCCAGGAAAACGCCTACCTGGACCTGGTGTCCGGCCGCATCGACGGCATCCTGGCCGACAAGTACGTACAGTACGAGTGGCTGAAGAGCAAAGACGGCTCGAACTTCGAGTTCAAGGGCGAGCCGGTGATGGACAGCGACAAGATCGGTATTGCCGTGCGCAAAGGTGACACCAAGCTGCGCGACGACCTGAACAAAGCCCTGGCAGAAATCAAAGCCGACGGCACGTACAAGAAGATCAACGACAAGTACTTCCCGTTCAGCATCGAATGACCCGCCCTGACCGGCGCGCCCTTGCGGCGCGCCAGTCCCTAGAATGACCTGCCCATGAATATCGACCTGCACGGATTCGGTCCGGCCATGATGGCCGGCACCTTGATGACCGTAAAACTGGCGCTTTGCGCCTTGCTGCTGGGGCTGGTGCTGGGCCTGCTCGGCGCCCTGGCCAAGACCTCCCCGCTCAAGCCGCTGCAATGGCTTGGCGGCTTTTACTCGACCCTGGTTCGCGGCGTGCCCGAACTGCTGTGGGTGCTGCTTATCTATTTCGGCACCGTCGGGCTGATGAACAGCCTCGGCGAAGCCCTGAACATGCCTGGCCTTGAGCTGAGTGCCTTCGCGGCCGGCGTGATCGCCCTGGGCCTGTGCTTCGGCGCCTATGCCACCGAGGTGTTCCGTGGCGCCATCCTGGCGATTCCCAAGGGCCACCGTGAAGCGGGCCTGGCACTGGGCCTGTCCAAGGGCCGCATCCTGTCGCGGATCATCCTCCCGCAGATGTGGCGCATCGCCCTGCCCGGCCTTGGCAACCTGTTCATGATCCTGATGAAGGACACCGCACTGGTGTCGGTAATCGGCCTTGAAGAGATCATGCGTCATTCGCAGATAGGCGTGACCGTGACCAAAGAGCCGTTCACCTTCTACATGGTCGCGGCCTGCATTTACCTGGGCCTGACCGTCCTTGCCATGACCGGCATGCACTTCATGGAAAAACGCGCCGCTCGCGGCTTTGCGAGGGCCGAATAATGAATTGGGAAGTCATCTTCAAATGGCTGCCACGCCTGGCCGAAGGCGCAACCCTTACCCTGGAGCTGGTGGCCATTGCCGTGGTTGCCGGGTTGATCCTGGCCATCCCGCTGGGCATCGCCCGCTCCTCACGCCATTGGTACGTGCGTGCGGTGCCGTTCAGCTACATCTTCTTCTTCCGTGGTACGCCACTGTTGGTGCAGCTGTTCCTGGTCTACTACGGCCTGGCGCAGTTCGATGCCGTGCGCTCCAGCTCGCTGTGGCCGTACCTGCGCGATCCGTTCTGGTGCACGGTGCTGACCATGACCCTGCACACCGCCGCGTACATCGCCGAGATCCTGCGTGGCGCGCTGCAGTCGATCCCCAAGGGCGAGATCGAAGCGGCACGCGCGCTGGGCATGTCACGGGGCAAGGCACTGTTCTACATCATGCTGCCACGTGCTGCGCGCATCGGCCTGCCGGCGTATAGCAACGAAGTGATCCTGATGCTCAAGGCCAGCGCCCTGGCCAGTACCGTGACCCTGCTGGAACTGACCGGCATGGCCCGTACCATCATTGCGCGGACCTACCTGCCGGTGGAAATCTTCTTCGCGGCCGGGGTGTTCTACCTGGTGATCTCGTTCTTGCTGGTGCAGGGCTTCAAGCTGCTGGAGCGCTGGTTGCGCGTGGATGCCTGCCAAGGCCGCTGAGCCGTCCCGGCCTCTTCGCGGGTGCAACCGCGAAGAGGCCCTAAAACCCAACACACGTCCTCCCATGCCCAGTCACCTCCACAGCCACCACCTAAGCACCCGCTTCCAGGCACTCGACCAGTTCCTGATCGAGCACCAACAGCTGTGGAAACCCCGCCCCTTCACTACCCTGCACCTGGGCTGGGAAACCACCCACCCCGAACTGGCCACCCACCTGCGCCAATGCTCCCTGGCAGACGCCGAAGCCGATAGCACCGCTGACCACTTGCCCGCCCCATTCCCGCAACTGGCCCAGCAAGCCCAGCAGCTCTCCACCCTCGGCAGCCTCCCTCAGAGCGCTCGACCCTCCGCCGCCCACCGTCTGGACGTTGCTGTCCCCGGCCGCAAATGGCAGCAGATCGAAGCCTTCGCCAGCCACCTGGCCTTCCGTGAACCGCCGCAACACTGGCTGGACTGGTGCTCTGGCAAAGGCCACCTGGGCCGCCGCCTGTTGCAACCCGGCCAGCAGCTGACCTGCCTTGAGTACGACGCCGACCTGGTCGCCGCCGGCCAGGCCCTGAGCGCCCACCACCACGTGCCAGCGCAGCATGTGCATCAGGATGTGATGGCCAGCGACAGCGTCCGCCACCTGGCAGGCGACAAGAGCGTGGTCGCCCTGCACGCCTGTGGCGACCTGCATGTACGCCTGATGCAACTGGCCAGCCGGCAAGGTTGCCGGCAGTTGGCCGTAGCCCCCTGCTGCTACAACCGCACAGCCGTGCAGCAATACCAGGCGTTATCCACAGCCGCGCAAGCGTCCAGCCTGCAGCTGTCGCTGGACGACCTGGGCCTGCCCTTGAGCGAAACCGTCACCGCTGGCGCCCGCGTGCGGCGCCAGCGCGACACCTCGATGGCCCGGCGCCTGGGCTTCGACCTGCTACAACGCCAGCAGCGCCAGAGCAGCGAATACCTGCCGACGCCGTCGCTGCCGGTAGCCTGGCTGGAAAAGCCTTTCGAGCACTACTGCCGCGACCTGGCAGATCTGAAACAACTGCCTTTGCACGGCAACCCGGATTGGGCCGCCCTGGAGGCCGCGGGCTGGCAGCGCCTGGCCGAGGTACGCAACCTGGAGCGCGTGCGCAACCTATTCCGCCGGCCGCTGGAACTATGGCTGGTGCTCGATCGCGCCCTGTTTCTCGAAGAACAAGGCTATGAGGTGCGCCTTGGCCTGTTTTGCGACTACCCACTGACCCCGCGCAACCTGCTCATCCTTGCGGAACGCGACCGTTAGCCGCAGCACAACCTGTGGATAAGTCTGTGAACAAGCTTGTGATTACCTGTTGGAGCCAAGCGCTATTTCAAGCGCTTGGCTTATTCCAGCTTACGCGTCAAGCCCAACAAAAACAGGCGTTTGCGCAAAGACCAGCGGCGTAGCGATCCGGCATGCCTTTCGCGCAAGTCGGCAATGCCACTTGTGCATAAACATTTCTTGTGGTTGATGCAAGCGCTGTTTGCGCGGTCATTTATGGGTGTGAGAATTCCCGCGAAGAGCGCCTGACAGGCAACACAAGGCTAATGCCCAACCGCCGTAACGGTGTATCATCCGCCCCCCAAATCATTAAAAAGTGACGTCGCGCGCTGCCCGCCAGCCCCGCGACCTTCTGGCGTTGCGCCAGAACCGACAATGGACCAACGGACTTGACCATCGTGACTCGAGCCACCCCCCTCGCCCTGTTGACCTTCGCTCTGGCCCTGACCGGCTGCACCAACGGCACCGCGCCCCACTCCAACAGCAACCTGGGCTGGAACCACCCCGGCATGCAGCTGGGCGGTGATAACGGCCTGCCCCTGCGCACCGAAAGCCCTTGCCGCAAACGCGGCTGCGACAATGACAAGCTGTTCTTCAACCCAGGCAAAAGCGAGCCAAGCGTCAACACCATCCACCGCGGCTGGTAAGAAAATTCTCCTTTTGGGCCGGTAACTTAGGTCTTTTGCGAACAATCGCAAGGAAGTGGTTTACAGGCGCCAAACGATCGCTATAATGACGCCCCATTGCCGGTATAGCTCAGATGGTAGAGCAACTGACTTGTAATCAGTAGGTCCCGGGTTCGATTCCTGGTGCCGGCACCATATAGATCAACGACTTAGGCTCACCTCACGGTGGGCCTTTTTCGTTTCTGGGCTTTGAGCCTCCATTTTTCCCCGTTCATTCCCCGTTTCCGCTTACCTCTATTCTTGGCTGCTCACTGCCCGCGCACCGCGCCATCGTGACATTCCGTTAACAAAAGCTCTCCAGCCGGGCGGCGCACTCACAGTCCCCGCCGGGCCGGGAGTCACGCCAGGTTCACGACCCAGGCTCGGCATTGACCTGTGCAGGAGCGTCTATGGCACCTCAGTCGCGAGCGCTTGGCTAAAGTTAGAGGAGAGGCCGTCCGGGCTGTCACGAAGCCTTCCTGGTATTCGACGACCTCAATCCGCTGTCTACGACGGAGGAGCACATGGTCTCTGCCGAGAATGATCGCTTCATGCGTATCGCTGAAGTCACCCGAATTACCGCACTCAGCCGAAACACCATTTACAAGCGAATGAGGGAGGGGACATTTCCGAAGCAGGTGAGGCTTGGGCCAAACTCCGTCGCCTGGTTGCAGTCCGATATCTCCGCCTGGATGACCTCGGTGATGCCAGACAAACCAGAGGCCTCGTGAAGCTCACACCCTTCATCTGAAACAGACTGGGCCTGACGCCGGGGCGGTAAGATGGTATCGCCGCCGCGGCAATCAAAACTGCTATGCGCTCGCTGCACGAACGTAACGGGTCGCGGCGGCCCCTATCTCAAACTTTTCATTGCTTCCGCGCGTCTGGCGTCAATGTAAGAAGCCAGGTCCCCAATGTGCACACCACGCGCTGACTTCTGGCTTTTCTCGATCGAGATAAGTGGGAGCCGAATTTCGCCGCGCGCGATCTTGCCCTTCAGCTTTTCAACAGAGAGATGTGGGAAGTAATCGGTGCAGACCCGTTCAATTGGGATCACAACCATCCCATCGTACTGAGCGAGGAGTAAGAAGGTAGTGTTCACTGCGCGCCTCGACGCAGTTTCTTTCCGGTGGCGAGCCGTACCGCATCTTCAAACGCCTTCTTGGAAGCATCAATAGATTGCTGCTCATGATCCCGAGCAGCTTGCTTCAATTGCTGTCTCGGCTCCTTCTGGACGCGTGTGGCAGTAATGTACTCGTCTGCCCATGCGTCCAACTCGTAACGATCGAAGCCGACGCCCCTGACGCCAATGCGGAACTCTGCTACGAATGGCCTTACTGTTCTGTTGAACTCCTGCCTGCACATCCCTAGGTACTCAGGGGCGTCCCGGTACCTGAGAATTCTCGGCATTACCTGATCACGGCTCATGATAGGTGCACTCGGCCAACTGTGGTCTAACTCAGGCTAACAGTCCCGTTCCGCATGAGCTGCCTACATGACAATCGGCTTTTCTGCACTGACCAAGAGCCGGCTCATGCCGACAGGTAACCAGAAGGCGCAAATAGGGCAATCGCGTCGGTGGGAGGGGGGTTGTGTATAGCCATTGTTTAAGCGATGCCCAGGGGGTGGTGTATAGCCGGGCACCGCCACCCCGGAACCGTAAGGGTGGCGCTTCACCATCCAGTGACCGTGGCTGCTCGCCGGCGGGTGCTGCGATCTGACAGCAACCCCTTGCTCAAGCAGATACCGGAAAGTTTGCCGGGATCTACAGCCCCATCTGCCTGATGATCCTGCGCGGCTCCATTCCATCGCGAAGCGCCCGGCTGGCGTCCATGGTCATCTGGTCGAGCGCCTTGATCTCGAATGCCTCGGCCATGGCAGCGGCCTTCCTGACGATCAGTAGCGCCAGCTCTGGCGGGAACTGGACCGGCTCCGGTTGGGGTAGGTAGTCGCAGTCGATAACGGACATGTCGCGGCCCTCGATGTGATGGTGCTCAACGTGGCGAGCTGGGCACCGGATTATCTGATAACTACCCAGCATCCGGGTAGTTTGTACCAGACCCGCCCGGCCACCTGTTCCGGCCTGCTGTCAGGGTGCTGCTCTACCACCTGGTCGGCCAACTCTGCCGGGTAGCAGAATTGATAATCGAGTCGATCGAAATTGGTAGTTTCGTCGCGGTCAACATCTGGGCTATTTCACGCTGGTAAAAGTCGGCGGAGGTCGGCGCTTTCGCCCAGGTGTCACTGGTTTGTGAAGTCCGCTCTCACACTCTCGCAAGAACTCCCTCACCGTACCGACCCGCCAGCAAATCCGGCGGCCCTGCTTGAACGATGGCGGAAGCCAGGCCGCCCCCGCCTGCATCGCACTTCTGATTGCCGACTCTGATCGGCAGAGCAGCATGGCAAGCTCTGGGACGTGGATAACTTCGGGCTCCATATCCGACTCCTTACGCATTCCGGGGCCCTCTCTTCAGGGTGGTTCCAGATCAGGCTACCACTAACAAATCGTTGGGCGTTCTGAAACGACGGTCGGGACTAGCATGCGCTTTGGCTCGAAGAGGCCCAATCGGCCTAGCCCACATCCCGCTGGCCAGAGTGTCAGGGGCTGGCACTTTTTTGTCCCTGGCAAGCCTGGCATGTCAGGTTTTGTCAGGTTCTGGACCACCCGGTTTCTCTTGACGAGCAAGCCCGGAAACTCTTGACGCCCTCCGCTCCCACAGGTCGGCCAGAATCAGCGCCAGCCCTTGTACAGCAGGGGTTACAGACGATCCTGCTCAAGCGCCAGCGGCTGAATCCGTCAAGGCCCTGTCAAGGATTCCGTCAAGGCCTGTCAAGAATTTCGCCGCCCCTGGCCATTCTGGACGAGTAGACGCCGGTCGATGGTGGCCAGCCTCCCGCGCATCAGGTAAATCACCGCTCCCACGGCATTCCATCTGCTGGTGCTGGTCCTGATCCGTCCAGAGCCTGTCCAGAATTCGGGCTTTGGCATTAGACGGGACTGTCCGCGCCAGCCCATCACGCATTGGCCCAGGCCAGGCCCGGCAGGTGATCCAGCGAATGGGGCCGCAGGCCACCGTCTATCGCGGTCTAGTGCGGGTCTATTTTAACTTGGCGGCTCTGGACGAGCAGGCGGTCCGAGCAGATCACCACTAGGCCGGCAGTCACGACATCACGCGCCATAGCGCCAGCGCCACCGCCCAACACCAGCGACCCGTCCAAAGCTGTCCAAAATCCGTCAGGGGTCTGTCAGGGGTACGAGACGGCCAGGGCCTCTACTTTGACGGCCTATAGCACCGGACGGACCTCAGACGCCCACCCGGTGCTGGCTCCGTCTCATGCCTGTCTCACATTCCGTCAAAGCGTGGTCAAAGTGGTTCCCAGTCGATCAGGTGTGGCTTTTCCGGTGTGTCCGTAAAAGTGTGGAGTCGGTCCACCGTGTTGATTCCTACACAGTGTGTCGCTTTCGAAACGGTGGAACCTGAGAAAACCTGAGATTGGATCGGCTGGCGCTTGGTATGGGATTCGTAGTTTTGATGTGGTTGTTCACGGTGGGCGTGTCGGTGCGGTTGCCACTGGCAAGCCTGCAATACCGTGGAAACCAGAGTGGAAACTGGGGCTGGAAACCATAACTTTTGATAACAGGCAGGCCGCCCAGGTTCGCGCATAGACGATTGCGAACCATAGGCGCGAACCAGCCTAGTGCGCACGCCAGAATGCGTACCAGCGGTGCGTACCTGGCCGCGCACCACTACACAATCACGCACCGCGCTGCGTGAAGATCGTGCGTGAAGCAGCGCGCGAACCATCCATGAGTCGGTCTACTCCACCTTAGCCCGCATCCCGCGCCCCCTCCTCCTCAACCTTTCACCCTATCAGCCGTTAAATACTCACTGCGGCATTCAAAACAATGGGGACGTTTATGAAACGAGTCGAGCGGGATTTTATTACCTTGTTCAACTGTCTGTGGTACCGCGATTTCCCGGTTACTGAAGCAAACGATCTGGCGGGGCGCGCCGATTGGACCATCCACCTCGGATTGGTGGTGCGTCAGTGCGCTACGCTCCTTGGCGCGAGAGCACTGTTTGAGCAGGGCGGGCGCACCGACGCGGTACTGCGCTACCCCGAAGGCGACACTCTTTCGTTCGTCGAGTGGGAATGGAAGCGCGCGCATACTGATATCAATGAAATTTCCAAGCTGTTAGAGCGTGCCAGCCAGGCAGTGTTCCAGACCTTCATTGGCTATAGCAGGGTTGAAGACGTAGCGCTCACGCTGGAACGAATTCACACGCAATGGCAGGGCGCGGACAGGCCACTGATGGTTTTCCTCATCACTTATGAACTATCTGGTCGCAGCCGTCATTTCATGGAGCTGCATACCTACATGTTTGCCAAAGGGAAATACAAAAAGGTTCGTACTCAACCAGCACTACCGTGGAAGGTGAATAGGGCTAAAGCCAACAAAGCTACTGATGATGCATGACCACTGGCCACTTACCGCGAATGCTAGCTCAGCGACCTGGCTGATGTTGCCATCAGAGCGTCCCGGCGCCGGCGCTTGAACTCCGCCCTGTTCGCAAATGTTAGTGCCTGGCCTGGGCTGGCCAACCCGTCAGCCTGTTAAGAAATGTTGGTGTGCGGCGCTGGCGCTGGGTGGATCGGGCGCCAGGCCAGTCCGGTTACCAGGCGTGGTTACCATCGCTGGTTACCAGCTCCGCTCAGGTGGCATGACTGCGTGCAGATCCCGAGGAAAGGTAGGTCGACTTGGCGGCTGTACCACCAAAAACACCAGCCCCGTAATAGACTCGGGACACTTTCATGCTTGAAATGAAAACGTCCTAACCCCGGTACAAAAGAAGTCCTCAACCTGGTAGGGGCTCGGTTTAACTGAAAGGTGGCGTAGCCGTGGCTTTGACGCGGCATGCAATGGCATTCCTGTGGCACAACAATGGACTGAGAGTGCGAAGCTCATCTCATCGGCATCAGCAATGTCCAATCCGTGCTAATTCCGTGGCACAAGAACGCCATTTCATCGCCACTTCATAGCGCCATGCTCAGCACTAGCGACCTGTCAAAGCCTGTCATGATATCCACCTCGACGACTGGACCGCATGTTGACAAATGTTGACATCGGAGCGGGCGTTAGCGGGCCGGCCTGTTAGCAAAAGTTAGTATTTGCCTGGTTGATCGGCCCAGTTCCCTGTTAACAATTGTTACGGTTCAGCCGCCTGGCGAGATAGGTGGTTGTGATGCTGCCGGGCAGGAGCGATACGGTATCAGGCAGCAGTGTCGCGAATACGCAGTACAGTAGTTGTCGAGCAGTTCGCATGCCTGGCAGTGGCTCGGATACCTAGCCCGGCGCCCAGAAGCTCCTTCACACGCTTGTGAAGCTCCTCATCCACAGGCCGGCCTTGGTATTTGCCTTCAGCTTTAGCCTTCTGAATCCCCTGAGCCTGGCGCTCGCGGCGCTGCTCGTAATCCTTCCGGGCGATGGCGGCCATCATTTCGACCAGCATCGAGTTGATCGCGGATAACATGCGGTCGGTGAACTCATCGCCCTTCGTGTCGCGCATACCCTGGTGACTGGTAGGCAGGTCCAACGCCACGATGCGCAGGCCCTTGGCGTCGATCGCACTCTTGAGCTTCGCCCAGTCGTCGGCCGGCAGACGGGACAGGCGATCAATAGATTCGACAAGCAGCACGTCACCCTTCCGAGCGTCCTTGAGTAGGCGCAGCAGCTCCGGTCGATCTGCAGCGGCACCGCTGGCATTCTCCAAGTATTCGCAGGCAATGACCTTGTTGTGGTCGCTGGCAAACTTTTCCAATGAAGCCCGGGCGCGGCCGGCGTCTTGCTCGTCGGTGGATGCTCGAAGGTAGGCGCGAATGAACATGATGCAACCTGTATCAGTTAGGGTGTTGTCCTAACACTGTTGCATTTTGGGTGTTACTTATCAAGCAAAAAGGGCTGATTTGGTTAAATTAGACCGTATCAGCCCAAGCATACCTTGCGTAGCATACGAGCTAGAAGCTAAATTGCCATCACTCCTCGCCAGACATAAATTTAGCCGTGGAGCATTCCCAGGGAGGGGTTCCGCACTGCGATCTACCTCGCCCTGAGTTCGAACGATCTGCGAGGATTAGTAAGTGACAAAGAGATATCTCCGATTTTATGACCTGCGAGTCAAAGCTGCTGCCCGATATCACGTAAACGGCAAGCCTATTTCAAATACCGTTACAGCCTTTACGTTGCTGACAATTTTGCGCCAAGCGAAAGCTTTATTTGACGCGAGCAAGCTGACACATCGAGAAATCCCCGACAGCGTCAAGTATTACTTGGCTGACATTGAAATAGACGAAAATGCACAAAAGGCTACATTACTGATAAATAAGAGCGACCCAACCGAGCCCGATCAAACCATATCTAATCCGGTTTCAGGTGAACGCCAAGAGCTCTTAAAGCCGGATGGATTTGGCAATGATTACTCTGCTCATCTCTGCGTGAGCCTAGTCGCGCATCAACCAAACCTTTATTCCATGGTATATGAATCGCCTCGTGGAGGGATACCAGGAACCCAAATTCACAGTTTTCTAAATCACCTGCTACGAGAGTGTCGAAGTGGAAATAAGGCAGAATATAAGGTGCCCCATCCTGCCGGTGTAATGGAAGGCGGCGCTCCTCTAATGGTCAACGCGCTGCATAGCATAGAGTTAAACGGAAAAATTTCTGATGAGTTCTTGAATGATCTTGCAAACGGAACACTCGGACGTATCGAACTGGCTAATTATGAAAACCATGGACAGGTCTGGGACAATGGTGCAGGATTGAGCGAGGAGAAAAAAATAATCGTGTTGCGCCCGCAAATCGAAAATCTTCCACCCCAAGGTGTGATTGATGCTCTCAAACAGGCCTTTAACCGGGGCAACCAATTTGACTACAACGAAGCAGTCATACGGTTCAGAGACCCTTCGGATGAGGCGCACACAGTCAAGGTGAACACAGACGACTTCACGCTCACTGATAACGAGCGGTATGTAAAAAAGGCGTCAATCGATACCCCTGATACAAACTCGAATGGCTACGGAGAGATCGACGATGACATCAAAAGATCGCTTTACAACGCCTTATAAAGTTTTTCTCGGGCAACTATGCAGGCCATTTGCCTATTTAGCGATACGTCACGAACACAAAAAAATTATGGACTGGTTTTTCCCGGGGATTTTGGTTGGACTAAGCGCAATAGTACTACTGACCTGGGGAGAAAAAATCAATCTTTATGGAAGCTCAGGAGTTTTATCAAAGATACTAAGTTTTATACAGAACCTTCCTGGCTTTTATATTGCAGCGCTGGCTGCGATCGCTACATTCGGCCGTTCTGATATCGACAGCATAATCCCGGCTCCCACACCACTGATAACAGAATTTCGCGGCGGGGAGGAACAGGAAGTCGCTTTAACTAGGAGGCGATTCCTAAGCATGATGTTCGCATTTTTAACTGCCGAATGCGTGATAATAATACTTGGATCAATCGGGCTACTAACACTAGCTGGAGATCTAGACAAATCATCAATACCCTACGCCTCAACTATTGGAGCAGCAGCATTTCTCCTAATCATGCTATTCTTCTTCCAGATGATACTTACAACCTTCTGGGGTCTATACTATCTAGGAGATAAAATCCATAAAGTTGATTGAATGCTTGGACCGCCCCTAAACATTTCACGGGGCGACCCAGTAATTCTACAATTACGGAGAAGATCAAGCTGCATCGTTACTAGAGATACAGATAATCGGTGTACCGCCCTACCCCGGCAAATCACTGAAATGTTTTCTCAATTTTCCGTTCGGCCCCCACAGGTTGCCAACGGAGCGCGCGCAGCGAGCCCTGTAGTGTTCCTCGTATCGCCTGATTTTGAGCGCTATATCTGCGCCGATCGGACCTTCGTGATTAATTACGGCCAGTGTTCGCCCGATCATCGTTCCGACCAGCTCAAAGCGGGCCCTGATCTCGTGCATGGGCGCATTCGCATCATCGACCCAGGCACCGAACACGCGCACGAAAAGCTCAATTACCTGCTGATCCAGCTCCGGCCCCAGCTTTTCTTTGTCCCAATGAATATCTGTCAATTTGCGTTCCTCTGCATTCTGTAGAACTGTTCCATGGTCTCCGGGAAGCCACCCGAGCCAGTGGCTACTTGATCTCTAAACCTGTCTTCCACAGCCTGGATAAGCACCTCAAGCTGGCCGTTCTCGCCGGTGCGTGTCTGCACCACGGCATTGCTGTTGTTATAGATGTAGACCTCATGCTTAACCTGGGGAGCGGTCCCGGACTGCCCGGACTGCCCCGAACGCTGATTATCTGTCGGTGCGACTGACCGGCCAGCCACCGATACCCGCTCATTCGAGTTGATCGCCTCCAGCAGCGCCCGGTTACGCTTGGTCGCCGCGGCATTCACCACGAATTCGCCGTCACTCAGGCGGGCCATGATGCTGTCGGAGGTGCCGGTACCTGCGCCGGACACGTAGCCGCCGGTGGCGAAGCCGGGAATCACAGCGAGGCTGGTGGCCAAGGCCGTGGTCGAAGTCAGCGCTGCCGCCGCAGGCACGGAGTTGGCGCCCAGGGTTGCCAAGGATGCCATCGCCGCAGCCGGCGCCCAGGCCGTGGCCGTGGTGCCAGCTAGGATCATGCTCTGGCCTGCAGCTGCCGTACCCAGGGTGGCGTTCAGTGCCGCGTTCACGCCCATTTGCACGCCCATCTTCACGAAGCCGCCAATGATGTCGCGCACAACGTTGTTTGCGATGTCACCCAGGGTATTGAATGACAAACTGCCGCTCATGATGCTGCTTGTGATGTCGGTGGAGATGTTGTTGAACGCGCTGGAGAAGATCGCCTCCGTCTGCCCGGCGATGTCCCGCGCCTGGTTGCCGAAGTTCTGCACCGCAGCCGTCCACCCGTTGATCGGGTTGAGCATGTCCTGGTCGACCTGCGCCCAGCCGTTTTGCATTTCAGCTATGCGCTTAGGCAGATACTCACGCTGCAGGTCGATCTGCCTTTGCAGAGCCTGCTTTTCTCTTTCTGATTCAGTCCGATCCCTCTCGGTCATCAGATTCTGAATCGTGGTGTTCGTGTCGCGGACTAGCTGAATCTGACTTCTTGCTCGCTCTGTTTGCAGGTCGCCCATTCCGACAGCGGCGGCATTGATCCGGTTTTCATCACGATCAGTTTGCAGTTGACGCTCCAACTGCGCCCGGTACTGCTCGGCCTGTGTAAGGCCTTGGACGCCTTTGATCGCGGCGGCGTAGTTGATTGAGGACTGCGCCAGCGCCTCGTTGTACTGCGTCTGGGTGATCTTGCCTTTCGACAGCAGAAGCTCCAGCTGAGACTGGCGCTCGACATACTCTTGCAGGGCGAACTTGGCTGGCTGGGCGGCCTTGTAGAGGTCGTCAAAGGCTGATCGTGCGGCGCTGAGCTTTCCTGCCAGGCTGTTCTTGCCGCCGCCAGACCCAGAGTTCGCGGACGTGCTTCCATCAAGCTGGGCGATGGCGTCCTGCGCCATCTGGGCAATCGTCTTCCCGCCCGGCCCAGTAGGCATTTGCACTTGAGGCTGGCCAAATGTCAGAAGTGCAGACCCTTGGAGATTGAGCTGGGGGGCCGATAGTGCCGACACCATTCGCGCAGAAGACGCCACTGCGAAGTTGGCGGCCTGCTCAATGGCCGTGATCTGGCGCCTGGTGCTGCCTTCTGTGTTTTCGGCCATCTTGCTCATGGCCTTGGAATGGTTTTCCATCTGAGTTCTGATCGCCTCAGATGCCGTGATCGAGGCGATGAGCTGAGCTCTAAGCCGATCCTGCTCAGCTTTCTTCCCATCCTGAATCGCTTTCTCGTACTTCTTGAGGATGTCGGTCTGCTCTCCGATCAGCCTGGCGTATTCGACCTGCTGCGAGTTGAATCCAGCCTTGGAGGCCGTGTATGCAGCCTCTTGAGCTGCGTTTGCACCGATGAGGTCCCTCGTCTGGGTAAGCTGTTGAATGTACTTGTTCCAGTCGCCGGCGGTGCTGCTGATCGAAGCGCCGACCCCGGCCTGGGACTTGGCAAGCGAATCAGCGGCCGACGCAGCAGCCGTAGTGGCGGTCTTGCTCCGGCCCAGCAATTGCTCGTAGTCAGCCGCCTTGCTGCTGCTATCTGCGTAACCGGCAGCGATTTTCACCAGCTCATCTTGGTACACGCTTGCGATCGAGGTATTGGACGTGATCCAGCTCGTCAGGGAGTCAAGCGAGCGCTGGCCATTCTTCACTTCGTCGAACAGGTCGCGGAACGTCGCCACCGCCTCGACCCCGGGGGCGCCGAGCGAGGACAGGCCTTGGAATGCCCGGTTGAAGTAGTCTTTGAGGGCCTTGTCTGCCTCAGCGGTCGCGTCTCGCTGAGCCTGCATCCAGGTCGCAGATTGGAAGCGCTTCTGCTCTGCGGTCAGGGTTTTGAACTTGGAGATAGACTCGTCCAGGGTCAGGTTCTGGTCGATCAGCGCCTGTGTTGCAGTGTCAGTACCTGAGCCAAAGTAGATCATGGCGCCTGCCAGGGTGCTCACGGCTGCTGTTGCAAGACCTACAGGCCCGCCAAACGCCGCCATCACAGCAGTACGTGCCGCAGCGCCTCGGGTAGCAGTGGCGGTAAGGCTTGCCTCGGCAGCGGTCTGCGCAATTTTGGCTTGGGTGAGAGCGATGGTCGCGGTACGGTTTTCGCTAGCTGCGGCCACCTGCGCCTGCAAAGCGAAGGTTTCAGCATTGGTGCCTCGGGCGGCCTGCAGCTCAACGTTTGCCCGGGCCAGCTTGGCGCCGGTCAACTGCTTCTCTGCAACGGCACGTCGAACGCTGATCTGGGAGGCCTGGAGGTCAGCAGCTGCGACGGCACGAGAGGCCGTTACCTGTTGCATCGTGGCGGAGAAGTCGGCCAGCCGAGCCTGTGCAGAAAGCGTGAGGGATGAGGTGAGCCTTACCCCCACACTGGTTGCATAAGCACCGGTCAGAGCCAGGATTGCATCCATATTCGAGATGACGCCCTCGAAGCCCTTCACTCCCACGCCGGCGATGCTTGCCAGGGAGCTGGAAAAGGTCTGCATCCCATTGATGATCTGGGGATTGGCGAAGGCGTCGCCGAGCGACGTCATGGCGCTGATGGCCGGGTCGACATTGATCTGTCCAACGGCGGCCAGGAAGTTGTTTTTCATGACCTGCGATGCGCGCTCAAAGAGGGGAGGCATCGAGGCCACTTCCTTGTTCAGCGAGGACAGCGAGCGGAGCAGGGCATTCATCACCACTTCCGAGGTGATCTTGCCCTCGGCAGCCATTGCGCGGATCTGCCCGTTGGTGACGCCCAGGTACTCGGAAAGAGCGCGGGTGATTCGCGGGGCCTGCTCCATCACGCTGTTCAATTCTTCGCCCCGCAGCGTGCCAGAAGCCATCGCCTGCGACAGCTGGATGCTTGCGGCCGTCGCCTCCTGCTGAGTCGCGCTCGATACGAGAAACGCCTTGTTCACCGCATCGGTGGCCTTCAGCAGTTGCTCTTGAGAAAAGCCCGCACCCTTGGTGGCGTTGGACATACGAGTGAACAGCGAAACAGTGCTCTCCAGGCTGGAGCCAGTTTCGTTTGCCATCGCCTTGAGGGTTTCGAACGTGCGCGCCGCTTCGGCAGTTGAAGCGCTCACCAGGCCGATCTGCCCGGCCATCGTCTTGAATCGGTCGGTAGCCCGAAGCAGATTGTTGGTCAGTTGGCTGACCCCGATGCTTGCCATCGCTGCTGCAGCTGCTTTCGCTGCCGGCCCAAGCCCGTAGATGCTATCCGCTGCATCGTCACCGGCTCCCGTTAGAGCTGCGAGCTTGCCACGTAGAACATCGGCTTGTTGGCGTGCAGCCCTTGAGTCAATCGTTATGGCGAGGCGCGATTCCGTAGTCATACAGAAGCCCCCTGGCCGACAAGCCCTTGATCACCAAGAGTGATCGACCTGTTTTCAGCAAGCACAATCAACAACGCATTGGCCTCAACGCTGCCTCTCTCTGCCGCCTCTCGCAACCTCACCCACGCTGCGGACAAATCTGCTTTAGTCGGCTTCGCTTGCTGCCCCCTGATCTTCCCACCTGCATTCATCTCTACACCCTCTCGATGATGGTCAATAAGATGAAATTAGGCCCGATCTGATCGGATAAACAGTGTTTTTTGGGTGCACCTCAATAAAGACACATCCTGGCACGTCCTGACACAACAAGCGGAGGGGTCTAGAAGGGAATTTCGTAGCAGTATCTAGGGGCAACTCAAATTGATACGAAATGACGATAGGCCGTCAACGATGCTACGCGCCAGACTGACCAGCTGTGCGCGCACCACAAAACTGGGGTACAGCGTTTTGTGGCGCGAGCAGGGATCACTTAATTCCGCATTCGGCCAAGGCCTTGCTCAGCGATTGATCAAGGGCATATTCGCCCGTGGTGCTGGCAGCCTGGTTCATGCCTAGCGTGCGATAGATCAGCACCTTGCCGGTCTTCATTTGCGCCAAAATCTTCTCGGCCTTTTCACCGGTCGCCGCGGTGAATGGAGACATGGCCTGGGCAGAGGCCTGCAGGGCGGCCTTGTAGGTGCTCTCCAGCATCTGTTGCTGCTTGGCATCCCCCCCGTATGCTTGCATGGCTTTGAGCTGCCCTTCCGGCACGTAGTCCACTGGGGTCTCCCCTGTCGCAATGGTCCACGCAGTGTTTTGGTCGATCCTAAGCTGGACATCTCCGACAGGAATTTTGAAACGGCCCCCGCTCCGAATCCCTACCCTCAGTTCCCCATTCACCGATTCGATGTACGGGTAGTAGTGGTTGGAAGCAGTGAATACACCGCCGCCTGTGTAGAAGCTGCCCACAGTCACGCCACAGGTAGACTTGTCCGTGAACTGGTCAGTACTTCTGACGGTGACCCATTCGACTTCGGGAGTTACACCTGCGCAACCGGCCAAGGCCAGCGCTAGGGCAAGCGTGCAGAGTCGTTTCATATTCATCCTTCTTAGCGGGCAGGAACCGCCCAGATATGCGTCCTTAGGTGATGGCCAAGTGCTCTTGGCCAGAGTTTTATACCCGCCTACCCCTTCAATTCCAATCATTCAGATGGCGCTTCGCCTGGTGAACGCCTTTGGAGTGGGAGATCCAAGAGGTGACGATCAATGTGAATCGACTACCCAATGAGATTTATAAGAATGGCCTCCGACTCCGCCATGTCTTCGCGCTGGCTGGCAATCAGGTACCGAAACACCGCCAGTCCCTCGGACTTATCACGGGGCCGGATCTGCGCCAGCAGGCCGAACACGAACCAGTCACGTGCGGTCGCATCGGGTGGTCCGTCGCTGGCGTCACGGTCGACGGCGTTACGCAGCCGGTAGAGCTGGTCCCAGTAACTAAGCTCGTACAGGCAATCCGCCAAGGTGTGAGGCAGCAATTCAGGGTGGGCGTTGAACCGGGCGGCTACCTGGCGCTTATCGAAATCACCGAACTGGCCGGCAGCACGCAGTCCGCGCAGCGCCTCGATGCAGAACCTTTCAGCCTCGGTGTCGGCCAGCAGGGTATCACCGAAGCGAGCGACGCCCTCCAGCCTCAGCCGGTTCTGCTCAATGGCCCGAGTGGCCAGCGCATCCAAGTCAGCGAAGCCAAACGACGACATAGCAGCGAACAGATGCCCTGGATTGGTGGCCACCAAGTAATCTCGGTACCGCTTCTCTAGCACATCGAGCGGCGTCTTGATCTTCTTGGCGCCCTCCATGGCCCGGTCAATCAGGGCGGCCTGGCCGGTACTGATGACGGAGCGCAGCCACAGCACCGCATCCACCTCCTTGTCGCCGGTGCCCACCTCCTGCGGAGGCAGCTCGGGCACGCTTGGCAGTGCCTCGGTGCTGGCGCTGATCGGCGGCAGGGTAAACATGGCGCGGTGCTGCTCGTTGTCGCGGAACGCCCCGGATCGTGAAACTAGGGTCTTCACCGTTCCTAGTGGTATGCCGGTGATCTGGGCCACCTCACGGAGGGAGTGACGCCGGCGCAGGTCCAACACTAGGCGCCGCTGCTTATCTGAAACCCGCTGCTTCGTCTTCACGGGTGAATCAGGCTGTTTCGACTCTGGCTTAGTCATGGCTCACACCACCCGCAGCTTAGGTGGCAGCTTGGGCCCGAATGGCGCCCCAGGTGCGAAAGGGTCAGGCAGCACCCCATCGGGACAATCCCTGATGAAGTCCGCCATGGCCGCGTGACAGGCGTTGAACAGCGGCGCGTCATTCCATTCTTGCCCCCGGCGCTCTGCACTGTCCTCCACGACGTGGGTGAACACCAAACCTTCCAGGCTGGTGACGCCCTCCCGCCTGACATGCTCACGCTCCACCACGTTCACGCTCAGCAGGTCGCACAGGCGGTCGACCCCCAGGGCATCGGCTAATCCGTCCTCATCGAACAGCAACTGCCGCCCGAACCCGGACAAGGCCACCAGAGCCTTGCTCTGCTCATCGTCGCGGTGCTCCCACGCTTGCTGCTCCAGATCGGCAATAGCCTGGCGGGTGAATGGTAGGAATGCTTTCAGCTTGCCCGCCTGGCGGCGTATGGCTCGTCGCTCGGCGTGTATTGAATCGAGGTTGCGGCTGATGTTGCGGCAGATACGCCGGGTGGTGATGAGTTGCGTGCTGGCGCTGATTCCTGGCTTCAAGGCGATATTGCACAGACGCATGGTCGGTGTGGGCGTCATGAGTGGGCCTCCATGGGCATGTTGTCGTAGGTGGTGCGCAACTCGGTACCGATCAGGCAATGGCGACCAGCGGGCGCATAGCAACCCCGGCAGGTCATGACATGGCTGATGTACTGGTCGCGGGCCCCCCGCCACTGAGGCGTGGCATTGGCGGCGTTGGCGTAAGGGCCGGATGGCAATTGCACAGCATCGACTAACACCAACCGCGGGCGATCCGGAGCGCGTTTCGCCATCGGTGGCTTGCTAGCGCCAGCACCGTTCGGCGGCATGTGATTGAGCAGGTCGGAAAGGAGGCTCATGGCGTCACCTCCCCCGGATTCCCATAACGCCCAAATGTGTCTGTGAAAAAAGATCGGGGGAACGGGGGAACGCGGGAACACCCAGTGTTTCCGGGGCCTCCAGCTGGGGTACGTGTTCCCCACCCGAAAAACTGGGGAACAGTGATAACCAAGCAGAAGGGGAATCGCAGGCGCTTATATTCAAAAACATGTTTGTGTTCCCCTGTTCCCCAACACTTCAATAAGGGGGAACGACTACAGACCACGTATTTACTGGCTGTTCCCCCGTTCCCCCTGTTCCCCACGTTTTTAGGTTCCTGTGGATTCGGGCATTGGCGTTGGGTGGTGATGACGGTCATAGGCCACCGCCTTCGCTATCCATGGCGTCGGGATCGATCACATAGAGGCGAGCAGACCCACCAGCAGGCAGGCGGTACTTCTTGGTCCTGCGGCTGTCCCGGTCGGTATCGTGCTTGGCGAGAGCGCCAGCGCCCTCCAGCGCCTTCACAACCCGCGCCAGCCCGTGACCATGGGCGGCCTCGGTCAGTGCGGACTTGTTGAACAGATAAAGCCGCTTGGCGCCGACCACCTCCCAGTACCCGGCGCGGTTGAACACCTTGGTGTCCAGCGTCTGGTCTTCTACGTCCGAAAAACGGCTGCTGCCGTGCTTGTCGATGAAGTCGAGGATGCCGGCGAGGATCTGGCGGTCTTCGGCATTGCCGCCGCCCACCCGGCTCAGCCACTCGCCGTACAGCAGCTGGCAGTCGGCCAGAGCGGTGCCTGGCGCCCAGGGCAGCAGGTCGTAGGCAATGGCCATTTCGCCCGCCAGCGCGATCACCGCGAAGCGATCTGCCACCCGCCCGGCCTGGGCGTTGTCCTCGACGAATTGAGCGCGGATACCGGCGAAGTCCTCCAGCAGCCCGGGGCGGTCATCGCTGGCCAGCAGCTTCTCCACGAAAGCCGGCCCGATGTGCCCATGGTTCGCTCCTACAGCCACCGTGAGCTGGCGGTGGAAGTCAGCGCCCTCCAGGCCGTGCAATTCATCGAAGGCGCGGTGCGTGCGGGTACCGGCGTTCACGTCGACCATGCGCAGCTCGGCGCCAGCATGGGCAGCATTGCCGCTGATGGCCGCGTGCTCGGATAGGGAGCGCTCACCGCTGGACAGCGCCAGCAGGCGCCAGCTCAGTTTGCCGCGGGCCTCCCGGTCACGGGTCATGGTGCCCTTGCCCTGGCCGTTGGCGAGCGAATAGGCCATCTCCTGTACGCGCTTCGGGTCGGCCCGCTTGATCTCGTCCAGGGGCAACATGGTGTCGTTGCGGCTGGACGCCTCGATCTCCAGTCCGCCCTTGGTCATATCCCAGGACGCAGCGAAGATGCCTGGGTCGCCCCATACGGACGAGCCGATCAGTTGCGCCAGCGACTTGCCGCTGGAGCTGTCGCCCACCAGGTGAACACCGCCACCCAACACGCCAACCAAGCTCAGCAGCGGGCCAGCGAGGGCGCAGCCGATGGCTAGGGTCAGCACCGGGTTGCCCTCACACTTGGCTGCTACCTCGATCTTCCAACCCTCCAGGCTCCCGCGCACGCTGAACAGGTTCTGCCCCTTGGCGCTGGCCTGATAGCGCACTTTGTCGCTGCCGATGGTGCGCCCAGGTAGCACAAAGGCGCCTGACTCATGCCAGCCGGGGCGGCAGGTGGTGGCGAACACCTCTGCAGGGTGCTGGTCCAGCAGGTACTCCATGAACTGGCCGCGCTTCTTCAGGGCGATGATGACGCCCATGCCGAACAGCGTCCGCCTTGCGTCCTCGCCGCTTCCACCGAACACCTCCATGGGAATGATCCACTCCTTGGTGCCGCTGTCGGTGAGCAGGCGCAGAAACCGGCCTTCGCTGCCATCGTCGCTGTTGGTGGTGCGAGCGGCGACGGTCACGGGCGTGGCGATCCACTCGTCAGTGATCGGGCGATCTGCCTTATCGTCGTCGCTGTCGTCGTCGCCGGCGCTGCGCTTGAAGCCGTGCCAGTACACACCGGGTTTGAGCCTGCGGCCTTTCTCATTTGTCACCCAGTGCTCATACACACCCCAGCACGGGCGGTCAGGCTCGACTTTGGGTGCTTCGGGGCGCAGGTTGATGACGTTGGTATCAGGCGGGCGCATGACGGCACCTCCAGGCGGCGAGGTCGTTGAAGTCGGAAAGGGACAGCGGCGCGTCGGCCGGCCACTCGGGGAAGGTCACTAGACCGCCACACGCGACAGCGGCCTCATGGGCGGCTGTGCGCCCCGGATTGCCCTTGCCTTCGGCCTCGGTTTCGCGGTCGTCGTCGCCGGCGATGATGATTTCGGTGCCGGGGTGGTCGGCCCGCAGCGCCAGTGCCACCGGTTTCAGGTTCCCGGCGTTCATCGCACAGGCGACCGTGTAGCCGCTTGCGTGGAGCGTGGCGCCCGTAGCCCAGCCTTCGCAGATGCACAGCGGCATGCCCGGGGTGATGCGCCCCAGCGGCGAATAGGCGCCCTTGATTCGCCCGCCATACAGGAAGCGCTTGTCGCCATCTGGGGCGATCCGCTGCAGGTTCACAAGCACACCAGCCGCGTACAGAGGGATCAGCAGGTCGTCACCACGCTGGCGCAAACCGTGAGCTCGAATGGACTTAGCGACCAGGTAGGGGTGGGCCGGATCAGCACGACGGGCGTCACGCCACCAGCGCTGCGCCAGGCCGGCCGCCCTAAGCTGGCGCCGCTGCCGTTCGGCCTCCCGCTGGCGCCGGGCTTGCTCGATGCGCTGGCGCACCTGCTCGGCTTCGCGGGCGTCCACCGGCTCACGGCTACACCAAGTGTTGGTGCCGCCCGTCTTCCAGCTCCCGAACGCGCCCGAGGCAATGCCATCAGCAAACAGGCAGTACCAGCCATTGAGCGTGCCGGGCTTGTCGCCGGGGACGTGGAAGCGGTGAATGTCGCCATCGTCCAGTGGTAACCAGTCGAGCAGACCATAGGCCGACTGGAGCACGTCGCTGAACAAGATCACAGGATCAGTCATGCGGCCCCCTGCGGCGGCGTGAAGCGCTTGGCCAGCCGTTCCAGTTGATTGGTCAGGCGCTCCAGCTCAGGGCAGTGACGGCCAGCGTCACCCTCGGCAATGCGCAGTTCCAGAAACCCCGCCAGGCTCTCCACCAGCAGCGTGTAGCTGGCGCTGTCGATGTAGGCGCCAGCAGTCGGCGGACCACCGGCACCCTTGCGTCGAATGGAAGTGACCTTACTCATGGTTCACCCCTTCAGCGCCTGCGAAGGTCCGGCAAACTTGGCCATTGTTCACCGCGTGCCAGTAGGTCAGCGCGCCGAGCGACTCGACGCGGCAGGCCGTCACCACCGCATCAGGACTACGCAAAACTACGCGCCCACACTCGGCGTCGGCCAGGCTCAAGAACGGCCCCAGTAGCGCCCGGTCGACCTTCGGATGTCTCACGTAATACAGCTCGGTGGCTTTCTTCGGGATGAACGAATCCCTCAGCGCAGCGCGGCGCTGTTGAAAATTGGTCATGTTTAACCCCTCAGTCTGGAGTCGCGACGATGAACGCGGCGGTGGTTCCGGGTGTGCTCAATCAGCGCCGGGGAGACGTGCGGCCCGACGAATGCGGCCAGTTCCTCGGTTTTCAGCATCGAGGCAGGCACATAGGCGTACTGGCCGCCCGGCAGTGCCCTGGGCTTTCTGCGCTTACGGGGGAGGTGCCTTTGCAACAGATCCAGGTCATCGGCCATTACCTCCTGCATGCGCTTACCCGTCTCGCTCAGCGGCAGTGGCTCGCCAGGCCGCACCTGCTCCCACGCATAACGGTCTGCCAGCATCTCGTTCACGCGGTACATCACCTTGTGGCATTGGTCGCCTACCACCTGATCGGGAGCGAGGATCAAGTCCCAGAGCGAGAAGTTGTCGAGGTGGTGGCCAATCTCGTGATGCAAGATGAATGAATAAATCTCGCTGTCATCCAGCGCCGACCAGTCAATTTCCGGACGAGTAGCGCTGCGGAAACGGCCCGCATTGATACTGGTTGCCAGCTTGATAGCAACCCGCTCGTCACGTTGGGTTTGATCGCTCAATGCGTCACGAACGATCGGCTGCGCCCAGCAGCTGTATTCGCCCCAGATGCCACCAAGCTCAGTGAAGGTGGCGATCGTCAAAGCCAGGCCGCTCTCCTTGGCCAGCTCGGCGAAGTCACGGTATTGCGTGCGGGTGATGCGCTGGGTGGTGTCGGTCTTCACAGATCACCCCCTTGCTCAGCAATCATGCCGTCCAGCATTTCGGCCCAGGCCATGGCGGTGTGCTGCGCCATCACGGCAGTGACACGGGCAACGATGACTGGGGTGGCAGGCGAGGCGATCACTGCCAGGGCCATGCTCAACAGCACAAGGATGCCTTGCACGTCGCGAAGATCGTCCCGGATATCGTCCGGCATCTGGATAACGGAAGTCATACAAGACCTCCGTTAGCAGCAGGCTGGCCAACAACACCATGCGAGGCACCAAGGTGGCGATGGCGCCAACAATAATTGCCGCTGAAGGACTGGATCTGCTCGAGGTGACGGGCAATGTCGCAGGCCAGCTCGTTGTCATACCCGCCCAGCGCTGGGATCACGAGCGTCAACAGGATCGTCTCCAGCTTCTTGTGCTCGTCGCGGGCAAAGTTCATGCAGCACATCTCGCGGGCATCAAGAACCGCCTCTGAAAGCACCTCGCCTTCAATGGTTGCATCGATTGGGAAGTGATTCATTGGGCACCTCCGACATTGACAGCCGCCTGAAAGTGTTCCACCAGAGCTGCGCCTGGGTGCGCCTGTCGCCGGCATTCCTCCAACGCGGCACGGACTTCATCCGACACACGCATGGCCTCGTCCAGCCCGGCCAAAGAGCCACGGCAACGACCCAGGATGCTCACAGCTGCTTGCGGAAAGTCCGCACTTACCAAAGTGGCGATATCACCTGCGAGGCCTACCCCAACCACTGGGGGTAGACGGAACACTTGTTGCCCTGGATTCGTGACCACGACCTGAGACTGGATGAAGCCCTGTATGGCCTCGACGACTTGCTGAATGTGAGTCACTGAGCACCGCCTTGCCCTTCCAGGGCGCGGGCGATCTCGGCGTGATGGTTATAGCGGGCGAGACGGACAGACAGGGAAGAATTTGCGCGAAGTGCGGCCAGGGCCAGACGCCGGTGGGCGTGTGCGCGGATTTTGGATGGATTGAGGGCGTGCATGGGTCGAGCTCCTAACGTTGAGTGGGAGCTGCCACGAACCGTCGCCAAACGATTATGGGTGGCAGCTGTACGCAGGTTGGCGAACCGGGACGTTAGGAACCCGGCAGACCCGAAGGTCTCCCGCGCACAGCCGCCATAACACGGGACTGCGGGCACAAAAAAAGCGCCTGCAATCGTGATGGGGGCGCTGTTGCGCCTAACGTGTGACGGGTCGCCAAACCCGGCCGCTGAATTTGCAGCGACCGGCGAACCATACCGAGCATCACAATTGCCTGCAACCAGAATTATCGACCGTTCATCGCGGATCTTTAGTGACGGCATCATTCGACCACCTTCTGCGCCGACCCAGCGCTCAGGAAGTACGTGGCCACTTTGCGATGATCGCGACCATGGTCATCTTTCAGCGTGCTCAGATGAGTAGCAATCTTGTGACCCAGGGCGCGAAGCTCGGCAATACGCGCGCCCGGGCGCACGATGTTCAGCTGCGCGATGGCCTGGAAGGTGTTGATCGAGCCGTGCTGGCGCAAGTGGGCAAGCAAGCGAATACGCTGCGCGCTGCCGCTGGTGTCATTGTTATCGCACGCTGGGCAACCACTATTGAGAGGCGGAGTGTCTGCCATGTTCATGCCCCCTCGCCTTCACAGCCTGCTTGATCGCGCTCGCTCTTATGCCCCTGCTGGACCTCGCGGGGATGCACCAAATTTTTTAAGGGTACGGGAAGGGATAGAACCGCTTTTTCCAAGCCAGCCGATCCCTTCTCTGCGCTCACGCAGAGTTGATTGGACATCATGGGTTAGGCCTCCTGGCTGCGCAGGAAGGATTCCACAGAGTCAGGTTCCCAACGGACAGAACGACCGAAGCGAATAGGAGCCGGAAAGCCGGGAGTTTTGGACCAGCGCCACCAAGTGGAGCGGCTGACTTGATACTTGGCGCAAAGCTGAGCTGCGGTAGCGCGGGCGCCGGGGATCGGCAGGTTGGGTACATCGGCAATGCAAGTGGCGGCTTGAGCCATGGTAGGTACCTCTAAGATATAGACGTACCGAGGGAGCGAACTGCTTGAAGGGCCCATAGCCACTGCATAAATACCCAGTTGCGTATTGTTCCTTCCGGTACTACAGTCCGCCGCGAAGCCCGTAGAAATGCTTCACCTCGGGGTGCTTGCTGGGTCGACCATCATGCAGCGGACGTTGGTAGCGTCCTTCCCGATCAAGGCCTCGACGTTGGTAGCGTCGGGGCTTTTCTTTGTCTGCAGATTCGCGACCCATCATCCCAACAGTTCGCCATAGTGTTTAAATAACTGGCGGCTGCTTTAGGAATGCCCAGATGTTAGCGGCGATGCCCGTGATGTCGCAACAACTTTCTCTGCTCGTCAGCAGTTACCTTTAGATAACTAAACCTCTCAGCCATTCTACCCGCGCCTGTATACATTGCCCCATACGTCCCCATACGTACCAACAAGGTCTCAATACGTGCAAAAGCAGATTATGGATTCAGGAAAAAATGCCGACGAACGGTAGGTGATGCGTCTGAAACCCCCGGTTTTACTGGCCCCTATTGAGGGCCTCATGAGGGCCTCATTCGATCCTCGCCCGTCCACATCTCGCAATCACGCACCGATCTTCTTTTTCATCTGTAACAAGTAGCCGTCACCTCGCGCCACAAAACCATGAAGTACGATTTTGTGGCGCGCACGCTCTTTTGTAAGATGCAGAAGATCCTGACCGGTAACTAACAACGCTGCGTAATACGATACGTTGTTTATTTGGGCTTATTCGCTACCCTATTCACCGTTCCGACCTGTTCCCCATGGGTTCTTTTGAATTGAATAAGGGCCTGAGGTCGCCCCAAGCGGAGAATGTCGACGTGCAGCAGCCTGGGGGGCGGAATGATCATCAGCGCTGCTGAAGCCATCGGCGCCCAGGCATCTATGGTGGGAGGCGGGATTGAAGCGGGAGCTCAAAATTTAGCTGCTAAATCAGCCCGGCTTCTTCGCCTGCAAGAATGGGGCCGCTGACATGCGTTACGGCTTTGACCTGGAGCTTTTCTTGACCCGCCGCCCCATTGATAGCGCATTGCCATCTTTATTTTTCAGCTCGCCCAGAGCAACTGCCAAGCAGTGCTCAAATTGTTCAAGTGCTCGACGCTTCTCCGGTAACGCAGCCTCAGCGTTGTTCCGATAGTGCTTCGATACAACCCCCGTTTGGCCATGCGCCTGCAGAAGGTCGGACAGGCGATCATCAACACCGCACCGCTGCATAAGCTGGGTGCAAGTGCGGCGCAGGTCGCGGGGCGAAAAGGGCGACATCCGCACTCCGTCGACCACAGCATGCTTGGAATCCATCCAATCCGCTATCGCATGGGTCGGACTACTGATAACGAAGGGCTGCTTGCCATGCGTAGTCCAAGGCCATTGATGGTCACCGCTGATTTCAAGCACGCGCCGCATGATCGAGATCGCACGATCCGAAAGCGGGACCAGGTGCGGCCGGCTCAAGGTCTGCCCGCCCCTTCCCTTACGGTGAACGAGTAGAACAGTGCCCTCGTCCAGGTCGTAGTCAGCCCATGTGGTTTCGACGATGTTCTTGATGCGCTGGCCACCAGTCGCGATTACAAACTTGAACAGCAGCGCCATCACCGGACCAATGCCATCTGTGCTCTCGATCGTCTGCCAAAAGTGCTTCAGCTCAGCATCCGAGAGGGCCCGCTCGACAGGAGCGGAGACCTTCTCCACCTTCACCATTGCGGCCGGGTTGATCTCAAGGCTATAGACCTTGTCGTTTGAGCGCCCTACGACGCTCTCGACCGTAAGGCCATGATTGAAAGCCGCGACAAGGAAAGAACGCATCCGATCGGCCTGGACCTTGGAGCCGCGATTCCAGATCGGGTTGAGGATCGTGAGGATATGCTCTGATCGAATGTCCCGGGCCTTCATCAGCATGATGTCGGGATGGGGGGTTGCCAGGTTGCTCTTGAACAAGCGCTCCAGCTCTTTCACAACGCCTATGGTCGCCTTGGCCCGGCGTGACTCGATGTAATCTAAGAAAAGGTCATGGAAGCTGCCGCGGGCTGCGTCTATCTCAGCCAAGCGCAAGCGCTCAAGCCTCTCTTGTTCCATCCGCGCAGCCGCGTTCTCTTGCTCGATCTCGACTGCTGCCTTCTGTTCAGCAACATACGTCAGGTACTTGGCCAGGCCTCCCGCAGCCGCGGCCTCAACAGAGATACGCATCGCCTCGGCGCGGATTCCATCAAGGGTATGCTCACCTGTCCCTACACGGGGCTTCTTGGAGAGCGTCCCCAGCACCAGCCTCTTATCGCTGTCAGGTGTGCGCTCTCGGTAATAGGCCTGGATTGCACCTGATGCTTTGCGCTCGAGAAGCAGAGTGCCCTTTCCACGAGAACCCACCGGCTCAGACTGTCGGGTTTTTACGGAGTATGCCTCCATCTCAGTCATGCGCGTGCGCTTAGCCATTTTTCCCCGTTGCCTCCACGTTTTCCCGTTCGATCCCCGTTTTCGATGCAAAGGTACGCTATCGGGTGAAACATAGAAAGACATCAAGACGGCGTTATGTGGGGCTTTCTCTGGTTATCACGGCATCCCATGAGAATCGGTGACCTCTCGAAAACCATCAGAGCAAACGGCTTGTAATCAGTAGTTCCAGGGTTCGATTCCTGGTGCCGGCACCATACGCAGTATCAAAAAGGCTCACCGAAAGGTGGGCCTTTTTTGTTTGTACCGTTTTTCTTTGAATACCCACATCAAACACCCTGCAGTCGCCAAAAGACTGCAGCCTTCCCCCTCAGCGTGCTCGTGCAATTACTGCAGCGTTTGATTTCGATCAAGCTCCCTGCAGCCATGAGGCATAGCCTGTTTTCAGGCAGCCCTTGAGGGAAGCACCCCATGGCCAAGAAATTCCCCACAAACCCCAGCCATCCCGAGCGTATCTGCTGGGGCTGCGACCTCTACTGCCCAGCCAAAGCCCTAGCCTGTGGCAACGGTGCAGATCGAACAATGCATCCGATAGAGCTGTTTGGCGAGGATTGGGAGAGCTTGGAGGGCCGGCTGGAGAAGTCGGTTGTTCGGGGGCAAGAGGCAGAGCCCGGGTGAAGAAGGGCCGCTGCGCGGCCCATCGCGACACAAGGCCGCTCCTACACTTGACCGTGCCTGATCAGAAGGCAGTGCTGACCGTCAGCGAAAGGTTACGCGGGTCGCCATAGATTGCCCCGGCGTAGAACCCGTACTGGGTGTAGTAGTGCTTGTCGAACAGGTTGTTGGCGTTGAGGCTGACGCTGGTGTCGTCGGTCAGCTGGTACTTGGCCATGGCATTCCAGATGGCATAACCGGACCAGTTCACGTCAGTGGCACCATTGCTCACGCCATTGGTGGGCTGACCTGCCGGGCTGGAAATGGCGCGAATGTTGGTTTGCGCGGTCACGCCTGCGCCCAGGGTGAGGCGGTCGAGCGGGCCGCTCAGGCGGTAGGTGGTCGAGGCCTTGAACAGGTGCGACGGGTCGCTGCGACCGTCGCTGTCGACGCGGCGGAAATGCAGGTAGGTGTAGCCGGCATACACGTTCCAGTTGGGGCTCAGGGCACCCGCGACTTCCAGGTCGATACCGTCAGTTTCCTGCCCGGAACCGGCCTTGTAGGCATTGCCACCAGTCGGGGTGGTCAGGTCGCCATCCAGCACGGCCTTGTTTTCCTGCTTGGTGCGGAAGTACGCCGCCGAGGCGTTCAACCGGCCATCGAACCACTCACCTTTGATGCCGGTCTCGTAGCTTTGCCCGCGAATCGGCTCGACCTTGCTGCCGCTGCTGGTTTCAGAAGTTTGCGGTGTGAAGATGTCGGTGTAGCTGGCATACACCGAGTAATTCTCGTTGAGATCGTACACCGCACCCAGGTAAGGGGTGACGATGCCGTTCTCTTCCTGGCTGCTGCGCACGCCGGCCACGCTACGGGTAACGGACGAGTAGTTGCTGGTGCGCACGCCGACGATCACCGACAGCGGGTCGGTGATGCTCAGGCGGGTGGCGGCGTACATGCCCTGCAGGCGGGTGGTGGTCTTGCTGTGGCGGCCGGTGCGCGAGGCGAGGATGTCGTAGTCGTCATCCACTCCATTGCGCCAGTCGGTCAGCGGGAAGCCGTTGTTGGCGCGGAACTGGCAGCCCAAAGCAGGCGCGCTGGCCATGCCGTCACCGACCATGGTGCAGGAGTATTCCGGCGACCAGCCCACCGTGCGGCTGTCGTTGTAGCCAACCATGGCCTGGTGGGTACGGCCGAACAACTGGAACGGACCGGACAGGTCGATTTGCGCCGATTGCTGGGTGGTGTCGCTGGAGCTGTGCAGGCCATTGAGCACGGCGCCGCTGCCATCCTGGTCCCAGTAGCCGCCGTAGCTGCCACGGCCCGCCGAGTTGACCTTCGCCAGGCCACGGTGGTTCAGGGCTTCGGTAGTGGCCTGGGCGCCTTTCAGGTCCAGGGTCCAGTCGTTGTCGAAGCGGTGCTCCAGCGAGCCGAACGCAGTGCGGGTGGTGTACTCGCCAAAGCTCCAGCTGGGCACCACGTTGGTGCTACGTGGCAGGTCGGTCTTGCTGCCGTCGCGGTACCACAGCGGGATGTTCGCCCCCCAGCCGCCACCAACCACCTTGTTGTACTCGTACTGGTAGCCAGCGCCGAGGGTGGTCGCCTCGTCCAGATCGAATTCGAAATTGGCCAGCGCGGCGCGGGAGCGCTCGGACTGGTTGTCGCGGAACGAGTTGGCGTCCTGCTGGGTCATGACGAAGCGCGAGCGCAGCCGGCCGTCTTCGGACAATGGCAGGTTTAGGTCGGCACCCAGACGGCGTTTGTCCCAGCTGCCGTAGGTGGCGTAGGCGCTGCCGCCGAAGGTTTTGGTCGGTGCCTTGCGGATCAGATTGACGGTGGCCGACGGGTCGCCGGTGCCGCCCAGCAGGCCGTTGGCGCCGCGCACGATGTCGATGCGTTCGTACAGGTCCATGTTCAGCGCATTGCCGCTGCCGCTGAAGTCGGAGCCGCCCTGGGTCTGCAGGCCATCGACCTTCCAGTTGCTGATCGAGTAACCACGGGCACGGTAGTCGGTGCGCCCACCCACTTCGGACTTGTTGGCCGTTACGCCCGGCGTGGTTTGCAGCGCCTGCTCGATGGTGTGAATGTCGCGGTCATCCATCTGCTGACGGGTGATGGTGGTGACCGATTGTGGCGTCTGTCGCGGCGTCAGATCGAGGCCGGTGGAGCTGCGAGTGCGCTCGACCGTGTAGCCCAACTGGCCGGCATCGTCGGCTGGCAGTAACGCGCTGTCTTCGATCTGCGTGGCATCCAGCTCCAGGGGTTTACCGTCGGCAGCCATGGCGCCACCGCTGATGGCAACGGCAACGAAGAAGGCCAGCGGCTTGAGACGACTGCCACTTGGGCTGCTGGGGGTGAAGACTTTCGGGGTGCTCATAGCATTCATTTGGGAAGACTTCGTATTTGCAGATGATTTTTTGTTAGGATTCTAGGGACCGGCCCTCCGGGCTCCAGACCCGACATGTACGGGGATGTAATTGAACGTAATGAGCGCCACCGGCCCTCACCGAACAGGTGTTTTTCCGCATGAGCACGACCCTGCTGGTTGTCGATGATGACGACGAGATCCGCGAACTTCTTTGCGATTACCTGAAAGATGCCGGCTACACCGTGTTAGCTGCGGCCGACGGTGAACAGATGCGCGAGCAGCTGGCCCGGCAAAAAGTGGAGCTGGTGGTGCTCGACTTGATGCTGCCTGGCGAGGACGGTCTGAGCCTGTGCCGTCAGCTGCAGGCCACACCTGGGCTGGCGGTGATCATGCTGTCGGCCAAAGGCAGCACGCTGGACCGCATCATCGGCCTGGAGGTGGGTGCCGACGACTACCTGGCCAAGCCCTTCGAGCCACGCGAGCTGATCGCCCGGATCAAGGCCGTGCTGCGTCGCCCGCAACGCCTGGACGCACAGGCCGAAGAGCCCGCCGTGGTGGATGCGCAGCTGTTCGCCGGGTTTCGCCTGGAACACGTAAAGCGCCTGCTGACTCGGCCCGATGGCGAGACCCTGACCCTGCCGCGCTCCGACTACCGCGTACTGCGTGAACTGCTGGAAGCCAACAACCGCGTGGTCTCCCGCGACCAGCTGACGCGCAGTGCGTTCGGCCGCGACCACCTGCCCGACGACCGCTCAGTGGACATGTGCGTCAGCCGCCTGCGTCAGCAACTGCGCCGTGCACCGGCGGGGGCCGCGCAAATCCTTACCATCCGCAACGAAGGCTACCTGCTGAGCATCGCCAGCCACGAGGCCGATACCTGACATGCGCTGGCTTCGCCGGCTGTGGCCACGCACCTTGTTTGGTCAGTTGCTGCTGATCATGGTCAGCGGCACGCTGGTGATTCAGTTGATGTCGAGCAGCATCTGGTTCGATGTGCGTTTCGCCCAGGTGCTCGAGGCGCCTGTGCGGCTGGTCGCTGCGCGCAGCGCTCCACTGATTGCCCAGGCCGACTGCCACGGCGGCATGCTGCAGCCACCAGCCCATTACCAGCTACGCTGCGCCGAAAGCCTGCCCACGCCGGAGCATGACGAGCGCCGCGGGCGCAGGCGCATCGAGCTGTTGCTGCAGCAGGCCCTCAAGTACGAGCTGGGGCATGCCCAGGACGTGCGCCTGATGAAGGTGCAACTGACCGATGAACTGGGCCAGCCGATCGTCTGGCGCAGCTTGTTCGGCCTGCGCACGGCCCAGGCGCATATCCAGTTCGCGGTGCCGTTGGCCGATGGTCACTGGCTGACCGTCGATGGCCAGGAACTGCAGGGTTGGAGCGGCGAGTCGGCTTGGGTGCTGATCAGCGACTACCTGTTGCGGGTGTACGCCCTGCGGATTGTCGCGGTATTGCTGGTGTGCCTGATTGCCGTGCGCCTGTGCCTGCGCCCGCTGCGTCGCCTGGCCGATGCCGCACGCGGCCTGGGCGCTAACCTCGAGCAACCGCCCTTGGCGCTGGATGGCCCGGAGGAAGTGCGTCAGGCGGCGCAAGCGTTCAACGCCATGCAGCAGCGGCTGATAGCCATGGTCAACGACAAAGCCTACTTCCTGGCTGCCGTATCACACGACCTGCGCACACCACTGACCCGAATGCGCCTGCGCCTGGAGCGCCTGCCCGACGACGAACACCGCCAACGCCTGCGGCAGAACATCACACAGATGGACGACATGATCGGCCAGGTCCTCGATTACCTGCGTGCGGGGGAGCAGCAGAATTTGCAGCAGGTGGACCTGGACCGGCTGGTGGCGCGCCAGTGTGCGGACCTGGCCTGCGCCGAGGAACCACTGCCAGTACACGGCCAGGCAGGCAGCGTGCGGGTGGATGCCTTGCTGTTGCAGCGTTGCCTGCAAAATTTGTTGGTGAATGCGTTGCGCTATGCCCAAGACATTTCGGTCACGCTGGAGCGAGCGAGCACAGGGGTATTCATCCATATCGACGACCGTGGGCCGGGGATCGCGCCCGCGCTGCTGACGACCATTACCGACCCGTTCGTGCGCGGCGAAGGCTCGCGTAACCAGGCCTCGGGAGGGTATGGGCTGGGGTTGAGCATTGCCCAGCGGATTGCAACCAGCCATGGCGGTGAGCTGATGCTGTCGAACCGTGAGGGCGGTGGGTTGCGGGTCAGCATACTGCTCCCCATCTGACGGCGAGCGCTCTGGCATACGCAATCAGGTAATAGTCTTTTACCAATTCCCCAGGTTTTCCCTGCCCCGCCTTTGCCTATCCTATGCCCGGTCATCCTGCCTGCGATGGACCCATGAAACACTCTCTGCCCAGCCGCTACGCCTGCCTCGCGCTCTGCCTTGTCTTCAGCTTCGCCAGCCTACCGCTGCTCGCCCAACATGCCTGGCTGTGGCCAGTAACGCTGATCACCGCATTGCTTAGCCTGGTCGGCCTGAACGACCTGCGACAAAGTCACCACGCGGTACGCCGCAACTACCCGATCCTCGGCAATATCCGCTACCTGATCGAAACTATCCGTCCGGAAATCCGCCAGTACCTGATCGAGGGTGACGACGACAAGCTGCCGTTTTCCCGGTCGCAACGCTCGCTGGTCTACGCACGGGCCAAGAACGAAAGTGCCGAGAAAGCCTTCGGCACTCTGAACGATGCCTACAAGCCCGGTTTCGAGTTCATCAGCCATTCGATGCTGCCGGTGGCTACCCCAGACCCGGCATCGTTTCGCATTGCCATTGGCGGGCCGCAATGCCGTCTGCCCTATTCGGCCTCGATCTTCAACATTTCGGCCATGAGCTTCGGTGCCCTCAGTGCCAATGCCATCGCCGCGCTCAACCGCGGCGCACGCATGGGCCGGTTTGCCCATGACACTGGCGAAGGCAGCATCAGCCCGTACCACCGTGAACACGGTGGCGACCTGATCTGGGAAATCGGCAGCGGCTACTTCGGCTGCCGCACCGAGGACGGTCGCTTCGACCCACAGCGCTTCGCCGAACAGGCCAAATCGCCACAGGTGAGGATGATTGAAATCAAGCTCAGCCAGGGCGCCAAACCAGGCCACGGCGGCATTTTGCCGGGGCACAAGGTCAGCCCTGAAATTGCCCAGACCCGCGGCGTGCGCGCAGGTGAGGACTGCATCTCGCCGGCAGCGCACAGCGCCTTCCGCACACCAGTCGAGTTGCTGCAGTTCGTGGCCAGCCTGCGCAAGCTGTCGGGCGGCAAACCTGTAGGCTTCAAGTTCTGCCTGGGCCACCCGTGGGAGTTCATGGGCATTGCCAAGGCCATGCTCGCCACCGGCATCACCCCGGACTTCATCGTCGTCGATGGTAAGGAAGGCGGTACCGGCGCGGCACCACGCGAATTCAGCGACAACATGGGCGTGCCGATGCGCGAAGGCCTGATGTTCGTGCACAACACCCTGGTTGGCCTGAACCTGCGCTCGAGCATTCGCATCGGCGCAGCAGGCAAGATCGTCAGCGCCTTCGACATTGCCAGCGTGTTGGCCATCGGCGCTGACTGGGTCAACTCGGCACGCGGCTTCATGTTCGCCATTGGCTGCATTCAGTCGCAAAGCTGCCATACCAACAAGTGCCCGACCGGCGTGGCCACGCAAGACCCACTGCGCCAGCGCGCCCTGGTAGTGCCGGACAAGGCCGAGCGGGTGGCCAGCTTCCACCGCAACACCCTGCACACCCTGGCCGAGATGCTGGCTGCCGCGGGCCTGGAGCACCCTTCGGAGCTCAAGCCCAAGCACCTGGCACGGCGTATCAGCCCCAGCGAGATCGGGTTGTTTTCAGACTTGCACACCTTCCTCAAGCCGGGCGAATTGCTCAGCGGCTCGATCGAAAGCGAGTTTTATGCACGGATGTGGCGGATGGCGCGTAGCGACAGTTTTGCACCGGAAACCACAGATGCAACACCGGCTCCGGCAGTAACCTTGCGCCGAAAAGAAACAGCCCCGGCATAGGCCAGGGCTGTTGGGTACATCACATCAGCATCAGAAGATGCTGATCGGGTACTCGACGAATACGCGGACTTCGTTGCCGTCGTCGTTGTAACCGTTCTGCTGCACGGCGTTGTTGGTACGCACGAACGAGCTACGCAGCTTGATGGACAGGTCCTTGGCCGGGCCGTCCTGCACCACGTAACGGATCTGGTTGAAGATCTCGCGCTCTTTACCTTCGCCAAAGCCCTGCGGGTTGGCAACGTTGCGGGTGTTGATGTTGTCACCCACCACGTAGGCCAGCTTGTAGGTCAGGCCCGGAATGCCGTAGGCACCGAAGTCCAGGCCGTAGCCCAGCTGCCAGGAGCGCTCGTCTTCGGCATTGAAGTCGGACCAGTACGAGTTGGCCAGGTAGATGGTCGAACCACCGTCACCCACGCCACCGGCGTTCTGGTAGAAGCCGTAGTTGTAGCCAGTGCTGCCGGTGCTGCGCTGGTGAGCGAGGGTGAACGAGTGGGCACCGTACGCGTAGGTGGCGGCCAGGCTCCAGATGGTGTTGGAGTCGCCGTTCAGGCCAGCGGCTTGTACGTACTTGTGGTCGATGTCCGACTTGTAGCCGTTGAAGTCCAGGGTCAGGGACTGGTCGCTGGCGATCGGGAAGACGTAGTTCAAGCCCAGGTAGTGCTTCTTCATCACGTCTTCGTTGTCGGCGGTGTACAGCGAAGCGGTGAAGTTGTCGGTGAACTTGTAGCTACCACCGAAGACGTTGATCGACTTCAGGCCACCGCTATCACGCCCCTCTGCGCTCTTGCGCGCTTCCTGGGTGAAACGACCGGCGTTCAGTTCCAGGCCCTGGATTTCTTTGGAAGTGATCAGGGTACCGGTGAAGCTTTCTGGCAGCAGACGTGCATCGTCGTACTGCAGCACAGGCAGTGCTGGCATCTGGTCACCGTATTTCAGCACGGTGTTGGAGATGCGGAATTTCACTGCAGCACCACCACGGGCCAGGTTGTGCGGCGAGCTGGCGTTGCCTTCGGCGTTGGTGGTTTCGTGCGGTTTGAAGAAGTCGACGCCGCCGCCACCGTTGTGGCCTTTGCCGCCATCGAGGCGCACCGCGTACAGGCCGAATGCGTCGACACCGACGCCGACGGTGCCTTGGGTGAAGCCGGAGGAGAAGTTGGCGATGAACGCCTGGCCCCATTCGATCTGGTCGTCGGTGCCGTGCTTCTTGTCACGGTTGATGTAGGCGTTGCGCAGGAGGACGTTGGCGTGGCTGTCCTCGATGAAGCCCTTGCTGTCGGCCTGTTCATTGGCCTGTGCCTGGGTCGCGGCGATCATCGCCAAGGCGACCAGGCTGATCCTGGTTTTCAACATGTTGTTTTCCTTATTTCTTAATCAAAAACGCTCTGCAATATGACGCCAGGAACCAACGCCCCTTCGTAGGTTCGACGCTATGCGGATCCAGCCGGGCGGGCCAACCGGTAATACACGGCGGCCCTTGGCAGCAGCTTGGCCAAGATCATGGCCAGCAGGCGTTGGCCGAATCCTAGCCGTGTGCGATTACAAATGTCAAAAAATCGTGAAATGCAGGTTGATATAACCAAAATCACCGGTGAGCCTGGTGCATTTCCATACAGGTTTGCGCTATCAGCGGGCATTTTATCTTGTGTGGGAAAAAGCCTTTTGATCGCACGGACAACTTCCCGTGGAGCCGTTTTCACAGCACAAGGTTGCCCCAACAGGCAAAGTCGCTGCGATCAGGGATGTTACAAACAGACACATATGTAAAGACAAGCCTTTACAAATACCCAAGCAAGAGTAAATAGCAAGCATTACCATTCGCGCCTTTCTTTTCACCTGCCCGGTCCGGATGTGCCCATGCTTGTACCCTGCCGCCTTTCACCCCTGACGCTTGGCCTGTCGCTGCTGTTCAGCGTCGACCTGGCGAGTGCCGCCACCACCACGCTGCCAGAGTCGTCGATTACCGCCGACAGCGAGCGCGAGAAGGACAACCCACGGGTCAAGGAGGTAAGCACCGCCACCCGCACCTCGACGCCGGTGCGCTATGTCCCCCAGGCCATCGACACGGTGAAGACCGTCAACGTGCTGGATTACGGCAGCAACACCTTGGGCAAGGCGCTGGAGGGCATCCCCAACGTCAGCAGCGGCGCCGATACCCGCTTCGACAGTGTGCGCATCCGCGGCTTCGAGGCCAGCAACGACTTTTACCTGGACGGCATTCGTGACGACAGCCAGTACATCCGCGACCTGCACAACATCGAGCGGGTCGAGGTACTGAAGGGGCCTGCGGCGGTGCTATACGGCCGTGGCAGCCAGGGCGGTATCGTCAACCGGGTCAGCAAGGCACCGGAGCCGGGCCGACGCTCGACCCTCGAAGCGCAGGCCGGCAGTGAAGACCTGCGCAGCCTGTATGCCGACCTCAGCGCCGACCCCAGCGACACCGTCAGCCTGCGCCTGAACATGGGCAACCAGGACAACAACAGCTTCCGCGATGGTGTTCACGGCAGCCGCCAACTGTTCGCCCCGTCGATCAGCTGGCAGATCAACCCCGACCTGAACTGGCTGGTGCAATACGAATACAGCCGTTACAACCGCACACCCGACCGGGGTATCCCCGGGTCAACGGCCGCCCGGCCGACGTGAGCCGCGGCACCACCTACGGTGACCCGCGCGACTATATCGATGATCACGCCCAGTCCCTGCGCTCACGCCTGAACTACCAGCTGAACGAAACCTGGCAGCTGCGCCATACCCTGGGCCTGTTCAAGCTCGACAGTGAGTTCGACAACACCTATGTCGTCGGCTACAACGCCGGCACCAACACCGTGACCCGCCAGCGTTGGCAGCAGGACCTCAACACCCGCAACCTGTTCAATAACCTGGAGGCCGAGGGCGACTTCGACACCCTGGGGTTGGAACACAAGCTGCTTGTAGGCCTGGAGTTCGGTAACCAGCGGCGTGACCCTCTGCTGTACACCGCCTTGCCTGTTGCGAAGGGTGGCCAGGCGGTTCCAGGCCTGGACCTGAACAACCCCGACCGCAGCCAGCAGCACAATGGCCCTATGACGGTGTCGAGTGACAACCACACCGTGGTCGATAGCCGTGGCCTTTACCTGCAGGACCAGATCCGCCTGAACGATCAGTGGCAGATCCTTGCTGGGGTACGCTTCGACCAATTCGATGTGCAAACCACCAACAAGGATGGCGTGCGCGAACCACAGGACAGCAACAGCACCAGCCCGCGCCTGGGCGTGGTCTACACGCCGTGGCGCGACCATTCGTTCTACGCTTCGTGGAGCAAGACCTTTTCGCCGGTGGGCGGCGGCCTGATCGGCATCACTCCAGATGCGCCGGGCAACGGCAACGACGCCAAGCCGGAAGAAACCCGTCAAAAGGAAATCGGCGTGAAGAGCGACTGGCTCGACCAGCGCCTGACCACCACCTTGGCCATTTACGAGCTGGAGCTGTACAACCGCCGCACCCGCGACCCGCTGATCCCGGAAAACATTTTGCTCAGCGGTCTGCAGCGTTCGCGCGGCATCGAGCTGACCGCCACCGGCAATATCGTTGGCAACTGGTATGTACGCGGCGGCATCGGCCTGCAGGACGCCATCATCGTCAAGGACAACAACGGCCAGGAAGGCAACCGCATCAATGACGTGGCCAAGCGCAACGGCAGCTTGTTCGTGACCTGGAAGCCAGAGCTGGGCTGGTACGCTGAAACCGGCCTGACGTTGGTGGGTAAACGTTATGCGGACAACCAGAACACCACGGTATTGCCGGGGTATGGCCGTTGGGATGCATTGGCGGGGTACCGCACCCATGACTGGGATGTACGGGCGGCGCTGAGCAACATTGCCGACAAGACCTACTACAGCTCAGCGACCAGTGCGGCGCAGATTCAGGTAGGGGACCCGCGTAGCCTGGTGGTGACGGGTAGCTACAGCTTCTGATCTTGGTTGACTGCACCGGCCTCTTCGCGGGCATGTCCGCGAAGAGGCCGGTGCAGGTAGAACCGATTCGATCAGTGCCACACCGCCATCAGCGCCTGCATTTCTGCTTCGCTGATCAGCCCCTGGGGGTATCGCCCGGCAAGCAGACGTCGTGGGTCGGTCGTCCTGACCCTGATGCTTCCATGGTGTTTCAACCACTTCGCCACAACCCTGAGCGATTGGTGATTCACTGCCGATGGGCGCAAAGCCGACTCACTTGCTACGTTCATGTCCACACGTACTCCCTGGCCCGTGAGCGGCTAATTTACGTAAGTATTGTTACAGATCAGATACCCCGGCCTGGCCAAGCTATCTATTTGAAAAACAATACAAAACATATGCCAGTCCAGGCCCCGGACGTCGCCCCAAAAAAAAGGCCCGTCACACGACGGGCCTCTTCATTCACTTCACGCTCAGCGCTTGACCGGCGCCGGCTGCTGCTGGGTCAGGCAGTGGATATTGCCGCCACCCAAGAGCAACTCGCGGCCCGGGATCATCACCACCTCATGGTCGGGGAAGATCTTCGCCAGGATCGCTCTGGCTTCGGCGTCTGCAGGGTCGTCGAAGCTTGGCGCGATGATGCCACCGTTGACGATCAGGAAGTTCACGTACGAACCGGCCAGGCGCACCGACGGGTCACGCTCCTGGCTGCCGGCCACCTGGTCGACACCGGCGCACTCTTCGGCGGTGGCGAACAGTGGGCCCGGAATCGGCATCTTGTGCACGATGAACTCACGGCCCTTGGCGTCGCGAGTGTTCTTCAACACCTCCATGGCCGCGTGGCAGCGCGCATAGTTGGGGTCGTTGGAATCATCGGTCCAGGCCAGTAACACTTCGCCCGGGCGCACGTAACAGCAGAAATTGTCCACATGGCCGTCGGTTTCGTCGTTGAACAAGCCATCCGGCAACCAAACCACGGTGTCCACCGCCAGCTGATCGCGCAGCACCGCTTCGATCTGCTCGCGGTTCATGTGCGGGTTGCGGTTGCGATTGAGCAGGCATTCCTCGGTGGTGATCACGGTGCCTTCACCGTCCACGTGGATCGAACCACCTTCAAGCACGAAACCTTCGGTCTGATAGCGCTGGCAGCGCTCCATTTCCAGCACCTTGGCGGCCAGCTCCTCGTCGCGGTTCCACGGCGCGTACAGGCCGCCATCGAAGCCGCCCCAGGCATTGAAGCCCCAATCCACACCGCGCACTTCGCCATGGTCGTTGATGACGAAGGTTGGGCCGGTGTCACGCACCCAGGCGTCGTCGTTGCTGATTTCGACCACACGAATGTTCGGCTGGTCGAGCTGGCGACGGGCGTTTTCGTACTGGCCGGCGGAGGCCGCGACGGTTACAGGCTCGAAGCGGGCAATGGCCTTGGCCAGGGTTACGTGGGCGGCCTGCGCCGGCTTGCCGCCGAGGCGCCAGTTGTCCGGGCGCTCTGGCCAGACCATCCACACCTGGGTCTGCGGGGCCCACTCGGCGGGCATGTGGAAACCATCGGCACGGGGTGTGGAATTGAGGGTTTTCATGGGTGACCTCTGTGATGGCCCTAAGCCGGAGTGCGCTGGGGCGTTTGCCAATTTATAACCGATATATATCGATATTTAAAGCCGATCCGGTAGAAATTCCGGGGCCGTTCGGCGCATTTAAATCGATAACAATCGGCACAAGCTAACCTTAGCCTGGTGAAAGGAGCAGCCTGCCGTCTACCATAGCCACACCCTATGCATCCTGTTACAGCTACACACGGAAAATTCCGACAAGGACGACTAGGGTCAATACGTGAGCAACGGGCCAGCGAGCCGCTATGAACATCATCCCTACCGCAATCCCTGAAGTACTGATCATCGAACCGAAAGTGTTCGGTGACAGCCGTGGTTTTTTCTTCGAGGCATTCAACGCCCGTGAGTTCGCACGGCAAACCGGCGTGAACGTGGAATTCGTCCAGGATAACCACTCGCGCTCCATCAAGGGCGTGCTGCGTGGGCTGCACTACCAGGTGGCAAACACCCAGGGCAAACTGGTGCGCGTGGTGCATGGCGAGATCCGCGATATTGCCGTGGATGTGCGCAAAAGCTCGCCAACCTTTGGCCAATGGGTTGCCGTGCACCTGTCGGCCGACAACCACCGCCAACTGTGGATTCCACCCGGTTTTGCCCACGGTTTTGCGGTGATGAGCGAATCGGCCGAATTCCTCTACAAGACCACCGACTACTACAACCCCGGCGCCGACCGCTGCATCCGCTGGGACGACCCGCAACTGGGCATCGACTGGGGGCTACGGCAGCCACCGGTACTGTCGGACAAGGACAAGGTCGGCCTGCCACTGGCAGAGGCGGAACTGCTCCCTTAACTAGCGCATAATTGCGCCAGACTTTTCTGGCGCCTATACGTGATGATCGCAAAACCCACGCCCCCACGCCGTCCCCGCTGGCGCAGCCTGGCCTTGCTGGCCCTGTGCCTGGCACCGTTACTGTGGCCGTTGCACCATCTGGCCGAACGCTACTACCAGCAAGAGCTGGCCTCGCAGAACCGCCAGACCCTCGACCTGTATGTCGCCAACCTGCTCGGCACCCTGCACCGCTACGAGACCCTCCCGCAAATCCTCGGCGACCTGCCGGCATTGCGTGGCGTGTTGGCCGACCCGTTCCGCCTGGAAGCGGTGACCAACGCCAACCGCCTGCTCAAAGACATTGTCCAGCAGACCGGTGCCGAGGTGATGTACCTGATGGACGTCAGCGGCAACACCCTGGCCGCCTCCAATTGGGACAAGCACGACAGCTTCGTCGGCCGCAATTTCGCCTTCCGTCCCTACTTCAACGAGGCCATGGCCGGGCATCTGGGCCGTTTCTTCGGCCAGGGCACCACGTCGGCCAAACGCGGCTACTTTTTCGCCGCAGCAGTACGGGACCGTGAGCGGACCGTGGGCGTGCTGGTGGTCAAGGTCGACCTGGATCACACCGAAACCCTGTGGGGTCGTACCCCTGAGCAGTTGTTGCTGACCGATCACAATGGCGTGGTCATCCTCACCTCGCGGCCCGACTGGCGCTTTCGTGCCACCCGTGTGCTGAGCGAGGCCGAGCGCCAGGCCATCATCGCCATCCAGCCCTACCCGACCCAGGCCCCGCAACCGCTGGTACTCAGCCCGGACGCCTGGATCTCCCAAACCCGCGACATCAAGGAAACCGGCTGGCAAGTGAGCATCCTTGCCCCACGCACACTGGTCGACCGCTCGGTACAGACGGTGATGGCAATCGGCGCCGGCACCTTGCTGGTGGTAATGCTGCTGGCCGGGCTGGTGATGCAGCGGCGGCGCCATTACATCGACCGCATCGACTTCGAGGCCCGTGGCCGCCAAGAGCTGGAAAAACGTGTAGCCGAACGTACCGCCGACCTCGAAGGCCTGAACACCCGCCTGAAAAGCGCCGTGCTGGAACGCGAGAACGCTCAGCAGGAAGCCGTGCGCGCCCAGGACGAACTGGTGCAGGCCGGCAAGCTGTCGGTACTGGGCACCATGTCGGCCAGCATCAGCCATGAGCTGAACCAGCCGCTGGCGGCCATTCGCAGCTACGCGGAAAACGCCGAGATCCTACTCGACCACCAACGCACCGAAGACGCACGCGGCAACCTCAAGCTGATCGGCGAGCTGACCGGGCGCATGGCCTCGATCATCGCCCACCTGCGCGCCTTCGCCCGCCGCGACCGCCACGCCCCGGAAAGCGTGGCCCTGCAGCCGGCCCTGGACGATGCCCTGGCGCTGCTGGCCAAACGCCGCCGGGCAATGGCCGTAGAGCTGATCCGCGACCTGCCTGAAGCCACTTTGTGGGTACAGGCCGGCGAAACCCGCCTGCGCCAGGTGCTGGGCAACCTGCTGGCCAATGCCCTCGATGCCCTGACCGAAAAGGCCAACCCGCGCCGCCTGTGGCTAAGTGCCGAGCAACGTGATGGCTGCGTCTACCTGTACATCCGCGACAACGGCCCCGGTTTCAGCCGCCAGGCCCTGGAGCACGCCAAGGAGCCGTTCTTCACCACCAAGACCCGTACCCAGGGCTTGGGCCTTGGCCTGGCCATCTGCGAAAGCCTGATGCGCGCCCTGGGTGGTGAACTGCTGCTGGCCAACCACCCGGAAGGTGGCGCACTGCTGACCCTGCAGCTGCGTGTGGCCGCGCCTGGCGCTACTTTGCCCAATTCGGAGGACCCCTCGGCATGACCACCGAGACACTGATCGACAGCCGAGCCCAGGTCATCCTGGTCGACGATGACCCCCACCTGCGCCAGGCCTTGAGCCAGACCCTGGACCTGGCAGGGCTCAAGGTAGTCGCCTTGGCCGATGCCCAAGGCCTGGCCGAGCGAATCGAGGCCGACTGGCCGGGCGTGGTGGTCAGCGACATCCGCATGCCCGGTATCGATGGCTTGCAGTTGCTGGAACAACTGCACAGCCGCGACAGCGAGCTACCGGTGCTGCTGATTACCGGCCATGGCGATGTGCCGCTGGCAGTGCAGGCAATGCGCGCCGGGGCTTATGACTTCCTGGAAAAGCCGTTTGCCACGGACGCCCTGCTCGACAGCGTGCGCCGCGCCCTGGCCCTGCGCCGCCTGGTGCTGGACAACCGCAGCCTGCGCCTGGCGCTAAGCGACCGTCAGCAGCTGGCCACCCGCCTGGTGGGCCATTCACCGGCCATGCAGCGCCTGCGCGAGCAGATCGGCGCCTTGGCCGGCACCGTGCCGATGTGCTGATTTTGGGCGAAACCGGCGCAGGCAAAGAGGTGGTGGCCCGTGCCCTGCACGACCTTTCCAGCCGCCGCGACGGCCCGTTCGTGGCGATCAACGCGGGGGCACTGGCCGAGTCGGTGGTCGAAAGCGAGCTGTTCGGCCATGAGCCCGGCGCGTTCACCGGCGCGCAGAAGCGGCGCATCGGCAAGTTCGAATTTGCCAACGGCGGCACGCTGTTTCTCGATGAAATCGAGAGCATGAGCCTGGATGTTCAGGTGAAACTGCTGCGCATGCTGCAAGAGCGGGTGGTCGAACGCCTGGGCGGCAACCAGCTTATCCCGCTGGATATCCGCATCATCGCTGCCACCAAGGAAGACCTGCGTCAGGCCGCAGACCAGGGGCGCTTCCGCGCCGACTTGTATTACCGCCTTAACGTCGCACCGCTGCGTATTCCGCCGCTGCGCGAACGCGGCGATGACATTCTGGTGTTGTTCCAGCATTTCGCCGATGCCGCCAGCCAGCGACATGGCCTGTCACCGCACGCGCTGCAGCCAGCACAACGTGCCCTGCTGCTGCGTCACGACTGGCCGGGTAATGTGCGCGAACTGCAGAACGCCGCCGAGCGCTTCGCCCTTGGCCTGGAACTGGCCCTGGATGGCCAGGCACCTCCGGCAGCAGCACCCGCAGCACCATTGCTGAGCGGCAACCTCAGCGAGCAGGTGGAGCAGTTCGAACGCTCGCTGATCGCTGCCGAACTGGCCCAGCCACACAGCTCCATGCGCAGCTTGGCCGAGGCGCTGGGCATCCCCCGCAAAACCCTGCACGACAAACTGCGCAAGCATGGCTTGAACTTCGACGGAGGCAGTGGCGGGCATGACGAACAAGAGGACAATCGTTAATGAGCACCGATAGCCAGTATCTGCAGTCCGTACTGCACAGCGACATCCCCCTGACCCGCGAAATGGGCCTGGAAGTGATCGATTGGCAGCAGCACACCCTGCGCCTGCAGCTGCCGCTGGCGGCCAACGTCAATCACAAAAGCACCATGTTCGGCGGCAGCCTGTACTGCGCAGCGGTGCTGGTGGGGTGGGGCTGGTTGCACTTGCGCCTGCGAGCGCTGGGGATCGATGACGGGCATATCGTCATTCAGGAGGGGCAGATCAGTTATCCACTGCCAGTTACCGGCACGGCGGTGGCGCGTTGTGCAGCGCCGGACGAGAAGACCTGGGAGCGATTCCTGAACATGTACCAACGGCGCGGGCGGGCGCGGTTGACGCTGGAGACCACGGTAAGCAATGCCGGCAGTGACGAGCCTGCCGTTACCTTCAGCGGCCAGTACGTTCTGCACCGCTAGCCCAACAGCCTTGCGCAAAATCCAAAGGCTCCCACAGCAAAACCCCGTCAGATCAGGTTAAGGAACGCCTGGCGCCAGGCAGCATTTGCCGGCAACGCCAGGAAATACGGGTTAAGCAACGACTCGCGCGGTGGATACCGGAACGGCAACCCATCCAGCCCGATGACCTCGCCCCCGGCCCCTTCCACCACACCCTGCGCCGCCGCAGTGTCCCACTGCGAAGTCGGCGCCAGGCGCGGATAGCAATCGGCGCTACCCTCAGCCAACAGGCAGAACTTCAACGAGCTGCCAACGTTGGCCAGTTCCAGCTCCCCCACCGCAGCACCCAGCCCGGCCAGCAGCGCTTCCTGCTCCGGGCTGGAGTGCCGGCGGCTGGCAACCACGGTGAAACACTCACCTGCAGGAGGCGCGTTACGCACCTGAATCGCCTTGGCAGCCTCACCCGCGTCGGCCCGCCAGGCACCCAGGCCGCGACCACCGAAATAGCAGCGCCCGTTGGTCGGCATCGACACCACGCCGAACACCACCTGGCCGTTTTCGATCAGGGCGATGTTGACCGTGAACTCTTCGCTGCCGGCGATGAACTCCTTGGTGCCATCCAGCGGGTCGACCAGCCACCAGCGGCCCCAGCCCTGACGCTCGGCCAGGGGAATATTGCAATCCTCTTCGGACAGCACCGGTATGTGCGGCGCCAGCGCCAACAGGCCATCGGCAATCACCCGGTGCGCCGCCAGGTCGGCAACGGTAACCGGCGAATCGTCGGCCTTGTTGGTCACCGCCACATCGGCGCGCCAGAACGGCAGGATCGCCTCGCCTGCCGTCAGTGCCAGCTTGACCACTTCGTGCATCAGTTGCAGGTCGTTCATAGCTCCAGCAAACCCCGCTGAATCAACAGGTCACGGGCCAGGTAAAGCGCCGCCAGGGCGCGCCCCTCGGTGAACTGCGGGTGCATGGCCAAGGCCGAAAGCTCACGCAAGTTGACCTTGTCGACCCGCATCGGCTCCGGCTCGTCGCCTTCCAGGCGCTCTTCATACAGCTCGCTGGCCAGCACCACCTGGATCTTCTGGCTCATGTAGCCCGGCGACAACGACAGCTCGGTCAGGTGCTCCAGCTGGCGTGCGCCAAAACCGGCTTCTTCCTTGAGCTCCCGGTCGGCGGCCGCCAGCACGTCTTCGCCAGGCTCGATCAAGCCCTTGGGCAACGACAACTCATATTCATCGGTGCCGCCGCAGTATTCTTCCACCAGCACGGCATGCTCGGCGTCGAGCATGGCCACGATCATCACCGCACCGTAGCCATTCCCCCGGCCGACCAGGCGCTCGTAAGTGCGCTCGTTGCCATTGCTGAAGCGCAATTGCACGGCTTCGACGCGAAACAGGCGGCTACTGGCGACGATTTCGCGGCTGAGTACGGTGGGTTTCTGGCGCATGGGGCGGCTCCTTGGCGTGAACGGGTTACTATACCGTGGCTTGCCGACTGATCGAGAGTTTCCCATGCCTGTTCTTCCCTGGTCCGCCATCGATACCGTCCTGCTGGACATGGACGGCACCCTGCTCGACCTGCATTACGACAACCGCTTCTGGCTGGACCACCTGCCCCAGCGCTATGCCGAGCTGCACGGGGTAAGCCGCGCCATGGCGGAAATGGAGCTGCAACCGCTGTTCGAACGCAATTCCGGCACCTTGAACTGGTATTGCCTGGATTTCTGGAGCCGCGAGCTGCGCCTGCCCATTCGCGAGCTGAAGCGGGAAATTGCCGACCTAATTGCCCTGCGCCCGGATGCCGATACCTTCCTGGCTGCGATTCGCCAGGCGGGCAAGCGAGTGGTGATGATCACCAATGCCCACCGTGATTCACTGTCGCTGAAGCTGGAGCGTGTAGAACTGGCGCCGTACTTCGAGCGGCTGATCAGCTCCCACGACTATGGCTACCCGAAGGAAAGCCCGCAGTTCTGGGATGCCTTGCAGGCGGATATCGGCTTCGAACCGGGGCGCAGCCTGTTCATCGATGACACGCTGGCGATTCTGCGCAGTGCGCGGCGCTTTGGTGTGGGGCACCTGCTGGCGGTGCGGCAGCCCGATAGCAAGGCGCAGCCGCGTGATACCGAGGAATTTGCAGCGGTCGAGGATTATCGGGAGTTATTGGTAGGCCTGTGAGGCCCCGTTCGCGGGCGCGCCCGCGAAGAGGCCGCTACAGGCTTTAGAGATCAGTCGGGAATACGCAGCACCTGCCCCGGATAAATCTTGTCCGGGTGCGTGAGCATCGGCTTGTTGGCCTCGAAGATCTTGTTGTACTGGCTGGCATTGCCGTAAACCACCACAGAGATGGCCGACAGCGTGTCGCCCTTCTTCACCGTAACAAACCTGGCCGCCTTCACCACCGGCCCGGTCACGGTGATCTGGTCATCGACACTGGCCACACCATTGATGTTGCCGGCTGCGAGAATGATCTTCTCCTTCTCTTCCTGGCTGGCCACTTCTCCCTTGAGGATGATCTTGTCTCCCTCTACAGTGGCGGTGATGTTCGGGTTGCCCAGGCCGACACTTTCCACGTGTTTCTTAAGCTGCTCTTCGGCATTGGCGTTGCCAGGGGTCAGCAGGTCGATCAACTTCTCGCCGGCTTCCTTCACGAAACTGAACAGGCTCATTGCGCTCTCCTTGTTGACGAAACCTCGGACACAGGAGTCTAGGCCAGCTTTGCCACTCTCGCCCCATGCGGCCAATCGACGCGGTCTATCAAGGCATAGAGCCTAGCGATTAGACGCCGCTGGCACGCAAGCCTAGGCTTGTGCAATCAGAAAGCCGCCGGTATTCAGCGCCCCGATGAACAGCAAGCCTCCGGTCTGCGCGGCCTCATCGCCCTTGTCCATGCCCGCCGCCAGCAACAGATACGATTACGTCCAGCTCAGCGACGCCAAACGCGACAGCACCCCGCTGGCCGAGGAAGTGGCCCTGGCCATCGTCTATAACGGCCTCAACCAGGCGGTGATGCTGGTCAGCCCCACCGATTTGGAAGATTTCGCCGTGGGCTTCAGCGTCGGCAGCGGGATTGTCGAAGGCACCGCAGAAATCTACGACCTCAAGCTCTCGGGCAGCGGCTCGGCGATGTATGCCGACCTGGAAATTTCCAGCCGGGCATTCTGGAACCTGAAGAACCAGCGCCGCCAGCTGGCCGGCACCAGTGGTTGTGGCCTGTGTGGGGTCGAAGCCCTGGAGCAGGCGCTGCCGGAACTGGCCGTGCTGCCGGGTGCCCCCCTGCCGCCGGCCCAGTGGCTGGCCGGCCTGCGCGAGCGCATCGATGCCTTCCAGCCTCTGGGCCAGCACTGCGGCGCCGTACATGCGGCACTGTTCATGGACCGCCACGGCGAATTGCTGCTCGGCCGTGAAGACATTGGTCGGCACAACGCCCTCGACAAGCTGATCGGCGCCTTGCTGCGCCAAGGCATCGACAGCCAGGGCGGCCTGGCCATCGTCACCAGCCGCTGCAGCCTGGAGCTGATCCAGAAGGTGCTGCGCGCCGGTATCCAGACCCTGGTCAGCCTGTCGGCGCCCACTGGCCTTGCCCTGCAATGGGCACGCAAGCACAACCTCAACCTCATCCATTTGCCCAAGCACAGCGCACCGCGGGTCTACAGCCCAGCGGCGGAGTCGTAACAGCCGTGACCTCGTACCAGCACCTTCCGGACAACGCCCCAGCCTCTACCCCTCGCTACAAGCCCTACCACGGCCCCGCCGGTGGCTGGGGCGCACTGCGCAGCGTGGCCAAGGCCTGGGTCGGCAGCGATAACGCACTGAAGAACATTCGCGCCCTGCTCAAAACCAACCAGAACGGCGGTTTCGACTGCCCCGGCTGCGCCTGGGGCGACTCGCCGGAAAACGGCATGGTCAAGTTCTGCGAGAACGGCGCCAAGGCGGTGAACTGGGAGGCGACCAAGCGCCGTGTCGATGCGGCCTTCTTCGCCCGATACAGTGTCACCTCGTTGCTGCAGCAGAGCGATTACTGGCTGGAATACCAGGGGCGCCTGACCGAGCCGATGGTCTACGACGCACCCAGCGACCGCTACCTGCCTATCCGCTGGGACGCCGCATTCGCCCTGATCGCCCGCGAGCTGAACAAGCTGGTCAACCCGGACCAGGCCGAATTCTATACCTCGGGGCGCGCCAGCAACGAAGCGGCGTACCTGTACCAACTGTTCGTGCGCGCTTACGGCACCAACAACTTCCCCGACTGCTCGAACATGTGCCACGAGGCCAGCGGCGTGGCCCTGGGGCAAAGCGTCGGGGTTGGCAAGGGCACCGTCACCTTCGACGACTTCGAGCATGCCGATGCGATCTTTGTCTGGGGCCAGAACCCCGGTACCAACCACCCTCGCATGCTCGACCCGCTGCGTGATGCGGTGAAACGTGGCGCCCAGGTGGTGTGCGTAAACCCGCTCAAGGAACGTGGCCTGGAGCGCTTCCAGCACCCGCAGAACCCGCTGGAGATGCTGACCAACAGTGACCGGCCAACCAACACCGCGTTCTTCCGCCCGGCGCTGGGCGGCGACATGGCGATGCTGCGCGGCATGGCCAAGTTCGTCCTGCAATGGGAACGCGAAGCCCAGGCCAAAGGCGAGCCGGCCGTGTTCGACCATGCCTTCATTGCCGAGCATGGCCATGGCGTCGACGAGTACCTGGCTGTGGTGGATGCCACGCCGTGGGAACACATCCAGGCGCAGTCCGGCCTGACCCTGGCCGACATCGAGCTGGCCGCGCGCATGTACTGCCGTGGCAAGCGGGTGATCATGTGTTGGGCAATGGGCATCACCCAGCACCGCCATTCGGTGCCGACCATCCAGGAAATCGTCAACCTGCAGATGCTGCGCGGCAACATCGGCGCGCCAGGCGCCGGCCTGTGCCCGGTGCGCGGCCACAGCAACGTGCAGGGTGACCGTACCATGGGCATCAACGAGCGCCCGCCGGTGGCCCTGCTTGACGCCCTCGAAAAGCGCTTTGGCTTCCCCGTGCCCCGGCACAATGGCCACAACACCGTCGAAGCCATCCACGCCATGCTCGACGGCCGCGCCAAAGTATTCATCGGCCTGGGTGGCAACTTCGCCCAAGCCACGCCAGACACCGAGCGCACCGCCCAGGCATTGCGCAACTGCGAGCTGACCGTGCACATCAGCACCAAGCTCAACCGCAGCCATCTGGTCCATGGCAAGCAGGCGCTGATCCTGCCGTGCCTGGGCCGTACCGACATCGACCTGCAGGCCGACGGGCCACAAGCGGTGACAGTGGAGGACTCGTTCAGCATGGTGCACGCCTCCAACGGCCAGCTGAAGCCGCTGTCGACGCAAATGCGCTCGGAACCGGCAGTCGTTGCCGGCATCGCCGCCGCCACCCTGGGCAAGCAACCGGTGGACTGGCACTGGCTGGTGGCTGACTACGACCGAATCCGCGATCTGATCGGCGATACCATCGCCGGCTTCAGCGGTTTCAACCAGCGCCTGCAACACCCAGGTGGCTTCTACCTGGGCAACAGCGCCGCCAGTCGCGAATGGAAGACCAGCACCGGTCGCGCCAACTTCAAGGCCAACCTGCTGCCGGATTCGCTACTCGATGAGCGCGTGCGCGCCAGTGGCCAACTGCCGGACCTGATCATGCAGTCCATGCGCTCGCACGATCAGTACAACACCACCATCTACGGCCTGGACGACCGCTACCGGGGCGTGCGCGGCCAACGTGAGGTGCTGTTCGCCAACGAAGCCGACATCATCCGCCTGGGCTTCCAGCCAGGGCAGAAAGTCGACATCGTTTCGCTGTGGGGAGATGAGCATGTGCGCCGGGTGCAAGGCTTTACCTTGCTGCCTTTCGACATCCCGGCCGGGCAGGCGGCGGCGTATTACCCCGAGGTGAACCCGCTGGTGCCGCTGGAGAGCATTGGCGATGGCAGCCACACACCGACATCGAAGTTCATCGCGATCAAACTGGAGCGCGCGCGGGACGACGGGCGCATCCTGTAAAAACGAAAAAAGCCCTGTTCCGTTGGGGTTCAGGGCTTTGTCATAAAGGTCTCAGACAGCCTAAAATCGATAAAGTTTCACAGCAAATACAGTAACTTAGAGAATTGTGTACAACTCGTGTTACTCGTCGGATTTCCGTTGCCAGCCAGGCCGCTTAGCCTCAAATTCGCCTCGTCATCCCTATGAGGCTCTCTTGATGAAGAAGTACTCCTCGATTCTGTTGTTGTCTTTCAGCTTGCTCAGCGGCGTTGCCATGGCAGGCGGCACCACCGAGGCCGGCATTGGCGGCGCATTGGGTGGGGTACTGGGCTCAGTGGTGGGCAACTCCATCGGCGGTAGCACCGGCGGCGCCATTGGTGCCGGCCTGGGCGGCGCGGCAGGCGGTGCCCTGGGCGCGGACAAGCGCCAGCGCGGTGAGGCCGCTATCGGCGGCGCACTGGGCGCGGCAGGCGGTAACGTGGTAGGTCGCTCGGTGGGCGGCACCACCGGTAGCTACATTGGCGCGGCAGCCGGCGGTGGTGCCGGTGGCGCACTGGGTAACTACATGGGCAACAAGGCCGACGAAGACGAGCGTCATGACGATCGCCGCTACCGTCGCGGCTACGACGACCGTCGCCACTACGACCGTGGCCACCATTACGGCCACCGCAAGCACAAGCGCCACTGGCGCGACTGATGCCTGAGGGCCTCGCCCCGGCAGCAAAAGCCCCGCCCCTTGTGGCGGGGCTTTTTTATGCCTGTGGCTCCAGTACAAGGCCGGACAGGATCGCCTGCAGCGCCTCTGGCAGTGCCACAGGCCGGCCACTGGCACGCTCGATGAACACCTGCACCACCGTGCCCGCCGCGCACGCCTCTGATTCGCCTGGACGGTAAAGCGCCAAGCGGTACTCCACCGTGCTGCCCGCCAGGCGCGTCACTCCCAACCCCACCTCCAGCACGTCCGGGAAGCCCGGCAGTGCGTAGAAGTCCGCCGCCGAACTGACCACGAAGGCCGCCAGTTCGCCGTCACGCAGGTCCAGTTCGGCCTGTTCGACGAAAAATGCCTGGATGGCGGTTTCGAAAAAGCCATGCACGGTAGCCCGGCGATATGGCCGTTGATGTCGTTGTCCGAAGGGCGGGTGAGGACGGTGTGGAAGTGGGAGAAGGCAGTGCGCTGAGGGGATTCGGTCATCTGTCTGGCTCTTGTCTTCGCAATTGATGCTGACAGTGAATCAGAAAATCCAGGTTTGCGCTGCCTGCGCTCCCCTGTGGGAGCGGCCTTGCTGATTTGCAGGAACAAAAAAGCCGCCCCTGGGGGCGGCTTTCTCGTTGCGGCTGGCTCAGCTTACAGCTGTGGACCAGCGGCCTTGATGGCGTCGGAAACTTCGAACTTCTTGAAGTTTTCGATGAACAGCTTGGCCAGACCTTTGGCGGCCTCGTCGTAGGCAGCTTTGTCAGCCCAGTTGGTGCGCGGGTTGAGCAGCTCGGTTTCAACGCCCGGAACAGCCTTCGGCACGTCCAGGTTGATGATGTCCAGGTGCTCGGTTTCGGCACCGACCAGCGCGCCGCTCTGGATCGCAGCGATCACGGCACGGGTGGTCGGGATGCTGAAGCGCTTGCCAACGCCGTAGCCACCACCGGTCCAGCCGGTGTTGACCAGGTAAACCTTGGAGTTGAAGCCGTTGATGCGCTTGATCAGCAGCTCGGCGTACTCGCCAGCCGGGCGCGGGAAGAACGGTGCGCCAAAGCAGGTGGAGAAGGTCGACTTGATGCCGCCGCCCGAACCCATTTCGGTCGAACCGACCAGCGCGGTATAGCCGGACAGGAAGTGGTAGGCCGCCTGCTCGTTGTTCAGGATCGAAACCGGAGGCAGTACACCGGTCAGGTCGCAGGTCAGGAAGATGACTGCGTTAGGCTCGCCGCCCAGGTTCGCTTCGGAGCGCTTGGCAACGTGCTCCAGCGGGTAGGCCGCACGGCTGTTCTGGGTCAGGCTGACATCGGTGTAGTCGGCGTGCTTGTTGGCGTCGAGCACGACGTTTTCCAGCACCGCGCCGTGCTTGATGGCTTTCCAGATGACCGGCTCGTTCTTCTCGGACAGGTCGATGCACTTGGCGTAGCAGCCACCTTCCATGTTGAAGACAACGCCTTCGCCCCAACCGTGCTCGTCGTCACCGATCAGGTAACGGCTTTCGTCGGCAGACAGGGTGGTCTTGCCGGTGCCGGACAGGCCGAAGAACAGGGTCACATCACCTTCTTCACCGATGTTGGCCGCGCAGTGCATTGGCAGCACGTCGGCAGCCGGCAGCAGGAAGTTCTGCACCGAGAACATGGCTTTCTTCATTTCACCGGCGTAACGCATGCCAGCGATCAGCACCTTCTTCTGGGCGAAGTTGATGATCACGCAACCGTCGGAGTTGGTGCCGTCACGCTCAGGCTCGCAGACGAAGTTGGCGACGTTCAGGACCTGCCACTGGTCGCGGCCAGCCGGGTTGAACTGCTCCGGGTTGATGAACAGGCAACGGCCGAACAGGTTCTGCCAGGCAGTCTGGGTGGTCATCTTCACTGGCAGGTAGTGCTCGGCAGCCGCCCCTACGTGAACATAGGAAACGAAGTGATCCTGGGCGTTGTTGAACGCCTCGACGCGAGCCCACAGGGCATCGAACTTGTCGGCCGGGAACTTGCGGTTGATCGGGCCCCAGGAAATGGCGTCCTGGGTGGAAGGTTCTTCGACGATGAAACGGTCAGCCGGCGAACGGCCAGTACGGTGACCGGTCTCTACGACCAGTGCGCCAGTATCGGCTAGTACGCCTTCACCGCGTTGCAGCGCTTCTTTTACCAGCTCATCGACGCTCAGGTCGGTGTACACGGTGTTGTTGGCTTGCGTCATGAGATACCCCATCCGGCCCGAGGCCGAGTGCTCCAAACGTTTTGTAGTTGTCTTGAAAAAACTACTACAGCGAAAAAAGTGGCCGGATTATGCCAGAAACGCCCAAAAAAAGTAGGCCCCTCCTGTCAGAACTGCGCTTTTGCGCAATTCGACAGGAGATTGTCCTGTGATTAACCGTTTCAGTGGCGAGTTTCTGAGGCCACGTCAGTGCCGCCACCAGCAAACAGTTGCGCTACATCGCTGGCATCGAAGAAATAGCGCTCGTTGCAGAACTGGCAATCGATCTCCACCGTCCCACCGCACTCTTCTACCAGCGCCTTGGCATCGTGCTCGCCCAGGCTGACCAACGCATTGCCGGAGCGCTCGCGCGAACAGCTGCAATTGAAGCGCAGCGGCTGGATATCGAACAGGCGCACGGCATCTTCGTGGTACAGGCGGTGCAACAGGGTTTCGTTGCCTTCGGCCCACTCTTCGGGCTTGAGGGTCTTGGCCAGGGCCACCACGTGCTGCCAGCTGTCCTCACGCTCTTCATCATCCGGCTGGCGATCACGCGGCAGCTGCTGCAGCAACAAGCCACGGGCCTTGCCGCCTTCGGCGTTGAGCCAGAAGCGCGTATTCAACTGCTGCGACTGGACGAAGTAGTTGGTGAAGCATTCCGACAGGTTGGCGCCATCGAGGTCGACGGTACCCTGGTAGCGCTGGCCCTTGACCGGGTCGATGGTCAGGGTCAGGTGGCCGTCGGGCATCAGTTGCGACAGGCTGGCATCCGCCGGGATCTGCTCTGCTTCGTAGCGGGCCATGCCGCGAATTTCGCGGTCACCGGAGCATTCCACCATCAGCAGCGGAATCGGCCCTGCCGAGCGCGCCTGCAAAATCAGCAAGCCATCGAACTTCATCGCGCCGACCAGCAAGGCGGTGGCGGCCATCAGTTCGCCGAGCAATGCCTTGACCGGCTGTGGGTACTCATGGCGCGCCAATACTGCGGCGTAGCTGTCATCCAGAGACACCCACTCGCCGCGCACATCGCGCTCGTCGAAGATGAAACGTTGGGTGAAATCGGTATCAGGCAAATCGCTCATAGGTTTTGGCTATCTAAAAATGATGACAAAATGGTTACAAGGGTTATCGGAAACCTGCGAGAACCCGTGACAGAGCGCTCACAAGGCGCTCCGATTCCTGTTTGCAATAGAGGTATTTTATGGACAATCGACCACTGTTCCAAGCAAGGTGGTCTTTGGGGCCATTGGCAGCCTGTACGCTGCTTCCCATCGCTCTACTGTGTTTCTGGTTATGGCCCATTGGCCAGATCCTGTGCCTGACTTTCGACGAGTGGCTGTTTCACAGCCTGAATGCGCCCCTCGCCGACAACACCACCTGGCGTTACATCTGGACCGTCGGCAGCCTGCGCCCGTTCGACATCGTCGTCGGCCTGATCCTGCTGACAGTGCTCATCCGTGGTGACTGGGTGTTCAAGGCAGCGCAAGTTCGCCAGGCATTTTTCGGCTTTCTGGTCACGCTACTCCTCTTAGTGGTGATTCGCGCACTGTTTTCCAAGTGGGTGGATGCAGCCGGCTGGCAACACAAGAGCCCGTCGATGATCTTCGACGACGTCGTGCACCTCAGTGACTACTACCCCAACCTGGAGAAGGCCTGGGAGCTCAAGGACCGTTCCAGCAAGAGCTTCCCGGGCGATCACGCCTCGGTGTTGCTGATCTGGGCGCTGTTCATGAGCGTGTTCTGCCGCCGCCTGGTGCAATACCTGGTGGTCTGGGGGCTGGCGCTGCTGTTCATGCTGCCGCGCCTGGTAGCGGGTGCTCACTGGGGGCAGGATGACTACATTGGCGGGTTGCTGATGGCGGTGCTGGCGTTGGGCTGGAGCTATTACACGCCGCTGGCGGCCAAGGGCAGCGAGGCGCTGATGCGCTGGACGGCGCCACTGTTCACAATCGCGGCCAAGTTACCGTTGGTCGGCAAGTTGGCGGTAGTCCGCTAAACCCTGGGGCTGCTGCACAGCCCATCGCGACACAAGGCCGCTTCCACGTCGAATGGTGTGCACAGGTCCGTTGTGTCGCGATAGGCCGCAAAGCGGCCCCGGCTATTCAAAGCTCCCATGCAACTGGTGTATCTGCCGCCGCTGCTTTTTGGTCGGCCGGCCATCGGTAGTCACCCCCATCGCCCCCGCCTTACGCAGGTCGGCCGCCTGCTCACGGCGACGCACACTTTCTTCGGTTTCCTCGTACAGCGTCTGCGCCTCTGGCGCCCACGCCGCACCACCGACAACGCTTTCACCACCACAGTACGTTCATCGAACCCGGTGCGCAGCACGAACTCGTCGCCCACCCGCGGCTCTTTGCCCGGCTTGCATCGCTCGCCCCGGCAATGCACCTTGCCGCTTTCGATCGCGGCCTTGGCCAGCGCTCGCGTCTTGTAAAAGCGCGCCGCCCACAGCCATTTGTCCAGACGAACCTTATCGTCGTCTTCGGCTTTTTGTGCCATCCCGTTACCTCGGATTCTGTCTTTCATCGAACTGTACTACCTTCACATACGGATGCAAAAAGTCCCCGCCGTGCTTACAGTTCACCACCTCATTCGCAGGGTGTGCTTCGTGAAGACATTTGACCATTTGACTGTGATCGGCCTGCGCGAGTGGGTCGCCTTGCCTGACCTCGGCGTGGCCGGGCTGCGCGCCAAGATCGACACCGGTGCCAGCACCTCCAGCCTGCACGCCACAGAGGTGGAACCGTTCGAGCGCGATGGCCAGCCCTGGGTCCGTTTCACCGCGCACCTGGGCTCGGTGGTGCAACTGCGTCACCGCCGCTGCGAGGCGCCGCTGGTCACCATGAAAACCATCAAAAGCTCCAACGGCCAGGCCCAGACCCGCTATGTCATCCGCACGTCACTGGCGCTGGGCGATGGTGTGTGGGAGGTGGAGTTCACCCTGGCCTGCCGCAAGAATATGCGCTATCGCCTGTTGCTTGGTTCCAAGGCCCTCATACACGGCCAATTGGTGGTCAACCCCGGCCTGAAATACGTACAAGACAAACCGGCCTTCCCGGCCACCCTTTCCCCTGTCACAGGTGCTGCATGAAGATCGCTGTGCTGTCGCGCAATCCGCGTCTGTATTCCACCCGCCGCCTGGTCGAAGCCGGTATCCAGCGTGGCCACGAAATGGTGGTGATCGATACCCTGCGGGCCTACATGAACATTGCCAGCCACAAGCCGCAGATCCACTATCGCGGCAAGCCGCTGGAAGGCTTCGATGCGGTGATCCCGCGCATCGGTGCTTCGGTTACCTTCTACGGCTGCGCAGTACTGCGCCAGTTCGAAATGATGGGCGTGTACCCACTCAACGAGTCGGTGGCCATTGCCCGCTCACGCGACAAGCTGCGCTCGTTGCAGTTGTTGTCGCGGCGCGGCATCGGCCTGCCGATCACAGGCTTCGCCCACTCGCCGGACGACATCCCCGACCTGATCCAGATGGTCAACGGTGCCCCTTTGGTGATCAAGGTGCTGGAAGGCACTCAAGGCATCGGCGTGGTGCTGTGCGAAACCACCCAGGCGGCCGAGTCAGTGATCGAAGCGTTCATGGGCCTCAAACAGAACATCATGGTTCAGGAGTACATCAAAGAGGCCGGTGGCGCCGACATTCGCTGCTTCGTGGTGGGCGACAAGGTGATTGCCTCGATGAAGCGTCAGGCCAAGCCGGGCGAGTTTCGCTCCAACCTGCACCGTGGTGGCGTTGCCAGCCTGATCAAGATAACCCCTGAAGAGCGGATTACCGCGATTCGCGCGGCCAAGGTGATGGGGCTGAGCGTGGCGGGCGTGGATATCCTGCGCTCCAACCATGGGCCGCTGGTGATGGAGGTGAACTCGTCGCCGGGGCTGGAAGGCATTGAAGTGACCACCGGCAAGAACGTGGCCGGGATGATCATCGAACACCTGGAGAAGAATGGCGGGCCGAATCAGACCCGGACCAAGGGCAAAGGCTGAGATTTTTGGGGCCGCTTTGCGGCCCCAAAAATCACACGGCATTACGCGGTAGCAGCAGCCCCAATGGCAGCCTGACCCGCGCTTCGATCCCGCCACCAGACCGGTTACGCAATTCCACATTCCCGCCATGCTGCGCCGCGATCCGTTTGACGATCGCCAGCCCCAGGCCTGTGCCCTTGCCACCCCGCGCCCGGTCACCACGAATGAACGGGTTGAAGATGGTTTCCAACTCCGACTCGTCGATCCCGGTGCCGCGGTCCAGCACGCTCAGCACCACGTACGGCGCACTTTCGTCACCCGACACATAGGCCGCCACCTCGACCCCCTTGCCAGCATGGTGCAAGGCGTTGCCGATCAGGTTGCCCAACATGCGCTTGAGCGAAACCCGGCGCAGCGGGAACGGTGGAATCGGCTCCAGGCACAGGCGCACGCGCTCTTGTGGCTGGTTGTACGGCGCCACCACCTCGCGTACCAGGTCAGCCAGGTCGACCTCTTCCACCGGTTCGTCACGGCCATCGCGGATAAACGCCAGGAACTGATCGAGAATCGCGTCCATGTCCTCGATATCGCGGACCATGTCGTCACTCAAATCGCTGTCGCTGTTCAGCAGTGACAACGACAGCCGCAGACGTGTCAGCGGTGTGCGCAGGTCATGGGAAACCCCAGCCAACATCAGCTCGCGCTCGCGCCCGGCCTGCTCGACATCCTCGGCCATCTGGTTGAAGGCCTTGTACACCTCGGTCATCTCGCTGGGCGTATCGCTGATCGGCAGGCGCACACTGCGCCCCTGGCCAAGCTGGCGAGCGGCAAACACCAGGCGCTTGAGCGGCTGGTTCAGCTGGCGCACGAAAATCCACGCCGAAGCGGTAGACAACAGGCCGATGGCCAGGAACCAGCCCAGCACGTTCCAGATTTTCTGCCCACGCAACGGGTGCGGGTACAGCGGCACTTTCAGCCAACCAGGCCCAAGGCTTGGCGCGTTGACCCACAACGCTGGCGGCGCGTGAATGCGCAGCCGAACTTCGGTGTCGTCACCCAGTTCGGCCTGCATCTGCCGTTGGTAGATTTCGCTGTAGGGCCAGTGCTGCTCCCCTTCGGGCACGCCCGAGCCGGTCACGCGGATAAGGCCTGCCGCCTCGGCGATCTTGTCGCGGTTTTCTTCGTCGGCGGCCCAATAGGCGCGCAATGTCAGCGCTACCCCGTGGCTGTACTGACGGTCGACCAGCACGTCCTCGTTCATCAGCAGGTAGACCAGGGTCAGCGCCTTGGAGAACAGGACGACGATCAACACCAGCCACAGGGTGCGGGCGAAGAAGCTTTGCGGAAACCAGACCGGTGTTTTCATGAAGGGCGCGGCATCATTTACCGGCGTTTCCGTCCGGTACGAACACGTAGCCCACGCCCCATACGGTCTGGATGTAACGCGGCTTGGACGGGTCCGGTTCGATCATGCGACGCAGGCGCGAGATCTGCACGTCGATGGAGCGCTCCAGTGCATCCCACTCACGGCCACGGGCCAGGTTCATCAGCTTGTCGCGGGTCAATGGCTCGCGGGCGTGCATCACCAGGGCCTTGAGTACGGCGAATTCACCGGTGGTGAGCATGTGCACTTCGTCGCCACGCTTGAGTTCGCGGGTGGCCAGCGAAAGCTCGTAGTCGCCGAAGGTGACCGACTCGTCTTCGCTGCCCGGCGCACCCGGTACGCTGGGCGCCTGGCGACGCAGCACAGCCTTGACCCGCGCCATCAGTTCGTCCGGGTTGAAGGGTTTGCCCAGGTAGTCGTCGGCACCCAGTTCCAGGCCTTTGATGCGGCTGAGCTCATCGCCCTTGGCGGTCAGCATGATGATCGGGATCTGGTTGTTCTGCTGGCGCAGGCGCTTGCACGCAGACAGGCCATCCTCACCTGGCAGCATCAGGTCGAGTACCACCAGGTTGAACACTTCGCGCTGCAACAGACGGTCCATCTGCTCGGTGTTGGGCACCGCGCGGGCACGGTAGCCCTTGCTGGTGAAGAAACGTTCCAGCAGGCTGCTCAGCCCCGGATCGTCGTCGACGATGAGAATCTTGTCACCTTCAGCGGTGTTTGGCGTGCCGGTCATGAATAACTCCTCTGATTTCGCCGCGCATTATGGCGTAGCCATTGCTGCACGTTGCGTGAGCATTGTTAGCAGATTTTTCCCCGGCGCCAGTTCCGGCTGGCCGGGCGCCATCACCGCAAGGCGTTTGCGATGGGTATAATGCGCGCCTTTCATCCAGCGCCGCCGGGCGAAAAGCCCACAGGCGACCCCCGTATTCACAAATGTCAGGTGGTTTACATGGACAGCATCAACAGCCGTATCGCCGAGGAACTGGGCGTACGCCCCCAGCAGGTCGAGGCGGCCGTGGGCCTGTTGGACGAAGGCTCGACCGTGCCCTTCATCGCCCGTTACCGCAAGGAAGTGACCGGTAGCCTGGACGATACCCAGTTGCGCCATCTGGAAGAACGCCTGCGCTACCTGCGCGAACTCGACGAGCGCCGCGCCAGCATCCTGTCCAGCATCGAGGAGCAGGGCAAGCTGACCCCGGAACTGGCCCGCGAGATCAAGCTGGCCGACACCAAGACGCGCCTCGAAGACCTGTACCTGCCGTACAAGCAGAAGCGTCGCACCAAGGGCCAGATCGCCCTGGAAGCCGGCCTTGGCGAGCTGGCCGACGGCCTGTTCAACGACCCCACCCTGGCACCGGAAAGCGAAGCCGCACGCTTCGTCGACGCCGAAAAGGGCGTGGCCGACGTCAAGGCGGCACTGGAAGGCGCCAAGTACATCCTGATGGAGCGCTTTGCCGAAGACGCCGCCCTGCTCGACAAGCTGCGCAGTTTCCTCAAGCAGGAAGCCGTGCTCAGCGCCCGCCTGGTGGCCGGCAAGGAAGAAGAAGGCGCCAAGTTCCGCGATTACTTCGCCCACGACGAACTACTGCGCACTGCGCCGTCGCACCGTGCGCTGGCCATCTTCCGCGGGCGCAATGAAGGTGTTTTGAGCGCATCGCTCAAGGTCGGCGAAGAGCTGCCCGGTACCCTGCACCCATGCGAACTGATGATCGGCAGCCACGTCGGCATCGAAAACCGCGGCCGCCCGGCCGACAAATGGCTGGGCGAAGTGGTGCGCTGGACCTGGAAGGTCAAGCTGTATACCCACCTGGAAACCGACCTGTTCGGCGAGCTGCGGGACAACGCCGAAGGCGAAGCGATCAACGTGTTCGCCCACAACCTGCACGACCTGCTGCTGGCCGCCCCGGCTGGCCCACGTGCTACCCTGGGCTTCGACCCGGGCCTGCGCACAGGCTGCAAGATCGCCGTGGTCGATGCCACCGGCAAGCTGCTGGACTACACCACGGTCTACCCGCACGCGCCGAAGAACGACTGGGACCGCACCCTTTCCATCATGGCTGCACTGTGCGCCAAGCACTCGGTGGAGCTGATCGCCATCGGCAACGGCACCGCCAGCCGTGAAAGCGACAAGCTGGTGGCCGAGCTGGTTAAAAAATACCCAGCACTGAAGATCACCAAGATCATGGTCTCCGAAGCCGGCGCGTCGGTGTATTCGGCCTCGGAACTGGCCGCCCGCGAGTTCCCGGACCTGGACGTGTCGATCCGTGGTGCCGTGTCAATTGCTCGCCGCCTGCAGGACCCGCTGGCCGAGCTGGTGAAGATCGACCCGAAATCCATCGGTGTCGGCCAGTACCAGCACGACGTGTCCCAGCTGAAACTGGCGCGTGGCCTGGACGCCGTGGTCGAGGACTGCGTGAACGCCGTGGGTGTGGACGTGAACACCGCCTCGGTGGCGCTGCTGACCCGTATCTCCGGCCTCAACGCCACGCTGGCACAGAACATCGTTGCCCACCGCGATGCCAACGGCCCCTTCGCCACCCGTGCAGCGCTGAAAAAGGTCAGCCGCCTGGGTGAAAAAACCTTCGAGCAAGCCGCCGGCTTCCTGCGTGTGATGAACGGCGACAACCCGCTGGACGCCTCTGCGGTGCACCCTGAGGCCTACCCGCTGGTGCAGCGCATCGCCGCCGACACCGAGCGCGACATTCGCTCGCTGATTGGCGACAGCAGCTTCCTCAAGCGTTTGGACCCGAAGAAGTTCACCGACGAGTCCTTCGGCCTGCCGACCGTCACCGACATCCTGCAAGAGCTGGACAAGCCTGGTCGCGACCCACGCCCCGAGTTCAAGACCGCCACCTTCCAGGACGGCGTCGAAGACCTCAAGGACCTCGTACCCGGCATGATCCTGGAAGGCGTGGTGACCAACGTCACCAACTTCGGCGCCTTCGTCGACATCGGTGTGCACCAGGACGGCCTGGTACACATCTCGGCACTGTCGGAGAAGTTCATCAAAGACCCGCGTGAAGCGGTCAAGGCCGGCGATGTGGTCAAGGTCAAAGTCATGGAAGTGGATATCCCGCGCAAGCGCGTCGGCCTGTCCATGCGCATGAGCGACACCCCCGGCGAAAAGGTCGAAGGCAACCGTGGCGGCAATCGTGGCAATGGCGGCAACCGCCAGCAGCAGGCCCCGCGCCAGCGTGAAACCACCACTGCCGCACCGGCCAACAATGCCATGGCCTCCCTGTTCGCCAACGCCAAGCAGTTGAAGAAGAAGTGATGGACGTACCGCGCGAATACGTCGAAAGCGCCTTCAGCCAACTGCTGGGCTGCCGCCTGCAACGCCTGGATACCGGTGTTGCCGAGGTGGCCCTGGCCCTCGAGCCGCACTTGCGCAACCGTGGCCAGAAGCTGCACGGCGGGGCCATCTTCAGCCTGGTGGACATCGCCATGGGCCTGGCCTGCTCGGCCAGCCATGGCTTTGACCAGCAAAGCGTCACCATCGAGTGCAAGATCAACTACATGCGCGCCGTCAGCGACGGTGAAGTGCTGTGTACCGCCCGTGTACTGCACGCCGGGCGGCGCACCCTGGTGGTCGACGCTGACGTAGTCCAGGGCGACAAGCTGGTGGCAAAAGCGCAAGGAACCTTCGCGGTTCTCTAGCTCACCAAGCCGTATCTGCGGTATTTTCAGCAGTGCGCTGGCACTGCTGGATCCGCGTAAACCAGGCGACAACGCCAGTTCCTTTCTTCCTACCCTTGTAGACCGTTATCTCTACCCCCATATTGGGGCGACTGACGCGTGAAGGAATACATCTTGAGCGACCTCCTCAACCGCCGCCTGAGCCTGCTCGGCGCCAATCTCCCCCTGCTCAAGCAGTGCCTGCACGGCATTGAGCGCGAATGCCTGCGCGTGACCGACGAAGGTCGCCTGGCCCAGACCCCGCATCCGGACGCACTGGGATCGGCGCTGACCAACGAGCAGATCACCACCGATTATTCCGAGTCGCTGCTGGAGTTCATCACCCCAGCCCTGCCCGACCCGGCCAAGGTGCTCGAAAGCCTCGAAGAGACCCACCGTTTCGTCTACAGCAAGCTGGGCGACGAATACCTGTGGAGCCCGTCGATGCCGTGCACGCTACCGGCCGAGGAGGACATCCCGATCGCCGAGTACGGCACCTCGAACATCGGCAAGCTCAAGCACGTCTACCGCAAGGGCCTGGCCCTTCGCTACGGCCGCACCATGCAGTGCATTGCCGGTATCCATTACAACTTCTCGCTGCCCGAGGCGCTTTGGCCCCTGCTGCGCGAAGCCGAAGGCAGCACTGAAGACGACCGCGACTACCAGTCGTCGGCCTACATCGCGCTGATCCGCAACTTCCGCCGCTACAGCTGGCTGCTGATGTACCTGTTCGGCGCCTCGCCGGCCCTGGACAAAGGCTTTTTGCGTGGCCGCCCGCACCAGCTCGAAGAGCTGGACGCCGAGACCCTGTTCCTGCCCTACGCCACCAGCCTGCGCATGAGCGACCTGGGCTACCAGAGCAACGCCCAGGCCGGCCTTACGCCGTGTTACAACAACCTGGCCAGCTACACCGACAGCCTGCGCAAAGCAGTGGGCACGCCCTACCCGCCTTACGTTGAAGTCGGCACGCATGTGGACGGCGAATGGGTGCAGCTGAACACCAACATCCTGCAGATCGAAAACGAGTACTACTCGAACATTCGCCCCAAGCGCGTCACCTACACCGGCGAACGGCCGATCCAGGCCCTGACCTCGCGGGGCGTGCAGTATGTAGAGGTGCGTTGCCTGGACATCAACCCGTTCCTGCCCGTGGGCATCGACCTGACCGAAGCGCGCTTCCTCGATGCGTTCCTGCTGTTCTGCGCCCTGGAAGAAAGCCCGCAGCTGGACAACGGCGAGTGCGGCCAGTGCACCGACAACTTCTTGACCGTGGTCAAGGAAGGCCGTCGTCCGGGGCTCGAGCTGCACCGCGATGGCCAGCCTATCGGCCTGAAAGACTGGGCCAGCGAGCTGATCGAGCGTATCCGCCAGTTGGCCGACCTGCTCGACCAGGCCCAAGGTGGCGAAGCCCACGCCAAAGCCCTGGATGCCCAGCAGGCCAAGGTCGACGATACCTCGCTGACCCCATCGGCCCAGGTGCTGGCACGCATGACCGAACATGACGAAAGTTTCGTCCAGTTCTCGCTGCGCCAAAGCCGTATCCACGCCGAAACATTCCGCGAGCAACCGCTGAGCAGCGAAAAGCAGCAGGCATTCGAAACGCTGGCCCGCGAGTCGCTTGCCAGGCAATCAGAGCTGGAGCAAGACGAAGTCGGCGACTTTGACCTGTTCGTCGGTGCTTACCAGGCCAGCATCCTGGCAATCAGCAACTGATGAACCGCACCGCCACCCCACGCAAACCGCGCGCCAGCAGCCAAGCCAGGATCGAAGCGATCCTGGCGGCTGCGCGCGAGCTGCTGGCCGAACAAGGGGTAGCGGCACTGTCCATCTACAGCGTTGCCGAGCGGGCACAGATTCCACCGTCGTCGGTGTATCACTTCTTCGCCAGCGTACCTGCGTTGCTGGAAGCACTGACGGCCGACGTACACCGTGCGTTTCGCGAGGCCTTGAGTGCCCCCATCGACAGCCTTGCCTTCACGACCTGGCACCAACTGTCGCGGCTGATCGAGCAACGCATGCTCGCCATCTACAACGAAGATGCTGCTGCACGCCAGTTGATCCTCGCCCAGCACGGGCTGAGTGAAGTGGTGCAGGCTGACCGCCAGCACGATATGGAACTGGGCGAACTGATGCACAGCCTGTTCGACCGGCATTTCCAGCTGCCGGCGATGCCGGGCGATGTGGATGTGTTCGCGCTGGCCATGGAGCTGAGCGACCGTGTCTACGCTCGCTCAATGCAGCTGTTCGAACAGATCACGCCGCGCATGGCGGAAGAAGGCATGCGCGTGTTCGAAGCCTACCTGTCACTCTACCTGCCCCCCTTCCTGCCCAAGCGCAATGGCGCCTGACCCTAAACATCTACCACCCAGCAAAACCAAGTGATCGTTTCAATGAGGCTTGCGCTAGCGCGCCCCCCTCAAAGAGACCATTGCTCATGCCCACAGCCAGCAGTTCGCAAACCGATTACGTCAAAGCATTACCCCTGACAGACACAGACACCTTCGACCGCCAGCTAGCCGGCAGAGGCAACATGCTGGAGGCAGCCAGACCCGCGCAGCGTCGTGCCGCCACTGCATTACGCAACCTGTTGAACGGTGCCCCCACCGTGAAACAAATACTGCAAGCCACGCTACACGCTCACCTCGGCATCGACCCCTACACCTGCGGGCTGCAAGACGGCGACAGCCAGGTCACCCTGATGACTTTTGCCGCACGCCTGCTGGCCAGCCCACTATTCGCCACCGCCTATACGACGTGGACCACATGGGGGTTGGACGACTCACAGGCGCAAACGAAATGGGCTGGCAGTGACTGGCTCAGCGAACTCGGCCCTGTAGTGAATGCAGCCCACTTTCAAGCCACCCATGACTACTGGAACGGCCGGATGCCGGGTACAACCCTCTCGCGCCAAAAACATGCAAGCAACCTGCTGCGCCAACACTTTAAGAGCAACCTGGATATAGCGTTTGGCACCGGCAAACTGGACATCGATAACTGGCAACAAGGCCATCAGCCTGACCTGCAATATGCTCAACTGGACTGCCAGCTTCCTAATGGCGCGAGCCTTACCAGCACGGCGGCATTGCTGATTGCACCTCAGCCGAAAGGTTCACGCTGGCTGATGTACAGGCCGGGCGCGCAAACCCCGCTACTGACGTTCGACAATCAGCAAAGCCTGCGCAACTGGGTGCATCAGAACCATTTCTGGTTCTGGTCAGATCCGAGGTATTCGATCACCACGGGCTCGAACGAAAACGTCATCGTCTCACCGATCGCGAACGATGGCTTCAGCGTGTTATTGGATGAGCACCTGCTGCGCATCCAGGCAATTTCCGACCATTTTTTATTCAAGGCCAGCAAAGAGCCTGCAACTCAGCCCCTGGATTGGAGTGACCTGCAGGATTGGGAAGCACAGCGAGGTTCGATCATTTCAGATTCCCTCGACGCCACGACCGACAACACCATTGACGACCTGATCGCTGCCGATGCCGCACTGGCGAACGAAGAGCTGCATTTTGACAGCCTTGAGCAGTACCTGCCGACAAGCTGGCGGCGGCAGCGCATCGAGCGCCAGGAAGCACTGCTAGAGCAGTATCTGGGAGACGATACAGAGCCCTCCTCGGTGGAAGTTACCTGGCTGCGAGAGCAACTGGAGCAGCTGGTTAAGCTTCAGGATTCGCTGAACCTCTTCCTGCTGGAGCTTCCCGACCAAGTCGCTGCCGATGACTGGCAAGCGCCTCATGAGGAACAGACTCGCATAGCGCGAATCAGCCATGAACTATCTCAGGGCTTGCTGCTGGAGGCACGCTTGCAGCACGCCATGGGTGAGCTTTCAGCCACCCACCTGGGCTGGGTGGAAGCGCTCGTTGACAGACCCAGGCCAAGCCTCCAGCGCCCTGTGCAAGCCAGCACCCTCATGCTGGGCACCGGTGATCGTAGCTGGGCGCTATCTGGCTACATGACATTCCGCGCAGCCGTCGGGGACACTGACGACACCTTGGACTATTCACTGCTGCTATACCGCCCCGGTCAACAGGGTGGCCTGATGGCTTTCGAGGATGAAGCCACGCTCACCAGACACCTGCTGGCAACGCTGTGCGGCGCCTGGCCAGACGCGATACTGGACTCGGTGCACGCAGCGGATGCGGTGCAACTGCTAGAGGCACTCTCCAATGCGCCCGCAGTCACACTCGATCAAACGCCCATTCCCGCGCACTTCATGCAGCACTGCGTGCAAACCATCGTCGAGTCACTACCCGCGAACACATCACGAGAGCAAGCCCGGCAGCGGCTGTGCATGAGTGAGAACCAGGCCAGGGCCATCGCCTTGGAGCGGTTCGCTGAGCTGAACCGCAGCAGCCGTGTCCAGACACTTCTCATGCCACTGCAGCACCTTGGTGCCGATGAGCTCACCGAATTGATTGCCCAGGTGAGCGCATACCAAGACGCCGTCCGCGCCGCGGGTGAACTGCTGAAAGTAAGCCTGCCATCGCGCCAGCAGTTCACATGGCACATGCTGGAACACCACGTGTGCAATGAGTTCGGCCTCCAGACCATGCCGAACATAACCCTGAACATTGCCAACAGTGTCACGGTAAAAAAGGAAGTGACCGGCCAATCCGCAGCGGGCGGCGCAGGTTCACGCGACGTACCAGTGTTCAGCGAGGCGCGCAGTGATGTCAGCCTTGAATCTTTCATCCTCGTGGCGCTTGACGATGAGCGACGGCTCTTGCTGGATAATGCAATCATCACGCTCGATCCGGCCACCCACCCGACGCTGCAGCAAGCACTCACGCCCGCTTACATTGCCGAGCTGATCACCCGGCTAGACGCCGCCGGCAGCTATGAAAACCGCATCGTCAATGCATACCTGGGCTTCGAGCAAGAAACCCCTTGGCAAGTTGAGTGGCGCCACGAAACGCTTCGTGCTCCCTACGCGTATCGGCTGCGCTTGTTGGCACTGTGCAAACCGGCCAGCCTCGATGCTGATGGGCAGCGACTGCTGGAAACCTTCTGCCGCGAACAGGTCAATGCTGTTTCTGCCAGAACGGTTCAATACCTGTCCCTGGTGCTTAGGCCAGGAACCGCAGCAGACGGCTCCAGCGACAGTGTGGGGTTGTCGGCCATACATGTCATAACAGACGCCAATGGCCCAGTGCTGTTGTACATGCCTGGCGCGCCCAATGGCAGTGTCGTTAGCCAGCATGCCAGCACCAGCGCAGCGTGCGAGGCGTTACAGCGCATGGCGCTGGACCCGAAGATGGCCCGCTACCTCGCAACCCAGGCCCAGTCCGGCAACCCAGACCATCATGAAAGTTACATCAACACTGCGCTGCAACAGGGCTTCCGGGTGTTCATAGAGATGGGCGCGTCGCGCTCGGAAACCTTGCCCACGCATGAGTGCCGTCAGGACATGGGCGACCTCATCCGCAGCCACCGCGCGACGTCGCGCAGCCAGGCCGACATGGTGCTTGCAGCGCCCGACGTTTTCGATCGTTACTTCTTCCTGGGGCTGAGGCTCGTGCTTGGCCTGTTGCCCGGCGCAGGCACGGCCTTGGCGCTGTACGATGGCTGGCACACGGCGAATGCTGCGATCACGGCTTTTGCCAAGGGCAACCTGGAGACAGGCATCCAACACCTGGTCAGCCTGCTGCAATCGCTGACCGACGCCATCCTCACGCTCGCGCCGTTGGCAGCCAGCCAACGCAACCCTGCAACTGCAGCGCGTCTGCTTACCCAGCGACGCCAGCGCCTTGATCCGCTGCGGCCAATTACCAGTACTCGCAAGGCGCCTCCTAGCCCGTTCACCGGTTATGAAGCAGGATTGCCTGCTGGCCCAATGGTGCGTTCCACACTGCCGCAGGGTGCTGGCGTGTTCGAGCATGTGGCCACAGGACAACGCTATATTTCCCGCAACAACGCCTGGTATGCAGTGACCTGGGACCCCGCTTACTTCACCTGGAGGCTCAAGCCACAGGGTCTTCGTACCTATCGGCAACCCGTGCGCCTGAGTGAGCAGGGCGTTTGGGGGACACCAGGCAGGCTGAGCGGCTTGCTGGTCGACAATGGCCTAGCGGGCGGCGGCGGCGTACTTACCACCCTTTACGAGAATGGTGTTGCCTACTGGCGTGTGCTGCTTCGCCGCCAACCCCAGCAGTTGACCGGCATGGCGCTGGCACACGACATCAACGACGAACTGAAACGCATCGTGATACGCATGCGCGCAAAACAAGAGGCCTACCACTCGGCCAAGCGAGTAGTGGCCGAAGGGGGGGCACTGAGCGACGCTCAGCAGGCAGTAATCGCCAATGCACGCCAGCAGCTGAGCGATGAGTTGATGCAGAACATCGAGTTCAATGCGCGCAGCCTCGCTCGCCTCAAGGAGCAGCGCTCGACGCTGAGCAGATCGGACTACACCCGGTTCACCTCACTGTGCGAGGCCAACATCAGTGAGATGAGCGTACTCGATATGCATCTGGTGGCCGACCGCTTCACCTTGGCCACGCAACAGTCAATGCGTGCAACCAGTGCCATCCAGGCCCTGCCACTGCCCTCGGTACCCACCCATGTGGTGAGGCGCGTCACGCAGGACTCGCTGCGGGCGAACCAGGAAATGATCGAAACGCTGCAGGAGGTGGAGCGCCTGGCCATTCGTCATCATGCCAGGTGCAACCAATTGCAGGGCAAAGCACTGACCGATTACCTGGCAAAAGTCACAGGCACGGGCCTGACCCTCGATGCAGCCAATACCCGGCTCGTTCGAGCGTCCATCCTGTCGTCGACACTGTTCACCGCAAACGCCGTTGAACACCCACAAATGGCGGCATTCATGGCGCACTTCAACGAACAGGGGGCAGCCTTGCGCAGCACGCTTTTCAGCCATCTTCAACTACAAAAGGCCGGCCTTAGCCGAGCTCAGGAGCGCACCTTCCTGGCCAGCGTGCAAGACCGCTATACGCGCTTTATTGGCCATGTAACCGCATGGCAAGACACGTTCCAGGACTTGCTGTCGACCAACGAAACACGCTCGTTGCGCCAGTTGATGCGCCAGCTTGTCAGCGATATTGAGGATAGTCTCAATAGCGTCACTGCAAACCGGCAGCGCCCTGCGGTACAGCCCGCTAGCGGTCCAAGCCGTCCACGCCTGTTCGAAACCGCCGAGGGGCCGCTTATCGGCAACGAGTACGTCGAACGGGGGCAGACACGCATGCGCATCAACCACCCCAACTCGGATCAACCTCATACGGTTTATGCCAGGAACGAGGCGGGAGAATGGCGGTTATCCACGCCCGAGCGTGCGGCCCCCACCGAGACGATGTCGAGCCTTGTGGAAACCGCTACTGCCCGGCTGGACGATATCCCGAGGCAACAAACCCGGTTGCGCCAGTACCAGACACCTCAAGCAGTGCCCGTCGACCTGGAGGACATCGCTCAAGGCCATGCACAGCAACTGCGTTTCATCGCCGACAGGATTCGGCAGAAAGCAGGTGGCACGCTCAACCCAGAGCAAACCGCGCTGACGCATAGGCTGGAAACGACCGCCCAGCAGGTACAAGCATTTGGTCGCCAGCTACGAACGGCCCAGACCAAAGCAACCGGCAAACCCACCGTGGGCTATCTGGAAGACCTGCTTGAACAGAATGAAGTGGAAATCGTTTGGTCACGCACACTGAAGCCGAAGACGGACCGCAAGGGCAACCCTGTCGAATACCTGGAGGAGTACCGCATCAATGACCTGGGTACCCAGCAGCCATTGTGGTACGCGCACTTTCACTTCCGCCAGCAACCGGCACAAGGCTTCACTCGGCTTGAAGCAGGTCACCTGAAACTGGCCAGTGAACGCGACATCGGGGAAGGCGCGTGGCGTGGCAGCATGAGCGAGGCACAAGCCAACAGGCTATTCGGCAACCTGCGGCCGGCCAGCTGACAACACATCACCCCCAGAGCTGCAAAACAGCCCTGGGGGTGAATGCTTACAACTTGGCAATGGACACTTCAGTCGACTTCACAAAGGCAATCACTTCGCTGCCAACCTGCAGCTCCAGCTCCTTTACAGAGCGGGTGGTGATGACCGAAGTAACGATACCCGAGGCCGTCTGCACGTCGATTTCCGACAATACTGGCCCTTCGAGGATTTCTTTCACGGTGCCTTTGAACTGGTTGCGGACGTTGATGGCTTTGATGGTCATGATGTTATTCCTTCTCTATGGCTTCAGTCTGGTAAGTGGGTCATTCAGTGCGCCCAACGCAACTGCGTGGGCAGAGGGGCTACAGGATCCGGCTCGGGCGCAGTGCCCGGGGCCGACAGAACACGGTTGAGCACTTCGCTTTCCAGCGCCGCCAGGCGGTGTGAACCACGCGCCCGAGGCCGCGCCAGGTCGACGGTGAGGTCGAGCCCGACTTCGCCGTCCTCGATCAGGATCACCCGGTCAGCCACGGCAACCGCCTCACTGACGTCGTGGGTGACCAGCAGCACGGTGAAGCCATGCTGACGCCACAGGCGTTCGATCAATTGCTGCATCTCGATACGGGTCAATGCATCCAGCGCGCCGAGCGGCTCATCCAGCAACAGCAGGCGCGGCTGGTGAATCAAGGCGCGGGCCAACGCCACGCGCTGCTTCTGGCCACCCGAGAGGGCTGCCGGCCATTCATTGGCGCGGTCGGCCAGGCCTACCGCCTCCAATGCATCCAGCGCACGCGGGCGCCAATCGCCAGACAGGCCAAGGCCAACGTTGTCGATTACCTTCTTCCATGGCAGCAGGCGTGCGTCCTGGAACATCAGGCGAGTCTCTTCGCGAGCCTCTTCCAGCGGCGCAGCGCCGGCCAGCAACTGGCCGGCTGTGGGCTGGTCGAGCCCGGCCAACAGCCGCAGCAAGGTGCTCTTGCCGCAGCCGCTGCGGCCGACGATGGCCACGAACTGGCCGGCCGGAATGTGCAGGTCGATGCCCTTCAACACTTCGCGCTGGCCAAAGGTTTTGCGCAGGCCATTGGAGGCCAGCGGGATGCCACGCAACAGGCGTGGCGGCTGTTCCTTGAGCACGGTCATGCGCCCTCCTTCTTGGCCACTTGGTAGGCTGGGTGCCAACGCAGCCACACGCGTTCCAGGCCACGAGCGGCGAGGTCGGCGAGCTTGCCGAGCACGGCATACAGAACGATGGCCAGCACCACCACGTCGGTCTGCAGGAACTCACGGGCGTTCATTGCCAGGTAACCGATACCGGCGTTGGCCGAGATGGTTTCGGCAACGATCAACGTCAGCCACATGAAGCCCAGAGCGAAGCGCACGCCCACCAGGATCGAAGGCAGCGCCCCCGGCAGGATCACCTGGCGGAACAGGCCGAAGCCGGACAAGCCGTAGCTGCGTGCCATTTCCACCAGCGCCGGGTCGACGTTGCGGATGCCGTGGTAGGTGTTCAGGTAGATCGGGAACAACGTGCCTAACGCGACCAGGAAGATCTTTGCCGACTCGTCGATACCGAACCACAGGATCACCAGTGGGATCAGCGCCAAGTGCGGCACGTTGCGGATCATCTGCACCGAGCTGTCGAGCAGGCGTTCGCCCCAGTTCGACAGGCCGGTGATGAAGCCCAGCACCAGGCCGATGCTGCCGCCGATGACGAAGCCCAGCCCGGCACGCCAGCCACTGATGGCCAGGTGGGTCCAGATTTCGCCGCTGCGCACCAGCTCGACACCGGCGCTGACCACTGCGCTGGGCGCCGGCAGAATGCGCGTCGACAGCCAGCCAGCACTGACCGCCAGCTGCCAGGCTGCCAACAGCAGCACCGGCAACGCCCAGGGCGCCAGGCGCTGGGCCAGGTTGGAGGAAGTTGCACGACTCATGGCCCAGCCCTCAGCTCTGCGATACGGACTTGGGCAGGATGTCGTTGGCCACCATCTCGCCGAACGGGCTCACGTAACCACCGGTCTTTGGTTGCTCCGGGCGCTGCACATCCAGGTGCGGGAACAGCAGTTCGGCCACGCGGTACGACTCTTCCAGATGTGGATAACCGGAGAAGATGAAGGTATCGATACCCAGCTCGGCATATTCCTTGACCCGCGCCGCCACAGTCGGGCCATCGCCTACCAGCGCGGTTCCCGCCCCACCACGTACCAGCCCGACACCCGCCCACAGGTTGGGGCTGACTTCCAGGTTGTCGCGGTTGCCGCCGTGCAGGGCAGCCATGCGCTGCTGGCCCACCGAGTCGAAGCGCGCCAGCGAGGCCTGGGCGCGGCTGATGGTGTCATCGTCCAGGTGCGAGATCAGGCGGTCGGCGGCAGCCCAGGCTTCTTCGTTGGTTTCCCGCACGATCACATGCAGGCGGATACCGAAGCGCACTTCGCGGCCTTGGGCAGCAGCTTTTTCACGCACTTGGGCGATTTTTTCAGCAACGGCGCTCGGTGGCTCGCCCCAGGTCAGGTACAGCTCGACCTGTTCGGCGGCCAGGTCCTGTGCGGCCTCGGACGAACCGCCGAAATACAGTGGCGGACGTGGTTGCTGAATCGGTGGGTAGAGCAGCTTGGCGCCCTTTACCTGGATGTGTTTACCGTCGTAATCGACGTTTTCGCCTTCCAGCACCTTGCGCCAGATACGGGTGAACTCGACCGAGGCTTCGTAGCGCTCCTGGTGGTTCAGATGCAGGCCGTCACCGGCCAACTCGTCAGGGTCGCCACCGGTTACCAGGTTGAACAGCGCACGGCCATTGGACAGGCGATCCAGGGTTGCCGCCTGGCGGGCCGCTACGGTCGGCGAAATGATGCCCGGGCGCAGGGCCACGAGAAACTTCAGTCGCTGGGTCACCGGGATCAGCGACGCTGCCACCAGCCAGGAGTCCTCGCAGGAACGGCCGGTAGGGATCAGCACCCCACCAAAGCCCAAGCGGTCGGCGGCCTGCGCAATCTGCTGCAGGTAACCGTGATCGACCGCACGAGCGCCGTCGGAAGTGCCCAGGTACTTGCCGTCACCGTGGGTTGGGAGGAACCAGAAAATGTTAAGGCTCATTGGAGTTGTCTCCTCAAGGGTGGCTCAAGCCGGAGCGTCGCCCCGGCACAGGCGAAACAATCAAGGCGCGCTAGCGACCTTGGCCGGGGGTGTCCAGATCACGTCCTTGATGCTCAGCGGCTTGGGTATCAGCTTGAGCGCCTGGAAGGTGTCGGCGATCTTCTGTTGCGCAGCCACTACCTCTGGCGTCAGTGGCGCGGCACCATAGCCTTGACGCTTGACCGAGGTCAGGGTGATGTCGGCGGGCAGGCCGAGCAGCGGTGCGACCTGGTCGGTCACTTCCTGCGGGTTGGCCTGGGACCACTCGCCCACGGCGCGCACTTCCTCGATCACCGTGTTGATCACTGCCGGGTGCTGGGTCGCGTAGTTGCGGGTGGCCAGGTAGAACTGATGGTTGTCGACCAGGCCCTTGCCGTCACGCAGGGTGCGCGCTTGCAGCTGTTGTTCGGCGGCGGCCTGGTAAGGGTCCCAAATCACCCAGGCATCGACGCTGCCACGCTCGAACGCCGCGCGGGCATCGGCCGGGGGCAGGTAGACCGGCTGGATATCGCTGTATTTGAGGCCGGCGTCTTCCAGGGCGCGCACCAACAGGTAGTGCACGTTGGAGCCTTTGTTGAGAACGACTTTTTTGCCCTTGAGGTCCTTCACCGACTGGATCGGCGAGCCCTTCGGCACCAGAATCGCCTCGCTGTGCGGCGCAGGCGGCTCGTAGGCCACGTAGAGCAGATCGGCACCAGCGGCTTGGGCGAACACGGGCGGGGTTTCGCCTGTTACGCCGAAATCGATGGACCCGACGTTGAGCCCTTCGAGGAGCTGCGGGCCACCGGGGAATTCGGTCCACTGCACCTGCACGCCCTGCTCGGCCAGGCGCTTCTCCAGCGTGCCCTTGGCCTTGAGCAGCACCAAGGTGCCGTATTTCTGGTAACCGATACGCAGGCTTTCGGCCTGGGCTTGAGTAATGGCGCCGAAGGACACAGCCGCCGCAAACAGGGCGACCAGACCGCGACGCAAGAAGACAGTGCGCATGGCGCTCTCCTGTGCGAATGAGGTTCGGGTTGCACCTGCTTGCCTCGTTGTCGGGCGAGTAAGGTGGTGTAGCGGGTAGTGCCGTTCAGATGCTCCAGCGAGCGCTGATCAAGCGTTCGTTCAGTACGCCAGGCGCCACGGGGCGCGGCCGGCGGGCCAGGGCAACGTGGAAGGTTTCCAGCGAGTCGTGCAGGCGCTCTTCAAGTGCGGGTACCAACTGTGCCGGCCGGGCGCCTTCTGCGTAGGCAACCTGGCTGTCGTCGGCGAAGATCCCTTGCAGGGTCTCTTGCGCCTTGAGTGCCGACAGCACCGGCTTCAATGCGTAATCCACCGCCAGCATGTGGGCGATGCTGCCACCGGTGGCGATTGGCAACACGATCTTGTGGGCCAATGCGCGTTCGGGCAGCAGGTCGAGCAGTGTCTTCAATGCCCCGGCGAACGATGCCTTGTACACCGGGGTGGAAACGATCAGGCCATCGGCCTGGGCCACCAGTTGCTGGAAGTGCTGCACCTGCGGGCTGTCGAAACGGGCATGCAGCAAGTCTTCGGCGGGGAAGTCACGCACCTGGAAGGTCACCACTTCAACGCCACGGTTCTGCAGCCACTGGCGCGAACGCTCGAGCAGCACGCCGGAGCGTGAACGGGAACTTGGGCTACCACCGATTGATACCACCAGCATTGCAGCGCTTCCTTGTGTTCTGTTGGAGCAGACATTAACAGCTGGCATATATATCTAGAAATCATATTTTTTCATTTATTTATTCCATAAAGTGCTTTGTAGGGTTTGAGATCTTAGGGCCGCTTTGCGGCCCATCGCGACACAAGGCCGCTCCTACAAAGGACCGCGACCTGCATGTAGGAGCGGCCTTGTGTCGCGATGGGCTGCGCAGCAGCCCTAGGCCTCAAAAAGCCTGCAGGCATAAAAAAGGGCCGTCGAAACGGCCCGAAAATCCCTGCTTGGCTAAGAGCGATGCAACGAGGAATCCATTAGCGATTTGGCTGAGGGGTTAGCCGCAGATAGGGTTTGACCGCCCGGTAACCTTTGGGGAAGCGCTGCTTGATCTCTTCCTCATCTTTGAGCGAAGGCACGATCACCACCTCGTCGCCGTCCTGCCAGTTACCTGGCGTGGCGACCTTGTGGTTGTCGGTCAACTGCAGCGAATCGATCACTCGCAGGATTTCGTTGAAGTTGCGCCCGGTACTGGCCGGATAGGTGATGGTCAGGCGCACCTTTTTGTTCGGGTCGATGACGAACAGCGAGCGCACGGTCAGGGTGTCGCTGGCGTTCGGGTGAATCAGGTCGTACAGGTCGGATACCTTGCGGTCGGCGTCGGCGATGATCGGGAAATTGACCACGGTGTTCTGGGTTTCGTTGATGTCCTCGATCCAACGGTGGTGCGAGTCCACCGGGTCCACCGACAGGGCGATGGCCTTGACCCCACGCTTGGCGAAATCGTCTTTGAGCTTGGCCGTCAGGCCCAGCTCGGTGGTGCACACCGGGGTGAAGTCGGCCGGGTGAGAGAACAACACCCCCCAGCTATTGCCCAGCCACTCGTGGAAGCGGATCTTGCCTTCGCTGGAATCCTGTTCGAAATCGGGGGCGATATCGCCGAGTTTGAGGCTCATGGGCTGCGGCTCCTTGGCTGGGTTCTGTACCGTATGGGTTCAATGTGCCTGCATTCGGTTAAAAACAAAAAGAATAAATAACGATTTATTTATAACCATAATGCATACGAATGTGCAGGCACAAAAAAGCCTCGCACTAGGCGAGGCTTCTTGTTCAGCTACGGCTTACAGGAAGTTGTAAGTGTAGTTGAAGATCAGACGGGTCTGATCCTGGTCAGCCAGCGAGCTGGTGCCGGTGCCACGGTATACGCCGTGACGCAGGCTGGCGCCCAGGCCCTTGAAGGTGCCTTCCTGGATAACGTAGTCGACGCGAGCGTCACGTTCCCATTCGCTGAAAGTACCGCCGCCAACGGCGTTCTTGCCGTCTTCACCTTTCAGGTAGGCAACCGAGGCTTTCAGGCCCGGCACGCCCAGGCGAGCGAAGTCGTAGGCATACTGACCGAAGGTGGTGTTTTCACCGGCCTTGGCGAACTGGTTGATCATGCTGTCGGTGAACAGGTAGAAGCTGGAACCACCGGCGCCTTCGTTGCGGCCGTTGCCGTCAACCACGCTGCCCTGGTTCAACCAGACGAAGCCACCGTCGTCATTGACGCGCTGGTGGCCGAGCATCAGCGAGTGGCCACCCAGGGTGTAGGTGAACATCGCGGACCAGGTCTTGTTGTCGACCTCGCCAGTGTTCTTGGCGTAGCCACCGTTGTTGTTGAAGCGGTAGCCGGCTTCGCCGTTCTTGCCGTCGCTGCTGCTGTCGAAGTAACGCAGGTCAGTCTTGAACGACTGGTCCTGGTCGATCTGGAACACGTGGGTCAGGCCCAGGAAGTGCTGCTTGTAGTAGTCTTCCAGGTTCGAGTAGTAGTACTGCAGGGTCAGGTCTTTGGTGAGCTTGTAGTCCAGGCCGCCGTAACGGAACTTGTTGCTGTCCTGGGTACCACCGTTGACCGACAGACCCGTACGGTTGCTCGACGCACGGCCCATGGCGTGGGTCAGCTGACCGGCGTTGATGGTCAGGTTGTCGATTTCCTTCGACTGGATGGTGCCACCCTCGAAGGTTTGCGGCAGCAGACGGCCATCGTTGGAGACCAGGATCGGCAGGTTCGGCGCCAGGGCGCTACCGAAGTGCACCTCGGTCTTCGAGAAGCGGGCCTTGGCGTTGGCGCCAACACGCGCCCACTGGCTCACAGCCGAACCGTCGGTGTCGCTTGGGAAGAAGCTGCTGTTGTCAGGGTGCTTGCCACGGCCACCGTCCAGGTGGATACCCCACAGGGCCTGGGCATCGACACCAAAGCCAACGGTGCCTTCGGTGAAGCCGGAGATGTAGTCGAGCTTGAAGCCCTGACCCGATTCGCGGTTGTCTGCACCGCCGTCACGGTTGTCGTTGTTGAAGTACATGGTGCGCGAGCTGAGCGACAGTTTGCTGTCTTCAACGAAACCGGCAGCGCCTGCTTGTTGGGCGAGAACCCCCAGTGCCACGGCCAGAGCCAGGCTGGACTTGTACATGTTTTGCTCCTCTACGTTCTAATTCTTGTGTATCTCTGGCGGAAGGGTCTGCTGCCCCGCTCACCGTGGATTGGCGATTTAGTCCCAAAGCGTGACCATTAAGTCAATCGTTTCTAAACGTTTCGCGACTTTGGTCTAAGACGCCACCTGCGCTACAGGATAATGACAATCCTATAAATCCAAAATGACCGTTTTATGAATTCGTAAGATTTTTACGGAATATGGTTGGAACCTTTACTGCCATTCGTTGTAGCAGCCGCACAATTCATAACTTTTGGTTATTTGCAAACGTTTGCTCATAACCTAATTCCGTATCGTTCTATAGGGACGAAAAAGCCTAGCAGGCTCCGCTGATTTCGCCATTGAGCGAAACCACCGCGTCAGAGCGCCCAGCCGCTTAAAGCATTTGTCTCCTAAGCTAATGCAAAAAAGTTATTTATTTTAACTTTCTTAGATCATTTAGCCTTCTCGTCATCCAGCCCCCAATTGCCTGACGAGAGGTTCAACCATGATCCCGCACGCTCCGCTGCGCCTGTTCGCTGCCCTGACCCTCGCCAGCACCAGCTGGTTAGCCCAGGCTGCCGACCTGACCGTGGCCTACCAGACCACCGTTGACCCAGCCAAAGTGGCCCAGGTGGATGGCGACTACGAAAAGGCCAGCAAGGCCAGCATCGACTGGCGCAAATTCGACAACGGCGCCGACGTGATCACCGCAGTGGCCAGCGGCGACGTGCAGATCGGCTACCTGGGTTCCAGCCCACTGGCCGCGGCTGCCACCCGCAAGCTGCCGGTCGAGACCTTCCTGATCGCCACGCAGATTGGTGCCGGTGAGGCGCTGGTCGCTCGCGACAGCATCAAGACCCCGCAGGACCTGGTCGGCAAGAAAGTCGCCGTACCGTTCGTTTCCACTGGCCACTACAGCCTGCTGGCGGCCCTGAAAAGCTGGAACATCGACCCTTCCAAGGTACAGATCCTCAACCTGGCCCCGCCGGCCATCATTGCTGCCTGGAAGCGCGGCGACATCGACGCCACCTACGTATGGGACCCGGCCCTGGGCGTGGCCAAGGAAAATGGCAAGGTACTGATCACCTCCGGCGAACTGGCCCAGAAAGGCGCGCCAACCTTCGACGCCTGGATCGTGCGCAAGGACTTCGCTGAGAAACACCCTGATGTGGTCAAGGCGTTTGCCAAGGTCACGCTCGATGCCTACGCCGACTACCGCAAAGACCCGAAAGCCTGGCTGGCCGACAAGGCCAACGTAGACAAGCTGGTGAAGCTGTCCGGCGCCAAGGCCAGCGACATCCCGGTGCTGCTGGAGGGCAACGTCTACCCACTGGCTGCGGACCAAGCCAATGCCCTGGGCGCGCCGACCACCCAAGCACTGACCGATACCGCCAACTTCCTCAAGCAGCAAGGCAAGGTCGAAGCCGTGCTGCCGGACTACTCGCCGTACGTCAGCGCCAAGTTCCTTCCAAACTGATCCGGAGCCCGTCATGGCCTTGCTCGAACTGGAGCGCATCAGCGCACAGTACCCTGGCGCCAGCACCCCGGTGCTGGCCGACATCAACCTGAGCCTGGGGCCTCGCCAGTTGCTGGTGGCCCTGGGGCCTTCGGGCAGCGGCAAGACTTCGCTGCTCAACCTGATCGCCGGCTTCGTCGCCCCCAGCGGCGGGCGCATCACCCTCGACGGCTTACCGGTGCAGGGCCCAGGTGCCGAGCGCGGTGTGGTGTTTCAGGACGATGCCCTGCTGCCATGGCAAAACGTGCTGGGCAATGTCGCCTTCGGCCTCGAACTGGCCGGCGTGCCCCGCGCTCAGCGTGAGGCCAAGGCCCGTGAAATGCTCGCCCTCGTCGACCTCGCGGGCTTCGGCGAACGGCGCATCTGGCAGTTGTCCGGTGGCCAGAAACAGCGGGTGGGCCTGGCCCGCGCGTTGGCGGCCGACCCTCGGGTATTGCTGATGGATGAACCGTTCGGCGCCCTCGACGCCTTCACCCGCGAGCAGATGCAGGAACTGCTGCTGCAGGTCTGGCAGCGCACCGCCAAGCCGGTGTTCCTGATTACCCACGACATCGAAGAAGCCGTGTTCCTCGCCAGCGAGCTGGTACTGCTGGCCCCCAACCCTGGGCGCGTGGTGGAACGCCTGCAACTGGACTTCGGCCAGCGCTACGCCGCTGGCGAATCGGCCCGGGCCATCAAGTCCGACCCTGCCTTCATCGAAACCCGCGAGCATGTGCTGGCGCGGGTATTTTCCCAACGCCAAAGCCTGCAGGAGCCCGCATGAGCAGCCTGGACCTGCCGGTCGCCGGCAAACACGACACCCAAGCCCGGCCAGCCGCCAAGCTGCGCCGCCCACTGTCCACCCGCTGGATCAGCACCCTGACCCTGACCAGCCTGCTGCTGGCCTGGTGGCTGGTGACGGCCGCCGGCTGGATCGAGCCGCTGTTCCTGCCCTCGCCCGGCGACATCCTGGCCAGGGCCTGGACACTGCTCACCCAAGGCTACATGGACGCCAGCCTGTGGCAGCACCTGGGCGCCAGCCTGGGCCGCATCGGCTTGGCCCTGCTGGCCGCCACCCTCACCGCCATCCCGGTGGGCATCGCCATCGGCTACAACCGCGTGGCGCGCGGCATTCTCGACCCGCTGATCGAGTTCTATCGGCCGATCCCACCGCTGGCCTACCTGCCGCTGATCGTCATCTGGTGCGGTATCGGCGAGCTGTCCAAGGTGCTGCTGATCTACCTGGCCATCTTCGCCCCCATCGCCATTGCCACCGCCACCGGTGTGCGCACGGTCGACCCGGCCAAGCTGCGGGCGGCGCAGTCGCTGGGTGCGACCAAGGCCCAGCTGATCCGCCATGTGATCCTGCCCAGTGCGCTGCCCGACATCCTTACCGGCATCCGCATCGGCCTGGGCGTCGGCTGGTCGACCCTGGTCGCCGCCGAACTGATCGCCGCCACCAGCGGCCTGGGCTTCATGGTGCAGTCGGCGGCGCAGTTCCTGGTCACCGACGTGGTGGTGCTGGGCATTCTGCTGATCGCCCTGATCGCCTTCGCCCTGGAAATGAGCCTGCGTGCCCTGCAACGCAAACTGGTGCCCTGGCATGGGCAGAGCCACTGATTGCCGACTGACCACGCCGGCAACCCGGCGCCTAGCACGAGAAAAGACATGAGCCTGACCATTACCCCCCTCAGCCCGGCCCTTGGCGCCCAGATCAGCGGCGTGGACATCAGCCGCGATATCAGCGCGCAAGCGCGTGACGCCATCGAACAGGCACTGCTGCAGCATCAGGTGCTGTTCTTCCGCAACCAGCCGATCAACCCGGAGCAACAGGCGCGCTTTGCCGCCCGCTTCGGGACCTGCACATCCACCCGATCTACCCGAACGTGCCAGAAACCCCGCAAGTGCTGGTGCTCGATACGGCAGTGACCGATGTGCGCGACAACGCCGTGTGGCACACCGACGTGACCTTTCTGCCGACCCCGGCGCTGGGCGCGGTGCTCAGTGCCAAGCAACTGCCGGCCTACGGTGGCGATACCCTGTGGGCCAGCGGCATTGCGGCGTTCGAAGCCTTGTCGGCGCCGCTGCGTGAGATGCTAGACGGGCTGACCGCCACCCACGACTTCACCAAGTCGTTCCCGTTGGAGCGCTTTGGCACCACGCCAGAAGACCTGGCGCGCTGGGAGGCCACCCGGCGCAACAACCCACCGCTGTCGCACCCGGTGGTGCGCACGCACCCGGTGAGCGGGCGCAAGGCGTTGTTCGTCAATGAAGGGTTTACGACGCGCATCAATGAGCTGAGCGAGCTGGAAAGCGATGCACTGCTGAGGCTGCTGTTCGCCCATGCGACACGGCCGGAGTTCAGCATTCGCTGGCGCTGGCAGGAGAATGACGTGGCGTTCTGGGACAACCGCGTGACCCAGCATTTTGCGGTGGATGATTACCGGCCGAACCGGCGGGTGATGCATCGGGCGACCATCCTGGGTGATGCACCCTTCTAACAGAAATTCATCAACAGCCCCGGCCTCTTCGCGGGTAAAACCGCTCCCACAGGGGTGGCACCGGTTTTGAAGCCTGCGCTGTACCTGTGGGAGCGGGTTTACCCGCGAAGAGGCCGGTACAGGTTATTACCGAACCAGATGCAAGTACTGCATGTGCCGCTCGTATTGGTCGAGGATGTCGTTGATGATCTGCTCCTTGCTGTAGCCCACCAGGTCATAGTTCTGGCTGCCTTCGCTCAGGTGCACCTCCGCCCGGTAATAACGGCGGTTCTTCAACTCCTGCGTCCCCAGCCCACCCAGGGCGAACGATGGCGTGAAGTAGCCACGCATCTGCACCTGGTAAATGAACGGCTGTTCCTCGCCATGGCCAATCTTCAAGCTGACATTGTCGTGGCTCGGGTCGTCCTGGGTAATCAGCACCAGGCCCTTCTGCTCGAACACTTCCCGCACGTCGGCAATCGCCGGGCGCACCACGTCATCCATGAAACGGTACACCTCATCACGCGACGGGAAATGCACCGCCTGGCTCAGGCGCTGGCGCCAGCCGCCACGGCCGCGACGTGACTGGGCAAACGGCGCCAGCGAGTGCATCTGCGCGATCTGCCGCTGCGACTCGAGGTAGAACGCCTTGTGCAGCCCCCACATCATGCACAGCAGAATCAGCGAGAACGGCAACGAAGTCAGCACCACCGCCGACTTCAGCGAATCGATACTGCCGGCGAACAACAGCGCGCTGGTGATCAGCGCAGTCATCGCGCCCCAGAAGATGCGCAGCCAGTTCGGCCCATCCTCGTCGGCTTCGCCGCCCTTGGCCGACAAGGTCGACAGCACCACGGTGCCCGAGTCGGCGGAGGTAACGAAGAACACGAAGCTGATGAACACCGTGGTGGCGATCACCGCCTTGCTCCAGGGGTAGGTCTCCAGCAGCAGGTACAGGCTCATCGACGGGTTATCCAGGGCCGACTGTCCCAGCGCGGTCATGCCGTGGTTGATCACCTGGTCCAGCGCGCTGTTGCCGAAGATCGACATCCACGCCAGGGTGAAACCGAGCGGAATCAACAGCACGCCAAAGACGAACTCACGGATGGTGCGGCCACGGGAGATACGGGCGATGAACAGCCCCACGAACGGCGCCCAGGCAATCCACCAGGCCCAATAGAACACTGTCCAGCCACCCAGCCAATCGCGGTTTTCACCGTAGGCATACACGTCGAAGCTCTTGCGTGGCAAAGCGCCCAGGTAGTCGCCCAGGTTCTGGATGAGCGTATTGAACAGGTGCTGGGTAGGCCCGGCGAACAGCACGAACAGCAGCAGTGCGCAGGCCAGGAACAGGTTGATGTCGCTCATCACCCGCACCCCCTTTCCACCCCGGCGACAGCCACGGCCACGGCCGCGCCCATCATCAGGGTGATGAGGATCACCTGCACCCACTGGCTGTGGCTGATGCCGAACAGGTAGTCGAGGCCGGCGTTCAGATGCAGCACCCCAAAGCCCATGTCGGCGCCCAGGCCGAACACCGTGGCGATGATGCCGAAGCCGTCCACCGCGTAGCCGATCGGGCCGTTGATGCGTTTGCCGATCAGCGGGTACAGCGCCGAGCGTAGGGCCAGCGGTAGGTTGTGGCGGTAGGCGAAGTACGCCAGCGCCATACCGACAAAGGCGAAGACGCCCCAGCCATGCAGGCCCCAGTGAAGGAACAGAATCTGCATTGCCTGACGCCCGGCCTCGGCCGTGCCCGCTTCGCCCTGAGGCGGCTGCAGCATGTGGGTCAGCGGTTCGGAGACGCAGAAAAAGAACAGGGTGATGCTGATACCAGCGGCAAACAGCATGCCGGCCCACGACAGGTAACTGAACTCGGGTTCGTCGTGGTCGGCACCGAGCTTGATCTTGCCGTAGCCAGACAAGGCGGTGACCACCACGAAGACCAGGTACAGCGTCATCGCCAGCATGTAGTACCAGCCGACCGTGTTGGCCGCCCAGTTCTGCGCCGCCAGCAACCAGTCACCTGCCGCTTGCGGGTTGGAGATGACCACCAGGCCAAAGATGAGGATGAAACTAGCCGCGAAGTAGAACACCGGGGGTTCATGCGGATCTTGCCATTGGCAAGGGAAGGGTTCGGTGCACTCATCGGGCGTGCACCTCGTCGAATGACGTAAGGTTCGGAATGAACGGGTTCAGCAAAGGAATCCTCCTGTTGAACACCGGCAGCGGACCAGCGTTTTTTCATTGAACAAGCGTTCAAGTTAAACATGGATCGGATTTCAATGCGAATTGGGCCGCTGATTGGCGTCCTTCTTAACCGGCCCTTTCGCGGGTTTACCCGCTAAGGGCCGGTTAAGGTCAAGCAAATGCCAGATCAGTTCTTGTCCTGGCAATCCAGCTGCAAGTTGGCCTGGGTGATGTTGCTTTCAGCCGGCACACTGCGGGTCAGCCACACATTGCCGCCAATGGTCGAGCCTTTGCCGATGGTAATGCGCCCCAGCACCGTGGCCCCGGCATAGATCACCACATCGTCCTCGACGATGGGGTGGCGCGGCAGGCCTTTGTGCAGGGTCCCCGACTCATCGCTTGGGAAGCGCTTGGCGCCCAGGGTAACCGCCTGGTAGATGCGCACGCGCTCGCCGATGATCGCAGTTTCGCCAATCACCACGCCGGTGCCGTGGTCGATGAAGAAGCTCGGGCCGATTTGCGCCCCTGGGTGAATGTCGATACCCGTGGCCGAATGCGCCAGCTCCGAACTGATCCTCGCCAGCAGCGGCAAGCCGGCCTGGTAAAGGTGGTGCGCCAGGCGGTGGTGGATGATCGCCAGGATCCCTGGGTAGCACAGCAGTACTTCATCGACGCTGCGCGCCGCCGGGTCGCCGTGGTAGGCGGCCAGCACATCGGTGTCGAGCAGTACGCGCAGCTCCGGCAACGCAGCCGCGAAGCCCTGGATCAGGCTTAGCGCGTGAGCGTCTACACCTGCCAGCTCAGCCTTGCTTTGGCGAGCGGCATAGCGCAACTCCAGACGCGCCTGGGCCAGCAAGGCGGTCAGTGCGGCATCCAGAGTATGGCCGACGTAGAAGTCTTCGCTTTCTTCGCGCAGGTCCACAGGCCCAAGGCGCATGGGGAACAACGCACCGCACAGTTGCTCCAGAATCTGCCGCATCGCCTCGCGCGATGGCAGTTCGCGCCCGCCCTGCTCACCAATGCTGCGGCCATTGCGGGTGCGCCATTGCTCACGGGCGCCGCGCAGGCCAGTAACGATGTTCTGCAACTGCCAGTGCGCGGATGAAGGTTGTTCGCTCACGGTTTTCTCCTGCCGTATGGGCCATCTCATTTTTTGCCAGGCCCGCGAAGAAACCAGGCCTGCCTACATGCAATCCACTCTACGGCAAATCCGACCCTTGGAAAAAACAACGCTTTATTCCATCCTGCGCTAAGTCAGGCATAAGCCGCGATGACGGCGTGGGGATCGTCGCCTACCCTCAAAGCAGCCAGCACCTGGCAAAAAGCAAAAAGGGAATAACAAAATAATTTTTTAGTATTTCCTGGCCTAAGCAGCCAACCCTATAGTCGCCACCTCACTACTTACACAACAAGCGCGGGGCTCTGACATGTCGAAATTCGCCAAACCGCTACTCAACGCCAGCCTGGCCCTCCTGCTGGGTGCCGGCCTGCTCGGCCAGGCCTTCGCCGGCGAGCAATTGAAGACTATCCAGGAAAAAGGCGTGATCAACGTCGGCCTGGAAGGTACCTACCCACCGTTCAGTTTCCAGGATGAGAACGGCAAGCTGGCCGGCTTCGAGGTGGAGCTTTCGGAACTCCTGGCCAAGGAGCTGGGGGTCAAGGCCAAGATCCAGCCAACCAAGTGGGACGGCATCCTTGCCGCGCTGGAGTCCAAGCGCCTGGACGTAGTGGTCAATCAGGTGACCATCTCCGAAGAGCGCAAGAAGAAATACGACTTCTCCGAGCCCTACACCGTTTCCGGTATCCAGGCCCTGATCCTGAAGAAGAAAGCCGAGCAGCTGAACATCAAGTCGGCGCAAGACCTGGCCGGCAAGAAAGTCGGTGTGGGCCTGGGCACCAACTACGAGCAGTGGGTCAAGCAGGATGTCCCGAAAGCCGAAGTGCGTACCTATGAAGACGACCCGAGCAAGTTCGCCGACCTGCGCAACGGCCGCATCGACGCCATCCTGATCGACCGCCTGGCCGCGCTGGAATACGCGCAAAAAGCCAAGGACACCGAGCTTGCCGGCGATGCCTTCTCGCGCCTGGAAAGCGGCGTAGCCCTGCGCAAGGGCGAGCCTGAGCTGCTGGCAGCGATCAACAAGGCCATCGACAAGCTCAAGGCTGACGGCACGCTGGCCAAGCTGTCCGAAAAATACTTCGGTGCCGATGTCACCAAATGATCGCTGAAAGCCTGCAACTCGTTGTCGACTCCACGCCCTTCCTGCTGAAGGGCGCGGGTTATACAGTGCTGCTCAGTGTCGGCGGCATGTTCTTCGGCCTGCTGCTGGGCTTTGCCCTGGCGCTGATGCGGCTGTCGAAGATTTTGCCGCTGAACTGGCTGGCGCGGGTCTACGTGTCGTTCTTCCGCGGCACGCCGCTGCTGGTGCAGCTGTTCGTGATCTATTTCGGCATGCCACAGATTGGCATCGAGCTCGACCCGATACCTGCCTCGCTGATCGGCCTGTCGCTGAACATGGCGGCCTACATCTGCGAAATCCTGCGTGCGGCGATTTCCTCGATCGACCGGGGCCAGTGGGAAGCTGCCGCCAGCATCGGCATGACCCGCGTCCAGGCCATGCGCCGGGCGATCCTGCCACAGGCCTTGCGCACCGCCCTGCCACCGTTGGGTAACAGCTTCATTTCGCTGGTCAAGGACACCGCCCTGGCGGCGACCATCCAGGTGCCCGAGCTGTTCCGCCAGGCGCAGCTGATTACCGCACGTACCTTCGAAGTGTTCACCATGTACGTGGCAGTCGCCGTTATCTACTGGGTGCTGTGCAGCATCCTTGCGCACTTCCAGAACCGCATGGAAGCGCGGGTCAACCAGCATGACCAGGAGCAATGAGCATGATTGAAGTCAAAGGCCTGACCAAACGGTTCAAGGGCCAGACCGTGCTCAACGGTATCGACCTGACCGTGCAGCCCGGCGAAGTGGTGGCCATCATCGGCCCCAGTGGCTCGGGCAAGACCACCTTCCTGCGCTGCCTGAACCTGCTGGAAACCCCCGATGCCGGGCAGATCCAGATCGGCACCATCAGCATCGATGCCAACCGCCCGCTGGGTGGCCAGCAAGGTGCGATTCGGCGTTTGCGCCAGCAGGCCGGGTTCGTGTTCCAGAACTTCAACTTGTTCCCTCACCGCACCGCCCTGGAGAACGTGATCGAGGGGCCGGTGATCGTCAAGAAGACGCCTCGCGAACAGGCCATCGAGCTTGGCCGGCGTCTGCTGGCCAAGGTCGGCCTGGCGGGCAAGGAAGACGCCTACCCACGGCGCCTGTCCGGCGGCCAGCAGCAACGGGTGGCCATCGCCCGCGCCCTGGCCATGGAGCCGGAGGTGATCCTGTTCGACGAACCGACGTCGGCGCTGGACCCGGAGCTGGTGGGTGAAGTACTGGCGACCATCCGCGGCCTGGCCGAGGAAAAGCGCACCATGATCATCGTCACCCACGAGATGAGCTTTGCTCGGGATGTGGCGAACCGGGTGATCTTCTTCGACAAGGGCGTGATCGTGGAACAGGGTGAAGCCAAGGCGTTGTTTGCGGCGCCCAAGGAAGAGCGTACCCGGCAGTTCCTGCGCAAGTTCCTCGGTACCGCAGCTTCCGAGTAAACCTGTTCCGGCCTCTTCGCGGGCGTGCCCGCGAAGAGGCCGGCACATTTGTAGTAAATCCCTCCTTCTATACATATTCCAAAGAGTTAGTTCATAAACTTTTTATAAAGCATTAGGGTATATAAACCGGACCACCGGACCAGCACACATTTGTCGCGATCAGCTGTAGCGGCACAACTATTTTGTGAGGTCAGGAATGGTCAGGATCACAATCACCCCAGTGCGTATCGCCAGGGCATTGAGTGCAGCCAAGGAGCGGTACTGATGTCCAGCCAGCCAAATACCCAATTCCACAGCGATCTCGACAGCTCGCCCCTGCTGCTGCCGGCCAAGGTACTGCGCAATGACGCCGAAGCCCTGCAAGCGGCCCGCGAACTGGCCGAGGTTGCCCGCGAGCAAGCTGCCCGCCGCGACCAGCAACGCAAACTGCCTTGGGCCGAGATCGAGCTGTTCACCCGCAGCGGCCTGGGTAGCATCAGCGTTCCCAAGGCCCATGGCGGCCCGGACGTATCGTTCGAAACCGTAGCCGACCCGGCCTTGGGGCAGATCCCGCAGAACCAGTTCGGCATGTTGCAACTGATTCGCCTGACGGCCACCGAGGCACAGCAGGCGCTGATCTTCCGCAGCGTGCTCGACGGCTGGCGCATCGGTAATGCCGGCCCCGAACGCGGCACCAAGGACACGCTCACCCTCAAGGCCCGGATCACTCGCGCTGGCGACAGCTATCGCATCAGCGGCGAGAAGTTCTACTCCACCGGCGCCCTGTTCGCCCACTGGGTGGCGGTGAAAGCCCTCGACGACGAAGGCCGCCAGCGCCTGGCATTCGTGCGCCGGGGCAGCCCGGGGCTGCGCATCGTCGACGACTGGTCCGGGTTCGGCCAACGCACCACCGCCAGCGGCACTGTACTGCTGGACCAGGTACCAGTAGACGCCGAGCTGGTGATCGACAACTGGCGCCAGCGCGATATCCCCAACATCCAGGGCGCGGCTTCGCAGCTGATCCAGGCGGCGATCGACGCCGGCATTGCCGAAGCGGCAATCGACGATGCGATCACATTCGTGCGCGAAAAGTCCCGCCCGTGGATCGAGGCCAACGTGGACCGTGCCAGCGACGACCCTTATGTGATTGCCGATATCGGCCGGCTGAAGCTTGAGCTGCATGCCGCCGAAGCGCTGCTGCGCAAGGCCGCGCGGGTGCTCGACGAAGTCAACGCCGCACCCGTCGACGCCGCCAGCGCGGCGCGGGCCTCGATTGCGGTGGCCGAGGCCAAGGTGTTGACCACCGAAGTCGCCTTGCAGGCGAGCGAAAAACTGTTCGAGCTGGCTGGCAGCCGCGCCACCCTTGCCGAGTTCAACCTCGACCGCCACTGGCGCAATGCCCGGGTGCACACCCTGCATGACCCGGTGCGCTGGAAGTACCACGCGGTGGGCGCGTACCACCTCAACGGCACCCTGCCTGCGCGGCATTCCTGGATCTGATTTTTTAGGCCTTGGGGGCTGCTTTGCAGCCCATCGCGACACAAGGCCGCTCCTACACGGGATCGCGTACCGACATCGGGTCGCGCCCCCCTGTAGGAGCGGCCTTGTGTCGCGATGGGCCGCGAAGCGGCCCCATGGCCCCGGAGAACAACATGACTACAAATATCATCACCAGCGACACCGAAGCCCTGAATGTTGCCGAAGACATCGCCCAGCAACTGCGCCGCGACAGCGCCCTGCGCGACCGCGAGCGCCGCTTGCCGCACGCCGAACTGGAGCTGTTCACCCGCTCCGGCCTATGGGCCATCAGCGTGCCCAAGGCCTTCGGTGGCGCCGGCGTGTCCAATGTCACCCTGGCCAAGGTCATCGCCCGTATCGCCCAAGCCGACGGCTCGCTCGGGCAGATCCCGCAAAACCATTTCTACGGCCTGGAAGTACTGCGAGTAAACGGCACCCCCGAGCAGCAACAGCGGCTATACGCCGAAGTGTTGGCCGGCCGCCGCTTTGGCAATGCCCTGGCCGAGTTGGGCACCAAGACCGCCAACGAACGCACCACCCGACTGAGCCGTGACGGCGATGGCTTCCGCATCAACGGCCGCAAGTTCTATTCCACCGGTGCCATCTACGCCCAGCGCATTCCCACCTCGGTCGTCGACGACCAAGGCGTGCAGCAACTGGCCTTCGTCCCAGCCGACAGCCAGGGCTTGCAAGTGATCGATGACTGGAGCGGATTCGGCCAGCGCACCACCGGCAGCGGTTCGGTGGTGTTCGACAACGTGTACGTCAGCGCTGCCGACGTGGTGCCGTTCCAGAGTGCCTTCGAGCGCCCTACCCCGGTCGGGCCGTTGGCGCAGATCCTTCATGCCGCAATCGACACCGGCATCGCCCGCGCGGCTTATGAAGATGCCCTGCACTTCGTACGTACCCGCAGTCGTCCGTGGGTCGACTCCGGCCTGGACAAGGCCACGGATGACCCGCTGACGTTGAAAAGCTTCGGCCACCTGGCGATCCGTTTGCACGCCGCCGAGGCCCTGCTGGAGCGCGCCGGCGAGTACCTCGACCGCGCCCGCGACGACAGCACCGCCGACAACGTGGCCGCCGCCTCCATCGCCGTGGCCGAGGCACGCGCCATCAGCACCGAGATATCGCTTGCTGCAGGTACCGCGCTGTTCGAACTAGGTGGCAGCCAGGCAACCTTGGCCGAGCACAACCTCGACCGCCACTGGCGCAACGCCCGTGTGCACACCCTGCACGACCCGGTGCGCTGGAAGTACCACGCCATCGGCAACTACTACCTCAACGATGCCAACCCGCCACGTCGGGGGACCATTTGATGGCCAAGCAGATTCTGCTCAATGCCTTCAACATGAACTGCATCGGGCACATCAACCACGGCCTGTGGACCCATCCACGGGACACCTCGACCCAATACAAGACCCTGGACTACTGGACCCACCTGGCACGCCTGCTGGAGCGCGGCCTGTTCGACGGGCTGTTCATCGCCGATATCGTCGGTACCTACGACATCTACGGGCAGTCGCTGGACGTGCCCCTCAAGGAGTCGATTCAGCTGCCGGTCAACGACCCGCTGCTGCTGGTTTCAGCCATGGCTGCGGTCACCCGCCACCTGGGTTTCGGCCTTACCGCCAACCTCACCTACGAGGCGCCGTACCTGTTCGCCCGGCGCCTATCCACCCTCGACCACCTGAGCAATGGCCGAATCGGTTGGAACATCGTCACCGGTTACCTCGACAGCGCGGCCCGAGCCATGGGCCTTGAGCAACAACCCGAGCACGACCGCCGCTACGACCAGGCCGACGAATACCTGCAGGTGCTGTACAAGCTGCTGGAAGGCAGCTGGGCCGACGACGCCGTGGTCGCAGACCGCACGCAGCGCGTCTATGCCCAACCCGACAAGGTGCGCAAGGTCAGCCACCACGGCGAGTTCTACAACGTCGAGGGCTATCACCTGTGCGAGCCCTCGCCGCAGCGCACCCCGGTGCTGTTCCAGGCCGGCAGCTCGCCGCGCGGCCTGGCTTTCGCTGGCAACCATGCCGAATGCGTGTTCATCAGTGGCCAGGACAAGGCCGCCACCCGCGCCCAGGTCGACAAGGTGCGCGCAGCCGCCCAGGCTGCCGGTCGCGACCCGCAAGCAGTCAAGGTGTTCATGGGCATCACGGTGATCGTCGCGGCCACCGAGCAAGCGGCCCAGGCCAAGCATGCCGAATACCTGCGCCATGCAAGCCCCGAGGCCGGCGTCGCGCACTTCGCCGCATCCACCGGCATCGACTTCGCCGCCTACGCGCTGGACGAGCCAATCGCCTTCAACCAGGGCAACGCCATCCAGTCGGCCACCCGCCAGTTGCAAGACAACGCCTGGACCCGCCGGCGCCTGCTTGAGCAGCACGCCCTGGGTGGCCGCTACGTCACCCTGGTCGGCGCTCCCGAACAGGTGGCCGAACAGTTGATTGCCTGGGTCGACGAAACCGGGCTGGACGGCTTCAACCTGACCCGCACCGTCACCCCGGAAAGCTTCGAGGACTTCATCGACCTGGTCGTCCCGCAACTGCAGCAGCGTGGCCGCTACAAGACCGCCTACGCCGAAGGCACCCTGCGCGAGAAGCTGTTCCAGGCCGACCACCCGCACTTGCCCGTCAGCCACCCTGGCTCGGCTTATCGTTTTACCCCAACCCCTGCCCCGACTGGAGCCCTGCATCATGCTTGAGAAACTGTTCCGGCCCGTCGCGGCCATTGCCTTCACACTGGGCCTGTCCGCCAGCGCCCTGGCAGCCGAACCGCTGAAGATCGGCACCACCTCGGCCTTTGCCATTCCGCTGGAAGCCGCAGTGGAGGAAGCACACAAGCAAGGCCTGGAAGTGAAGCTGATCGAGTTCAGCGACTGGATTGCGCCCAATGTCAGCCTCAACAGTGGCGACATCGACGTGAACTACTTCCAGCACATCCCGTTCCTGGAAAACGCCAAAGCCGCTGCGGGCTTCAACCTGGTGCCCTACGCCTCGGGCATCATCAACAACGTTGGCCTGTACTCGAAAACGTACAAAAGCTTCGCCGACCTGCCAGAAGGCGCCAGCGTGGCCATCGCCAACGACCCGATCAACAGCGGCCGGGGCCTGCAACTGCTGGCCAAGGCCGGGCTGATCACCCTGAAGCCAGGCGTTGGCTACAAGGCCACCGAGGACGACATCGTCACCAACCCGAAAAAGCTGAAAATCCTGCAGGTCGAGGCGGTTCAGCTGGTGCGCGCCTACGATGACGCCGACCTGGTGCAGGGTTACCCGGCCTACATCCGCCTGGCCAATACCTTCGATGCCACCTCGGCGTTGCTGTTCGATGGCCTGGAAAACAAGGAATACGTGATCCAGTTCGTCATCCGCCCACAAAGCAAGGACGACCCACGCCTGGCCAAGTTCGTCGACATCTACCAGCACTCGCCTGTGGTACGCGCAGCGTTGGACAAAGCCCACGGCAAGCTCTACCAAGCTGGCTGGGAAGGCTGACATGAGCCAGGCCAGCGCGCTCAGGGCGCCTACCCCACAACCATTGCCGCCAACGGTCAAGGAACAGGCCCTGCGCCCGGAAGTCAATGAAGCCCATGTGCGCTTCATCGGCCTGGGCAAGACCTACCCTGGCCAGGCACAACCGGCCTTGCAAGGCATCGACCTGAACATCCGCCATGGCGAGGTTTTCGGCATCATCGGCCGTAGCGGTGCCGGCAAGTCTTCACTGCTGCGTACCATCAACCGCCTGGAGCAACCCAGCCAAGGCCGGATACTGATCGACCAGGTAGACATCGCCCCCTTCGACGAGGACCGCCTGGTGGCGCTGCGTCGGCGCATCGGCATGATCTTCCAGCACTTCAACCTGATGTCGGCCAAGACTGTATGGCAGAACGTCGAGCTGCCGTTGAAGGTGGCCGGCGTGGCCAAGGCCGAGCGTCAGCACAAGGTGCGCGAGTTGCTGGAGCTGGTCGGCTTGCAGGAAAAGCACCATGTGTACCCGGCGCAGCTGTCCGGCGGGCAGAAACAGCGCGTGGGCATTGCCCGAGCGCTGGTGCACGACCCCGAGATCTTGCTGTGCGACGAGGCCACCTCGGCGCTGGACCCAGAGACCACGGCCTCGATCCTTGAGCTGCTGCGCGACATCAATCAGCGCCTGGGCCTGACCATCGTGCTGATCACCCACGAAATGGCGGTAATCCGTGATATCTGCCATCGGGTGGTGGTGCTAGAGCGCGGTGAGGTGGTCGAGCAGGGCGAAGTCTGGCGGGTGTTCGGTTCTCCCCGCCACGAGGTCACCCGCACCCTGCTCGCACCCTTGCAGGCCAGGCTGCCAGCCGCATTGCAAGCCAGCCTGCAGGCCAGCCCGGCGAGCCATGACAGCGCCGTGGTGCTGAAACTGACAGTGCTCGGTGAGCCAGAGCTGTCTGCCCTGTTCCAAGACTTGGGCGGGCGTGTGCGCCTGCTGCAGGGTGGCGTGGAAACCATCGGCGAGCATGCCCTGGGGCAGTTGATCCTGTCGGTGCAACACTCGCCGCACGACACCCATCAATTGCTGGAACGTGCCCGCCGCTGGGCCGAGGACGTGGAGGTGCTGGGCCATGTGGTTTGATCGTCTGCTGGAAGGCTTGCTCGATACCCTGCTGATGGTCGGCGTTTCGTCGCTGATCGCCCTGCTGGTGGGCGTACCGATGGCGGTGCTGCTGGTCACCAGCGACAAGGGCGGGATCTTCGAGGCGCCGCTGCTGAACCGGGTGCTGGGCGCCTTCGTCAACCTGTTCCGCTCGATCCCGTTCCTGATCCTGATGGTCGCGCTGATCCCCTTCACCCGCCTGGTGGTAGGCACCACCTACGGCGTGTGGGCGGCGGTGGTGCCACTGACCATCGCCGCCACGCCGTTCTTTGCGCGGATTGCCGAGGTCAGCCTGCGCGAGGTCGACCATGGCTTGGTGGAGGCCGCACAGGCCATGGGCTGCCGGCGCTGGCACATTGTCTGGCATGTGCTGCTGCCCGAGGCACTGCCGGGCATCGTGGGGGGGTTCACCATTACCCTCGTGACCTTGATCAACTCTTCGGCGATGGCTGGGGCGATTGGTGCTGGAGGGTTGGGGGATATCGCCTACCGGTATGGCTACCAGCGTTTCGACAGCCAGATCATGCTGACCGTGATTGCCTTGCTGGTGGCGTTGGTGGCGTTGATCCAGCTGGGCGGGGACCGCCTGGCGAAGGGCTTGAACAAGCGTTGACTGCCGGGGGCTGCTTTGCAGCCCGATCGCGACACAAGGCCGCTCCTACAGACGACCGCATACCCATGTAGGAGCGGCCTTGTGTCGCGACCGGGCCGCAAAGCGGCCCCAAGCTCTCAATCCCAGCGAAGATCCCCAGCCGGCACCGGCCGCCCGAACCAGTACCCTTGGCCCAATTGACACTGCTCCTGCAGCAGGAAACTGGCCTGCTCGGCCTGCTCAATGCCCTCGGCATGCACCTGCATGCCCATGCTGCGGGCCAGGGCGATGATCACCCGCACGATCGCGATGTCATCCTCATCCAGCGGCAAACCGGCAACGAAGCCCTGGTCGATCTTCAGCTTCTGCACGGGCAAACGCTTGAGCCGCAACAGCGACGAATACCCGGTGCCGAAGTCGTCGATGGCCAGGGTCACCCCCAGCTCGCGCAAACGGTGCAGCTGCTCCAGCGCCACCTCAGGGTCTTCCATCACCGCGCTTTCCGTCACTTCCAGCTCCAGCAAGGCTGGGGCAGGCCAGTTTCATGCAAAACCGCGGCGACTTGCCGGTACAGCTCATGCTGGCCAAACAGGCGGCTGGATATGTTCACCGCCACAAAGGCCAGCTGCCTGCCTTCGGCCTGCCACTGCACCATTTGCCGGCAAGCCTGGCGCAGCACCCAGGTATCGATTTCGGCAATCAGCCCGGTGCGCTCGGCAATCGGGATGAACTCGCCCGGCGGCACCAGGCCCCGCTGGGGATGCTGCCAGCGCACCAACGCCTCGACCCCGACCTGTCGGCCTGTCACCAGGTCATGTACCGGCTGGAAATACACCCGCAGCTCATCCTGCTCCAGGGCCCGGCGCAGCTCTCCAGCAGTCTCGACCCGGTGTTGGGCGTGGGCAGTCAGCTCTTCGGTGTACAGCGCATAGCAGGCCCGCCCGTTGCTTTTGGCCTTGTACAACGCCGCGTCGGCATTACGCAGCAACTGTTCGGCGCCCAACGCATCGCTGGGGAACAGGCTGATACCGACGCTGGCACTGATGAACAGGCGATTTTCCTCGCACAGGAACGGCTCGCGCATACGCTCGATGATGCACTGCGCCAGCTTGCCCGCCTGGCCGACCTGTTGGCAGTTCTCGGCCAGCACAGCGAACTCGTCGCCGCCCAGCCGCGCCAGGGTCACGCCGCTACCCAGCACCTCACCCAGGCGCTCGCCCACCCGTTTCAGCAACTGGTCACCGATGGTGTGGCCAAGGCCATCGTTGATGCTCTGGAAGTGGTCCAGGTCCAGCAGCAACAGCGCGCAACCACGCTTGTTGGCCTGTGCCGCCGCCAATGCCTGCTCGACCCGGTCGGTGAACAGCAGGCGGTTGGGCAGGCCCGTCAATGGGTCGTGGTGGGCCAGGTAGGCCAGCTCCTGTTCTGTATGCTTGATCGCACTGATGTCACTGAACACCGCCACGTAATGGCTGAGCTCACCATCGTCATCGCGAATGGCACATATGGTCTGCCACTGCGGATAAATTTCGCCGCTCTTGCGTCGGTTCCAGATTTCACCGCTCCACTCGCCCTGTTCGGCCAGGGTGGCGAAGATCTGCTGGTAGAACGCAAGGCCATGGCGACCGGACTTGAACTTGCTCGGGCGCTGGCCCATCACCTCGTCCTGCTGATAGCCGGTGATGCGCATGAAGGCACGGTTGACGTGCACGATCAGGCCCTGGCGGTCGGTGACCAGTACACCTTCGAGGGTACTGTCGAACACTGCGGCGGCCATGCGCAGCCGCTCGCGATCCTCGCAGCGCAAGCGCGCACCAGCACCGATGAAGTTCAGCAGCCGTACCCTGGAAACGTAGATCAGTACGGCACTGAACAACACCCACAGCACGATGTTGATCTGCCGCCCCACGGTCAGTGCCAGGGGGTCGTCAGTCATGCCGTGCAGCATCACCTCGGCGAGCGCCAGCCAGAGGATCGAGAGCACCACATACAGCGCAGCCATGCGCAAGGCGTCGCGAACGGAAACAGACATGTCGGGTGGGATTGCCCATCAGAAAAGAATGGGCATTATAAAGGCTCTGGCGCACTGTGGGAGCGGGTTTACCCGCGAAGATGGCAACGCGGTGGATGGCACCGGCTCTGCCGGTGTTCGCGGCTGAAGCCGATCCCACATGGATTGCGTGAAATATCGCGTCGTCAGCTTTGACTGGTTTTATTTCCCTGCCAAGGGATAATCAGCCCCTCCTCCTGCATTCCGAGGGTTTTTACACCTATGTGGTACAACGGCCTGCTCGACTTGTCGGCCTGGCAACTGGTGGGCATCACTTTGTTGATGACCCACGTGACCATTGTCAGCGTCACGGTCTACCTGCATCGCTACTCCGCGCACCGGGCCTTGGAGCTCAACGGCGCGCTCAAGCATTTCTTCCGTTTCTGGCTGTGGCTGACCACGGCGCAGAACACCCGCGAGTGGACCGCCGTCCACCGCAAGCACCACGCCAAGTGCGAAACCCCCGACGACCCCCACAGCCCGGTGTACAAGGGCCTGAGTACGGTGTTGCGCAAAGGTGCCGAGCTGTACCGTGAAGAGGCACGCAACCCCGAAACCCTGCGCATCTACGGCAAGAACTGCCCGGAAGACTGGATCGAACGCAACCTCTACTCGCGTTACAAGCTGGGCGGTATCGCACTGATGGCAGTCATCGACCTGCTGCTGTTCGGCACCATCGGCATCACCATCTGGGCGGTGCAGATGATGTGGATTCCGTTCTGGGCCGCCGGTGTGGTCAACGGCCTGGGCCATGCCCTCGGCTACCGCAACTTCGAATGCCGCGACGCCGCCACCAACCTGGTGCCGTGGGGCATCGTCATCGGTGGTGAAGAACTGCACAACAACCACCACACCTACCCCAACTCGGCCAAGCTCTCGGTCAAACGCTGGGAGTTCGACATGGGCTGGGCCTGGATCCGCCTCTTCTGCCTGCTGCGTCTGGCCAAGGTGCAGCGTGTGGCGCCCATCGCTCATCGGGTGGCCGGCAAGGCCAACCTGGACATGGATACCGCCATGGCCATCCTCAACAACCGCTTCCAGATCATGGCCCAGTACCGCAAGCTGGTGATCGGCCCGCTGGTGAAACAGGAGCTGGCACGCGTCGATACCTCGGTGCGTCACCGCTTCCGCCGTGCCAAACGCCTGCTGTCGCGTGAAACCAGCCTGCTGGAAGACCGCCACCACGTGCGCATCGAGTCGATGCTCGCGCACAGCCAGGCACTGAAAACCATCTACGAAAAGCGCCTGGCCCTGCAGCAGATCTGGGCACGCACCAGCGCCAACGGCCACGACATGCTGGCGGCCATGAAGGACTGGGTACACGAGGCCGAAAGCAGCGGTATCCACGCCCTGCGCGACTTCGCGGCACAACTCAAGACCTACTCCCTGCGCCCGACCGGCGCCTGACCACCGTTGATCGGCACGCCCCACCGTGGGGCGTGCCGTCCGGAACTTAGCCCCCACGTTCCCACTCAAATTCGGCACATCGCCCGCGTGGCGGGCCGGATGCTTTCACGTTGAGACCCGCTTCGTGCACATGGCCAAGAACATTCCAACGACATTGCCCGGCACCCCACCTCCCGAAGCCGCCCAGACGTTACTGGCACTCCTCCACGCCCAAGGCGAGGTTGCCCGCCTGAGTGAGCGCGATCAGCTGTTCAGCTCGCTGCTCGACAGCGTCAATGCGGTGCTCTGGGCCTTCGACTGGGAAACCCGCCAGGTGCTGTATGTGAGCCCCGCCTACGAGCGCATCTTTGGCCGCCCCGTCAGCCTGGTGCTGGCCGACTACAACGAATGGCGTGACAGTATTTACCCCGATGACCTCGAGTTCGCCGAACGCAGCCTGGCTCAGGTGCTGCTCAAGGGCGCAGTGGAAGACCGCGAATACCGTATCCTCAATGCCGACGGGCAACTGCGCTGGTTGAGCGACAAGTGCTACATCAACCAGCAGCACGATGGCGACCGGGTGATCATTGTCGGTATCGCCGAAGACATCACCGAAAAGAAGCAGCTTGAAGGGGAGCTGCAGCGCCTGGCCACCACCGATGTGCTGACCCAGAGCAGCAACCGCAGGCACTTCTTCGAGTGTGCTCAGCAAGCGTTCGACAGCGCCCGCGAAGACGGCACGCCGCTGGCCTTTCTGTTGCTGGATATCGATGACTTCAAGCGCATCAACGACAGTTACGGCCACCAGGAAGGCGATCAGGTGCTGCAACACATCGCCGACAGCGGCAAAGCCGTGCTACGCCGTGGCGACCTGTTCGGCGCATTGGCGGCGAGGAGTTCGCAGCGGTGTTCCCAGGTTGCAACGCCGAGGTCGCAGAACAGATTGCCGAGCGTTTGCAGCGGCAGATTCAGCGCTTGAGCTTCAGCCATGGGCAGCAGACCTACGGGGTGACGGTGAGCCAGGGGCTGACCGGGCTGACCGAAGAGGATGTAACGCTGGATAGCCTGTATGCCCGAGCCGATGCGGCGATGTACCAAGCCAAGCGGCAAGGCAAGAACCAGATAGTCCGCGGCTGATCAGGCAACGTACAGGATGGCACCGGCTTTGGCCGGTGTTCGCCGGCTCGCCCGCTCCTACAGGGGCTACACCGGCGGCTCTTCCTGCGGTTTGACTTCGGGGTTTTCCACCTTGCGCAGCCGGTTCAGCTCCGGCAAGCCCAGCTTGAGCAAGCGTGCGGTCTTGCCGCTGGCTACTTCTCTCAGCCCCTGCTCAGCCGGCAGCCGCGACAGCTGCCCTGCCAGGCTCATGGCCAGGATCTCCCGCGAATACACGCCGCCGCCCAACTGGTAGATCGCCGCGATCAATTCGCGCAAGGCCAGCGGCAGCCGCCAACGGGTACGCAGCGCCGAACCGAACGCCGCACCAAACTCATCCAGCGACTGCTGCACATTGCGCTCGTCCAGCTCCCCTCCGGCCAGCCGCCACTCCTGCAGGCAGCGCAACACCGCCAGGTCACCCAGGCAATGCAGCAAGCCCGCGCAGTAACAACGCCCTTCGTCCAGCTCGAGCAGACGCGCCAGGGTGCGGCCATATTCCGCCGTATGCAGCGACAGGTCCCAGTAACGGGCCGCGTGCTCAGCCAGCAGTGGGTCGCTGAGGCGTGCGCTGCGCTTGAGGGTCATGCCCAGGATCAGGTTCATGCTCTGGGTGCTGCCAAGCTTGTTCAGGGCTTGCAGCAACGTCTGCACCGGCGCCTCACGGTGCAAGGCCGCGCTATTGGCCGCCGCGATCAATACCGCCGTGACCTGCGGGTCGTTACGCACCTCCTCTTCGAGCACCTTCAGGTTCAGGCCCTGGGGGTTGAGCGCGCGCTTGATAGCCACCTGCACATCGGCCAACAGCGGCCCGCCATCGGCGTTAGCGCGACGCTGTTCAAGGTAGGCCGGCAGGCTGGCACCCGGCTGCAAGGCCGGCATTGGGCAGGCGATCTCTTCGCCAACGGCCACCAGCAGCTCTTCCAGGCGCTTGCGCAGGTTGTCCAGGTTCAACGGTTTGCTCAGGTAGGCCGTGGGGTGCAGGGGCAATGCCTCGCGCACACTGGCACTGTCGCTGCGGTTGCTCATGAGAATGAACGGCAGCCCCGGCCCTTTGGCGCGCACCTTGCGCAACAGGTCGAGGCCATCGACACCGGCCAGCTCGCGGGCGGCGATGATCAGGTCAGGCTTACTGGACAACGCACTGAGCGCTTGCGAGCCGTCGGCGCATACTTGCAGGCGCGCGTCACAGCGCACGCTGAGCAGCATTTCGCTGAGCATGTCACGTACCCAGGGATCGCCCTCGACAATCAGTACGTTTGGTGCGGTGGGGTTTGCAGCGCTCATCGCCAACTACTCCTGAATAGCCTGACACACAGTCCGTCGCAGCTTCCCAAGCAAATCCTCCGCTAACCATAGCGCCCCAAGGCTTTTCTGGGCACAAAAAAACCCGCCGAAGCGGGTTTTTTCAGAAGCGCGTCACATCAAGCGAGTTCAGCGAAGCACTCTTCGATGATGGCCAGACCTTTGTCCAGCAGTGCGTCTTCGGCAGTCAGCGGTACCAGGATACGCAGAACGTTGCCGTAGGTGCCGCAGGACAGCAGGATCAGACCCTTTTCGCGTGCCTTGGCAACCACCTGGCCAACAGCAGCAGCGTTCGGGGTGTGAGTGCCTTTCTCGAAGACTTCAACAGCGATCATCGAGCCCAGACCACGGACGTCGCCGATGATCGGGTGCTTCTTCTGGATTTCGCGCAGGCCGGTGGTCAGGCGCTCACCCACAGCCTTGCTGCGGTCCAGCAGTTTTTCTTCTTCGAACACTTCGATCACGGCCAGGGCCGCGGCGCAAGCGATCGGCGAACCGGCGTAGGTGCCGCCCAGGCCGCCCGGAGCGATCGCGTCCATGTACTCGGCCTTGCCGCACACACCGGCCAGCGGGAAGCCGCCAGCGATGGATTTGGCGAAGGTGGTCAGGTCAGGCGCAACGCCCATCTGTTCCATGGCGAAGAAGGTGCCGGTACGGCCAGCGCCAGTCTGTACTTCGTCGGCGATCAGCAGGATGCCGTGCTGGTCGCACAGGGCGCGCAGGCGCTTCATCAGCTCTTTAGGCGCTGGCAGGAAGCCGCCTTCGCCTTGTACTGGCTCGAGGATGATCGCGGCGATGTCGCGTGGCTCGGCGTCGTTCTTGAAGATGCGCTCGACCGAAGCGATGGCATCGTCAACGCTGATACCGTGCAGTTCGCTCGGGAACAGGGCGCGGAAGATACCGCCTGGCATCAGGCCCATGCCAGCGGAGTACGGCACAACCTTGCCGGTCAGGCCCAGGGTCATCATGGTACGGCCGTGGTAGCCGCCGGTGAAGGCGATGACGCCAGCGCGGCCGGTGGCGGCACGGGCGATCTTCACGGCGTTTTCAACGGCTTCGGAGCCGGTGGTGACCAGCAGGGTCTTCTTGTCGAAGTCGCCTGGGACCAGCTTGTTGATCTTTTCGCACAGCTCTACGTAAGGTTCGTAAGCCAGGACCTGGAAGCAGGTGTGGCTGACCTTGGTCAGTTGCTCTTGCACGGCCGCAACCACTTTCGGGTGCAGGTGGCCGGTGTTCAGCACTGCGATGCCGCCGGCGAAGTCGATCAGTTCGCGGCCTTCAACGTCGATCACAGTCGAGTTCTTCGCGGTGTCGACGAAGATCGGGTGGATCTGGCCAACGCCACGTGGGACGGCAGCTACACGACGTTGCATCAAGGATTCGTTGGTCTTGCTCATAATGCCCTCATTGCGCCGACAGGAATGGCGCTTTTATTCGGGGGGCTGGGAGTGCTCGCGAACAGTATTCGTTGATCGACTGCCGCAAACGCCCTGGCCACCAGGTACTGCGATGTAAAAAAGGCCAGCGAGACGTCGCTCTCGCGCCCCGCTGGCAGAGGTAAAGCCTTTACCGTGCTATCAGACGCTGATGCACAGGTATTTGATTTCGAGGTAGTCCTCGATACCGTACTTGGAACCTTCGCGGCCCAGGCCCGAAGCCTTGATGCCACCGAACGGCGCCACTTCGTTGGAGATCAGGCCGGTGTTGATACCCACCATGCCGTATTCCAGCGCTTCGGCAACACGGAACACGCGGCTCATGTCGCGGGCGTAGAAGTACGAGGCCAGGCCGAACTCGGTGTCGTTGGACATGGCGATGACTTCGGCTTCGTCTTTGAAGCGGAACAGCGGCGCCAATGGGCCGAAGGTCTCTTCCTTGGCGACAGCAGCAGTCTTCGGCACGTCAACCAGAATGGTCGGCTCGAAGAAGTTGCCTTCGATCAGCTTGCCACCGGACAGCACCTTGGCGCCTTTGCCAACGGCGTCTTCGATGTGTTCCTGAACCTTGGCGACAGCCTTGCCGTCGATCAGCGGGCCAGTGGTGGTGCCTTCTTCCAGGCCGTTACCGATCTTCAGCTTGGCCACAGCAGCGGCCAGCTTCTGGGCGAACGCGTCGTAGACGCCGTCCTGCACGTAGATACGGTTGGCGCAGACGCAGGTCTGGCCGTTGTTGCGGTACTTGGAGATGATCGCGCCTTCGACCGCCTTGTCCAGATCGGCGTCGTCGAACACGATGAACGGGGCGTTGCCACCCAGCTCCAGGGAAACCTTCTTGATGTCCTTGGCACATTCTTCCATCAGCTGGCGACCGATTTCGGTCGAGCCGGTGAAGGACAGTTTGCGTACCAGGGAGTTGCCGGTCAGCTCGCCGCCAACTTCACCAGCGCTACCGGTAACCACGCTCAGCACGCCAGCCGGGATACCGGCACGGTGGGCCAGTTCTACCAGGGCCAGGGCGGAGTAAGGGGTTTGCGAAGCAGGCTTGAGCACCATGGTGCAGCCAGCGGCCAGGGCCGGGCCGGCTTTACGGGTGATCATGGCGGCCGGGAAGTTCCACGGCGTGATGGCCGCGGTAACACCGATTGGCTGCTTGATGACGATCAGGCGCTTGTCTGGCTGGTGGCCAGGGATGGTGTCACCGTAGATGCGCTTGGCTTCTTCGGCGAACCACTCGATGAACGAGGCGGCGTAGGCGATTTCGCCCTTGGCTTCGGCCAGTGGCTTGCCTTGCTCGGTGGTCATCAGGCGAGCCAGGTCGTCCTGGTTCTCGATCATCAGTTCGAACCAGCGACGCAGCTTGGCCGAACGCTCTTTGGCGGTCAGGGCACGCCAGGCCGGCAGGGCCTTGTCGGCGGCTTCGATGGCACGGCGGGTTTCCGCGGTACCCATCTTCGGCACGGTACCGATGACTTCACCGGTGGCCGGGTTGGTCACCTTGATGGTCTGGCCGTTGTCCGCATCCAGCCACTCACCATTGATATAGGCTTGCTGGCGGAACAACTGAGCGTCTTTGAGCTGCATGTCGGCTTCCCGAATTGTTGATTGTTGAAAAGCGCCCAAGGCAGGGCATCGAGCGTTTGAAATCTCAAACGAATGCTAAGCGGCTGCTGGGGTGTTGGACAATAGGCTGTTCGAAAAAAAGAACGAATGGTTGAACAGCCGAGTGGAAAATTCATCATCCCGCATGATGGCAACCGGCCTCGTCGCGGGCTCATCAGGGCGCCGAACCGCCGCGAAGAGGCCGGTACAGGTTAGACGAATCAACTGAAGGAAATGTGATGGGAGGACCGACGGCCCTCCCGAAGGGGATGAATCAGAACGCCTTGGCCAAGTCGATCACCAGTGCTCGATAACCGACCGAGCCCGGCTGCCGGCTGTGTACCTTCAGTTCCACCAACACCTCCTGGGTCCCGCGCCGCACCTCGTTGAGCACGGTAGTGGTCAATTTTTCGGGGTGAGGAAGTTCACCGAAGCCGAGTAGATGAACTGGGTGTCGGTCTCTGGCCGGTAGGCCACCACCGAGGTCACCGGGCTGTACCACTCGTCGCCGCGTGCCTTGCCGTACTCCCACACCTGCTCGACCGTGCCCTCGGCTTCGTCGATGCGGTACTCCACTGCCCGGCTGTAGTTGCCCGCCAGCTTGGTCGGCGCAAAGTCACGCCCCCAGCCATTGTCGAACACGGTCAGCGTGCCTTTGCCGGTCAGCCAGGCGGTGTGCTGGGTCCACGACCAGTCGAAACCTTCGCTTTCAACCGGTTTCAGTACCTTCTCACGCAGGTGCTGCGGCCAGCCTTGAGGCGAAGCAAGAATCCACTTCACCTGCTTGTCGCGACCAACCTTCACCACGCCCTGATGCCGTGCTGAAACGATGATGCTGTCGTCATCGGCGTCGTAATCGATGGCATTGACGTGTGCCCAGTTACGCCCGGTGCCCACCCCCGGCGTGTCACCAAAGGGCAAGTCGCCCTCGGCCAATTCGTTGGCCAACCGCTCGTCCTGTTTCTGCACCCCAGGCGGCAGTTGGATCGCCGCCTTGCCGAGGGTTTCCAGCAGATCGCCTCGGTAGGGGTCGAGGATTTGGTTGAGGTCCCAGAAATCGAGCACATCCCCGGCCTCGCTGACCTCGATGATATGGTCACGGATCGAGCGCACGCGCTTGCCGTCAGGGCGGCGGTAGTCGCTGGTGCCGAACCCGTAGCAAGTAGGTGCCATTGCTGGTTTCGCGGATTTCATGGGAAAAGTCGGCGAACTTGTCGGGCAGGCTGCGCTGCCAGATGCGTCGGCCCAGCAGGTCATACTTGGAATAGGTCTGGCCCTGGCCCCAGATCAGCTTGCCGTCGCGGGTCTGCTGGAAGCCCATGGTGCCGCCCAGGCTATCGCGGCGGTTGGAGTCGTGGATCTGTTCGATATCCAGGTACCAGCGCACATCGCCATTGCTGTCGGCAATCCAGTTGTTGCCCACCTGGTCCCATTCCGCCGCACCACCCAGGGCATTCCACTTGAAGGCGCGGCCGCCCGGAATGTCGCCCTGCAGATGGTTGAACAGGTACAGGCGCTTTTCGAAGCCCGGCGCCACTTTGACCGGTTCCACCTCTGGCAACGCAGCAGTCTGCTTCGCCACCACGGGCAGACGCACGGCGGGGGCGTAGATCTGGTACTGCTCGCGAATGCGCTCGCCATCGAGCTTGTAGGTCACTTCCACCTGGTTGACGTGGTCCGGGTACAGGCCAAATACCGGGATACCGCCGTAGGTCCACAGCGAACGGTCGGACACGTCATAGACGATGTCCACGCCCCGCTCACCGCGCCCCAGCACACGGACATGCGCGTCACTCAGGCTGCGCCCGCCGTCGCGGATGATCGCGGTCAGCGGCGCCAGGCGGTACGGGTTGACCACCACGTCGCCGAGCAGCGCTTCGTCGCGCTCCGGGACTTTTGCGGTCAGGCAGGCGCCTTCAGGCAGTGCAGGGGTTTGGGTCTTGGCATTCATGGCATAGCTCCTTGTGCTCAGAAGTCGTAACGGGCGGTTGCGCCGAAGGTGCGTGGGGTGCCGAGCACGCCGGCATAACCACCGTTGGCGGAGTTCCACAGGCTGGTGAAGTAGGTTTTGTCGCCGGCGTTTTTCACCCACAGCGACAGGTCGACCACGCCGTCGCCCTGGTCCAGGCGCACACCGGCGGAAAGGTTGACCAGCGCGTAGCTGGGGATCTGGCCGAAATCGGAATCGTCAATGGTGCCCACGGCCTTCGAGCGGAAGGCGTAGCTGGCAGTGACGTAGGGCTCGACATGCTCGGTGGCTTGCCACTTGTATTGGGTGTTGAGGTTGGCGATGTACTTGGAGGCGCCGACCACCTGGTGGCCGGACAGATCGCAGGTGGCAGTGGCATTGGCCAGGCTCACCTCCGGCGGGCATGGGGCGTCCTTGTACTCGGTGTAGCGTACGTCGTTCCACGAACCGTTGAAGTTGACCGTGAGGCCACGAATCGGCAGCGCCGTGGCCTCGAACTCCAGGCCGCGCGAGCGCACGCGCCCAGCGTTGGCCAGGTACTGCACGCGGTTGATCTGGTCGTAGACGTTGGCCTGGTAACCATGCACTTCAGCCCAGAACAGATTGCTGTTGAGTTGCAGGCGGCCGTCGAACAAGGTGCTTTTCAAGCCCAGTTCGGCGTTGTTGACCCGCTCGGTGCCCACCAGCAGCGAATCGGTGCCCAGCCGTGGCGCGGCGCCTACAGTCAGGTTTACACCGCCAGATTTCTCACCGTGAGTCAGGGTGGCGTAGCCCAGCAGTTGCTCGCTGAAGCGGTAGCTCAGGCCCAACAGGCCGGAAGGGCTGAAGCTGTATTGGTTGAGGTCGCCCGAATCATAGGCACCTATCCGGGCCTGGCGCGCGGCGGCAGCGGCCCCATCTACCGCGGCACCGCCGCTGGGCGCATCGCGAGTCACCCAGGCGCTCTTTTCTTCGTAGGTTCCGCGGATACCGGCGGTGAAGTCCAGGCGATCGGTGACATGCCAGGTGCCCTGGGCGAACAGCGCGTAGCTGTCGGTATCGATGTGCCCATCACCGATTGTGTTGACGTTGTTCAGCGCACCGGCCGGGGTCAGGTTCCAGATATCCGCCTGCGGCCCGTAATAGGTGAAGGACTTGTTGTCCAGGTCCTGCTTGAAGTAGTAGGCACCCAGCACATAGTCGAATGCACCACCGGTGGGCGATGCCAGGCGGATTTCCTGCGAGTACTGCTTGTCACGCACCGATACACCGGCACTGTAGAACACCGGCACGTTCAGGCCGTCGTCGTTGCGCGGGGTGAAGTCCCACCAGCGGTAGGCGGTGATCGAAGTCAGGGTGAAGTCGTTGGGCAAGGTCCAGTTGGCCTCCACCGAAGTACCGCCCTGGAACACCGTCACCTGTTGGTCGGCGTCGAAATTGACCTTGCGGTCCTTGCCCGACACCAGCGTCGCGCCCGCCTGGGCGGCCAGGCTTTCGTAGCGATTGACGCCATTGATGGTCGGCCCGGTGCTGTACAGGCTGAGGATGCCGTTGTTGGAGTCTTCTTCGTTGTACTCGCCTATCCAGCGCAGGTTGAAGGTGTCGCTGGGCTTGAACAGCAGTTGGGTGCGAAAGCCCTGGCGCTTGCCGCCGTTGAGGTCGTCACCGTTGTGGATGTTCTTCACATAGCCATCGTCTTCGGTGCGATAGGCGCTGATGCGCCCGGCCAGCGTCTCGCTGATCGGCCCCGAGAAACTGCCCTGGGTTTGCAGGTAGCCGTCTTCGCCGAACGACTGCTGGATGCTGCCTTCGCGGTGGAAGGTGGGCTTGCGCGTGGTGATGTTCAGCACACCAGCGGTGGTGTTCTTGCCGAACAACGTGCCCTGCGGGCCGCGCAGCACTTCCAGTTGCTCGACATCCAGCAGGTCGAATACCGCCATGCCGGGGCGGCCGAGGTAGACGTTGTCCAGGTAGATACCAACGCTGCCTTCCAAGCCGTCGCTGGCCGGGTTGTTACCCAGGCCACGGATCGAGATGCTCGACTGGCGCGCATGCACATAAGCGACGTTGGTGCTGGGCACCAACTGTTGCAAATCCTGCACGCGGTAGATGCGCTGAGTTTCCAGGGTTTCGCTGTCCAACACGCTGATCGGCGTGGGCACGCTTTGCGCGGTTTCTTCCCGGCGGCGAGCATTGACCGTGACGGTGCCGAGCTTGGCTTCCTGTTCCACCGCCGGGGTGGCACTGACCGGCGCTTCGGCAAAGCTTCCGGAGGACGCCGCCAGCAGCACGCCAGCGGCCAAGGGTTGCAAGGTGAAACGCGACGCGCGCGCAGGCCAACGGGAAAGTCCGGACATGCAAATGCTCCTTGAGGCATGGGCCCTGGCGAGCATTTCCGTTGGCGGAACCGAGTCGCGGTCAGACGGGCTTATATTCTTTTAAGTGATATAAATATTTGTAATTCATATTTAGTGGAATAAGTAACACCCTTTATAAGGGGACTCACCCTTGTCAGCAATTGCATTTGACCGAAGGTTTTAATGTAGAAAATGCATATCGATCTGCGTCAACTGCGCCACTACATTGCCCTTGTCGAGCACCGCAGTTTCGTGGCGGCAGCGGCGGCGGTTAACCTGTCGCAATCGGCTTTCAGCCGCAGCATCCAGACCCTGGAGCACAACATCGGCTGCCGCCTGGTGGACCGCGCCAGCAAGGAACTGGCGCCAACCCGCCAGGGGTTGCTGGTGCTGGAGCATTCGCGGCGGCTGGTGCATGGGGCGCACAACCTGGTCAACGAAATTCACCAATTCAACGGCGCAACCACCGGGGTGGTGCGCTTTGGCTCCGGCCCCGCGCCAGCCGGTGGTTTGGTGCCGCGTGCGGTGGCGCGCTTCGTGGCCGAATTCCCGGCGGCGCGCACCTGCTTCCAGGTGGACAACTGGCAGGCGCTGAACCGCAAGCTGGTAGCCGAGGAGATCGAGTTTTTCGTTGCCGACACCCGCCAGTTCGAGTCTGACCCGGATTACCAAGTGCACAAGCTGACGCCGCAACGCTGGCATTTTTGCTGCCGCGCCGGGCACCCGCTGACCAAGCGGCAGAGCGTGCTGGCACGAGACCTGTTCGACTATCCGATGGCCACCACTTTTCGCCCGCCGAATATCCGCAAGATCCTCAGTGACCTTAGTGGGCGGCAGGACTTCTTGCCTGCGGTGGAGTGCGAGCATGGGTACGCGCTGCTGAATGTGGTGATGCACTCGGACACCATCGGCATTGCCTGCAATGCCAATTTGCGGCCTTATCAACGCGACGGCGGGCTGGTGAAGTTGCAGCTGGCGGACCTGACGCCGGAGCAGGAAGAAGCGTGCCATACACGCTATGGAGTGGTGAGCCGGGTGGGGTATGGCTTGTCGCCGCTGGCGCAAGGGCTGGTGAGGCAGTTGATTGCCTGTGATACCGAGATGTAGCTGGGGGCTTCGCCCCCGGATCGCAACACAAGGCCGCTACACATTGGCTCGGCGTGCGCCGTGCTTTTGTGGAAGCGGCCTTGTGTCGCGACAGGGCCGCAAAGCGGCCCCGGCACTCTCAACCTTTACGCGTAGTCCGGCTCAGTTGACCATCCACACCCACCGGCACTTCTCCCGCCAATGTCACCCGGCGCACAACCCGCGGCTGGGTCCCATAATCATCCACCGCATAATGCTGCGTCGCGCGGTTATCCCAAATCGCCACATCCCCCACCTGCCAGCGCCAGCGCACAGTGTTCTCCAGGCGCGTCACATGCCCTTGCAGCACAGCGAACAGGTGCTGCGAATCCGCCAGCGAATAGCCCTTGATGCGTTTAACGAAGTGCCCCAATTGCAGTGCCCGCTCACCACTGATCGGATGCACGCGTACCACCGGGTGCTCGGTTTCGTACACGGTCGATGTGAATACCTTGCGATAACGCTCAAGCTTGGCCGGGTCTACATCTGGCTTGATGCTGGCGTAGTCGTATTCGTTGCTGTGCACCGCCCACAGCTTGTCGGCCAGCTCGCGCAGCGGCTCAGGCAATTCCTGGTAGGCCGCAGCCGTGTTGGCCCACACGGTATCGCCACCGGATGCCGGCGCCACCACGCTGCGCAGGATCGAGGCTTTGGGGTAGGCATCGACGAAGGTCACGTCGGTGTGCCAGGAGTTGGCTCGCTGACCTTCGGCACCATCCAGTTGCAGCAGGTAGCTGGTGCCATCGACCACCGGTACGGTCGGGTGGGCCACCGGCTCGCCGAGCAGTTTGGCAAAACCTTCCTGGCTCTGGTCATCCAGGTGGGTCTGCTCACGGAAGAAGATCACTTTGTGTTGTACCAGGGCCGCCTGAATAGCCTCGACGGTAGCTGCGTCGAGGTCGGCGGACAGTCTTACCCCGCGGATTTCGGCGCCGATACGGCCGGCAACCGGGTGAATGTCGAGTTCAAGGGCTTGTGGCGCGGTGGCCAGGGCAGCATTGCTCATGGTCGTGGTCCTTGCGGTCATTGTCGGGGTTTTTGATGGTTCAGCGGGCGGCCTGCACGGCCTGCTCCTGTTTCAGCGCAGCATCGAGGAAACGCGGTTCGATCCAGTCGGCCACCTGGAAGCCACGGCGAATCAAACGCTCCTTGGCAGCCAGGTCGACGCCTTGCTGCAGTTGGCCGACGAATCCGGCGTCCAGGCGTGGGTCGAAGTAGTGGGCGAGGTCTTCCTTGGCCAGGTCATCGCTGAGGATGCTGCGCGGCCAATTGGCGTTGCTGGCCACCAGATCGATGTATGCCTGACGGTTGTGTTCGTCGCGCAGCCAGGCACTGGCCTGCTCCTGGGCATTGACCAGGCGCTGCACCAGCTCGGGGTATTGACGGATGAAATCGCCGGTGCCCAGCAGCACTGCCTGGGTGCTGCCGGCGCCTTCGAGGTCACGCGAATTGACCGGTAGCTCGACCAGCCCGCGCTCACGCAGCGATAGCAGGTTGGACAGGCCCCAGGTGGCATCGATCTGCTTGGCCGCCAGCGCAGCGTTGGCGGCGTTGAAATCGAGGTTTATCACCTTCAGCTCACGCTCGCTCAGCCCCTGGCTGGCCAGGGCGCTGGCGAACGACAACTGGTTGGCAGTGCCGCGGAACACCGCCACACGCTTGCCCTTGAGGTCGTGCAAGGTCTTGATGCCAGAGCCCGGTACCACGCCCAGGTAGCTCTTCACCCCGCGCACGCCCGCCGACAGCACGCGGGTATCCAGGCCATTGGCCTTGCCGACGATTGCCGCCAGGTCGCCGAGGTACGCGAAATCAGCCTGGCCGTTGGCCAATGCCTCGTTCACCACCGGCCCGGCACCCTTGAAAAAGCGCCAGTCGATGCGGATGCCGTCCTTGGCGAATTCCTTCTCCAGCAATTGCTGGTCACGCAGTACATCGACCACACCACCGGCGCTGGGCTTGCTGCCGGCGCTCAGGTCGGGGACGGCGATGCGGATGCTTGCTGGCTTGGCCGGTTCAGCCGCGTGGGCACTTAGGGTGAACGCCAGCCCAAGGGCGGTAATCAGGTGACGCAACGGGGTTTTCATGGCAAGGCTCCTTGGCAGGCTGCCACCGGCGATGGCCGGCGCTTTGGCCAGAAGCTAGGCAGGTCTGGTTAGAACCCACAAAGATCAAAACTTCATTTTTTAGTAACTGAAAGGCATAAATCAGGCTGCATGCGGGCCTGAGCGGAGCTTGCGGAAAACGCATGGAAAATATGAGGAAAACGCAACGGCAAGGGGCTTCCCCATGCAGAGGACGCATGCTCTTATCTCTTGAATGCTGATTAAGTTAATTTTTAATTCCATAAGTGAATAACTTAACAACGCTTCGGGAAATGGCCTATGAATGGAGTGCTGAGCAGGAATCGGGGGGGCCGCTACGCGGCCCATTCGCGGCGCAAGGCCGCTCCCACAGGGACCGCATTCTCTCTGTGCAGCGGGTTCTGCCGTGGTTGCTGCCTGTGCTGATTGCGCTGCTATGGGAGGTGGCCAGCCGGCAGCACTGGATGAGCGAGCAGATACTGCCGGCACCAGCGCTGGTGTGGCAAAGCGCGCTGGAGTTTGGCGCCGGCGAGCTTTGGGAACACCTGTGGATAAGCTTGCAGCGGTTGTTCTGGGGGCTGGCGGTAGGTATCGGCAGCGGCTTGCTGCTGGGTGTATGGCTGGGCGCTTCGCGTCAGGCGCAGACATTGGTGCTGCCAACCTTCGTGGCGCTGGCGCAGATTCCGACCCTGGCCTGGATCCCGTTGTTCATGCTGTTCTTCGGCATCGGCGAGTTGCTCAAGCTGGTGGTGCTGGTGAAAGCCGTGGTGGTCCCCATCACCTTGCACACGCTGGTCGGTGTGCGCGATGCCCAGCCCAAGCTGCGCGAGGCCGCCGCGGCGCTACGCCTGCCTCGCCATCTGCTGTTTCTGCGCCTGTTGCTACCGGCGGCCCTGCCCGCCTTTCTGACTGGCGTACGCCTGGCACTGGCCACCGGCTGGACCTCACTGCTGGCGGTCGAGTTGCTGGCTTCCAGCGAGGGGATCGGTTACCTGATGGTCTGGGGGCGGCAGCTGTTCATGCTCGACCTGGTGCTGCTGTGCATCCTGGTGATCGGCCTGGTCGGTGCCGTGCTGGAGCGCAGTTTTTCGGCCCTGGAACATCGCCTGCTTTACTGGCCGCAACCGGCCACCGGGGAACACCAGCGCGGTGCTGTGCCGCGTGGCTGGCAAAGCCTGCTGCTTCCCTTGGCGATACTGGCGCTGTGGCAGGCCAGCAGCAGCTTCGGCTGGGTCGACCCGAATATCTTGACCTCGCCACTGGAGGTACTGCGCACGCTGCTGGTCGGCCTGGCTGATGGTTCGCTACCACAAGCCTTGCTGCTCAGCCTGCAACGCACCCTGACCGGCTTGCTGCTGGGTGGCGGCGCAGGCCTGCTGGCCGGCTTGGTGCTAGGGCTGTCCCGTAATGCCGAGCGCCTGTTCGGGCCGAGCCTGACAGCCTTGCGCCAGGTGGCGCTGTTCGCCTGGGTGCCGCTGCTCACCGCCTGGTTCGGCCTGGGCGAAGGGGCCAAGCACGTATTCGTCGGGCTGGCCGCGTTCTTCCCGTTGCTGATCGCTACCCAGCGCGGTATCGCCGGCCTCTCACCACAGTTGGGCGAAGCCGCCCGCACCCTGCGTCTGGGTCTGTGGCAACGCTTGCGCCTGCTGGTACTGCCCGGTGCGGCCCCGGGCATTTTCGCGGGCCTGCGCCTGTCGCTGATCTATGCCTGGCTGGGCACCATCGGTGCCGAATACTTCATGCCCTCGGACGGCGGCATCGCCAGCCTGATGATCGGTGCCCAGCAGCTGTTCCGTATGGACCAGGTGATGGCCGCCATGCTGTTGATCGGCCTGGTCGGCGCCCTGCTCGGCACCCTTGGACAACGCCTTGAATCGCGCGCCACGCGCTGGAGAACCGCATGAACGCCTTCAACACTTCGCACCTGCACGCGGCCAACCAGCCCGACGCAACCCCGCCCCTGGTCAGTTTCGAAGGGGTGGGCAAAGTGTTCAGCGTCGATGGCCAACCGCTCGAGGCCATCCGCAACTTCAACCTTTCGATCAACCAGGGCGAGTTCATCGCCATCGTCGGCGCTTCCGGCTGCGGCAAGTCCACCCTGCTGCGCCTGCTGGTGGGGTTGGATACCGACTACAGCGGCAGCATTCGCATCGACGGCCACGCCGTCAGCGGTATTGGTGGCGAACGTGGCATCGTGTTCCAGGAGCATCGGCTGTTTCCCTGGTTGAACGTGGAACAGAACATTGCGCTGGGCCTGGCCAACGAGTCGCTCACCCAAGGTGAGCGCGCCCGGCGGGTACATGAATTCGTACAACTGGTGGGGCTGGTCGGCTTCGAGTCGGCCTATCCACACCAGCTGTCCGGTGGTATGGCCCAGCGTGTGGCGATAGCCCGTGGCCTGGTAGCCAGCCCGCGCATCCTGCTGCTCGACGAGCCGTTCGGCGCACTGGATGCGCTGACCCGCCAGCAACTGCAGGACGAATTGCTGGCCATTCGCGAGCGGGCGGGCATCACCACCTTGCTGGTGACCCACGATGCCGAAGAGGCGACGTACCTGGCGGATCGGGTTGTGGTGCTGGAGCCACGGCCGGGTCGCATCAAATCGGTGGTGGGCATAGACCTGCCGCACCCGCGCTTGCGCTCCGGCGTAGCGCTGCACGGCCTGCGCGAAAAGGTGCTGCACCAGATCACCGGCGACGGCGGCTACCTGCCGCCACCGTCACGCCGTGTAGAGGGCCTGAGGCCCGAGTTGATCGCCCTCTGAGATGTCGGCATGCCTCCGGCCTGTAGGGATCTGCACAACCAATAAGGTAAAAACAGCTACAGATCAAGGCGATGGACGTCACCGATTCAGATGGGTATCATGCGTGCGCGTTGCACTCGTAGCTCAGCTGGATAGAGTACTGCCCTCCGAAGGCAGGGGTCGTGGGTTCGAATCCCGCCGAGTGCGCCATATCAAAAAAGCCCTGGGCCTGAGCCCGGGGCTTTTTCGTTTGTGCGACAAGTCGCGTTTCTGGTACTCCCGTGCCACGGGTCATTGGTGTTAGCGTGGGCGTCTTCCCGTTTCCGGACGGGTAACCCATAACAATGATTGGCGAAGGAATGCGCGCAACCATGCACCTGAAAAAACTCACCGCCACCACCCTGCTGCTGGCCAGCATCGGCTTGTTCACTCAGCCAGCCCAGGCCAACCTCACCCAGCAGCAGTCCGCTGCCATCGTCAAAGCCTTCGACGGCAGCGACCCAAGCGACTTCAAGCAGTTCCTCGGCAAGCTCAAAGGCAGCGACTTGGCCAAGGCCGATAACCTCGAGGCAACCCTCGACGCCTACCTGGCCAACACACCATTGGCCGCCGAGCAACAGGACGAAATCAACCGCCTGCTCGGCCTGTATACCCGCATCAAGTACGGCAAGGCTGCAACCGAAACCCTGCGCGAACTGGTGGCCATTCCCACCTTCAACGTCGAGGGCACGCCGCAGTACGAAAACCCTGAGTTCCTCAAGATCGCCGACAAGATCAAGGCCCTGGCCGACAGCTTCGGCCTGGCCTTCCGCAACATCGACAACCGGGTGTACGAAATTTCGCTGGGTAGCGGCAAGGAAGTGATCGGCATCCATGCCCACGCCGACGTGGTACCGGTCAACCCGGACAACTGGAAGCTGGCCGACGGTACGCGCTTGGACCCGTTCAAGGTCACCCTGGTCGGTGACCGCATGTACGGCCGCGGCACCGAAGACGACAAGAACGGCATCGTGGTGGCGATGTATGCACTGAAGGTAGCCAAGGATGAAAACTTGCCGCTCGCCCGGCAGTTCAAGCTGCTGATCGACACCACCGAAGAAACCAGCGGTGATGCCATCCCCTACTATTTCGAGCGCAACCCTACACCTGACTACAACCTGGCCCTCGACGGCGGCTACCCAGTGGTCATCGCCGAAAAAGGCTACGGCACGGTCATGGCCAGCTTCAGCAAGCGCCCGGCCACGGGCAAGGGTGCCGAAATCGTCAACCTGACCGGTGGCCTGGCCACCAACCAGATCCCGACCACATCGGTGGCGACCCTGGTGTCCGACAACCCGGCACAGCTGGCCAAACACCTGCAGCAAGCCGGCAGCAAGTATGTGAAGCAGCACGGAAGCGACTTCAGCATCGATGCCAAGGCCGACGGCAAACAGGTGTTGCTCACCGTGACCGGTGTTTCCGCCCACTCTTCGGAGCCGGAGTCCGGGGTGAACCCGGTTGCTCGCATGCTCGACTTCATCAACGGCCTTGGCCAGCAGGTACCACTCAAGCACAACCAGTTCACCGATGCGGCCCGCTACGCGGCCGACAACTGGGGCCTGGACTACCTTGGCAACAAGCTCGGCGTGGCCTTCAAGGACCCGTTCATGGGCCCACTGACCGCCTCGCTGACCTTTGTCGGCGTGGATGACAAGGGCCTGAAATTGGCGGTGAACCTGCGCATCCCCAAAGGCAAACCCATTGCCACGATCAAGGATGAACTGGCCGACAAACTGGGCAAGTGGACCCGGCAAAGCCACACCCCGGTGGCGTTCGACTATAGCCTGGACGAACCGATGTACCGCAACCCCGAAGGCGAATGGGTGAAAGCTTTGCTCGCTGTGGCCTCCGAGAACCTGGGCATGAAGCATGAGTTCGGCACCTCGGCCGGCGCGACCTCGGTGCACGACTTGCCCAATGGCGTACAGTTCGGCCTGGCCATGCCGGACGTGAAATACACCGGGCACAACGACAACGAGTTCAAGACCGTGGACCAGTTCATGCTGGACCTGCAGGTAGTGAGCGAGATGGTGGCACGGCTCGGGCAAATGCCGAAGCTTTGATTGGCAGTCCCGGCCTCTTCGCGGCTAAAGCCACGAGGAGGCCGGCCCAGGCAAACACCCATGACGTTTTTCAATCGACTCCATGCCGTTTCCTGCATTGCCGTGCAGAGCGCCGTGCCGGATGCTTTAGTTACACCGAGACAGCGCTTTTTTCACCCGCAGAGGCCCGTATGAAGACCGTCGAACAAATCCTCAAGACCAAGTCCCAGCACCAGACCGTTTACATCATCGGCCCGGATGACTCGGTGCTCGACGCCCTGAAAATGCTGGCGGAGAAAAACGTCGGTGCGCTGCCCGTGGTCGAGGGCAACCAAGTGGTGGGTATCGTCAGTGAACGGGACTATGCGCGCAAACTCGTACTCAAAGGCCGCTCTTCCGCCGCCACACCGGTGCGCGAAATCATGAGTGCACCGGTGGTCACCGTGGAGCCCAAGCAAAAGCTCGACTTCTGCATGAACCTGATGACCGACCGTCACCTGCGTCATCTGCCGGTGGTCGACAACGGCAAACTGCTCGGCCTGCTGTCGATCGGCGACCTGGTGAAGGAAACCATCGCCGAACAGGCCAGCCTGATTCAACAAATGGAACAGTACATCCGCGGCGAGTGAGCCCCTTCAATGGTAGGCGCGCTCCAGCTCGTCCAGCTGATGGTCAAAGCTGCGCAGGCGCGCCGACCAGGTGTACACCAGCACTTCCAGGTCACGGTTCAGTACTGCCGTATTGCCGTGGCCGCTGTGCGTGGGTTCGCCCAGGTCCAGCTGGTAGCGCTCACGGGCCATGGCCTGGGCCACGCTGGACAGGTCGCGGGCGTTGGCCAGCCAGTGGTGATGATGGTCATGGATTTCGCGATCGAGCACCCGGCACTGGCGCTTCAGCGCATCCAGGCTCTGCTCCAGCGGTGTGCCCTTGAGCTCGCCCATGACTTCTTCGAAGGTGCGCCCCGAATGCCAGTAGCTGCCCCAGAAATACCGGTCGAATACGGTTTCGACGCGGCGCAGCGCCACCTTGGTGTTCCAGATGGTCAGCAACGTTCGCCCCTGGATCACTTCGCGCTTGTTCAGGTGCAACTGCTGCCAGGCGATCCAGGTCAGCGCCACCAGTACAACCGCCACGGTGACTGCGGCAGCGGCATACAGGAAATGCACCGCCTGGTTCATCTGTTGCGTCTGCCTGATGCCATAGAAGTAACTGGCCGTCAGGGTGCCCAGGATCGTCACGGAACACCAGAAACCTGGTGCGTAGGGATCTTTCATCGCGCTATCCCCTTATTGTTTTCCTGAGCATAGCAACGGCCGATCACTCGTCAGGTGCCGCTCGGCGCTTTATTTTCGGGGGCGGCGCAACGCTTCGTTGAGTTGATCGAACGGCACCGCCCAATCGGCATCTTCAATGATGCTCTCCTTGAGAAAAGCACGCTGAGAGTCGGTCCAGAACGGCGCATCCACCAGCTTGGTTTCATTCTTCAGCGGCGAATGGCTGGTGATGAACTGATCGATGCTCTTGGGATCGTCGGGCAAGCCCAACTGCTTGAACAGGTCGGCAAAGGGATGGGTCGGCGCTTCCATGGTTCCTCCTAAGCGCCAGGTAGGCCGTCCACGACGCCCGCCTGGCAGTGGTGTGAAAACATCAGCACAGCTCGCGCACTTCGGCGTGCGGCACCAGCTTCATGTACTGCTCCATGCTCATGTGGATCAAGTGATCGTGATCACCCGCCTCCAGGTAGACATCACCCTGGCGGGTTAGGCTCGGGTCGAGCAGCATTTTTATCTGGTAAGCATCGCCAAGGGCCGGCACTGCGCCGCGCTCGCAGTCATTGAACAAGCTTGGCAGGCCACTTTCACGGGTCAGTTGCCAAGCCCCGGACATGCGAACCTTGCTCATGTCCAGATGCCGGTTGGCCGGCAGCACGGCCATGATGTAGTTGCCATGACGGTCATCGAGCATCACCGACTTGGCGACCCGCTCGGCGGGCACGCCGGCCGTGCGGGCCGACTCCAGGCTGGTGGCCGAATGTGGGTGGGGAATGATGTCGTAGTCGCAGTTGGCCTTGTCCAGGCGGGCCTGCAGGGTCTTTGCCATACGCATGATGCACCTCCGGTTTCGCCCCCCAATCTCCAATTTTAGGCCGGGCCGCGGCAGGCAGGGCTAAACTTGTGTAATACAGGCAAACGAGGTGACGACAGGTGATCGCCCGCAGCTGGTGCTGGGTGTTGCTGCTGTTGTTGCTTGGCATCACGCCAGGTGGCCAGGCAGCGCCTGGTGCAGTGTGGGTGCTGGGCATCGATGACGCCATCGGCCCGGCCAGCGCCGACTACCTGGTACGCAGCCTCGACCAGGCCCAGGCGCAGCGCGCGCAACTGGTGGTTATCCGCATGGATACCCCTGGCGGGCTGGACAGCGCCATGCGCCAGATGATCAAGGCGATTCTCGCCAGCCCCGTGCCGGTCGCCACCTACGTCGCACCCAGTGGAGCCCGAGCCGCCAGCGCGGGTACTTACATTCTCTACGCCAGCCACGTCGCCGCGATGGCTCCTGGCACCAACCTGGGCGCCGCCACACCGGTGCAAATCGGCGGTCCGCCAGGCCCGGGCAAGGACGACAAGGGCAAAAACGGCGAAGAGGAAACCCTGGCACGCAAGCAGGTCAATGATGCCGCGGCCTACATCCGCGGCCTTGCCCAGCTGCGAGGGCGCAATGCCGAGTGGGCGGAGAAGGCTGTGCGCGAGGCCGTCAGCCTGTCGGCCAGCGAGGCGTTGCGGCTGAACGTTATCGACCAGGTTGCCGATGACCTGCCCGACCTGTTGCGCAAACTCGACGGCAAAACGTTCATGGTCGCCAGCCAGCCTCAGCAACTGCACACCACAGACGCAAGCCTGGTCGAACACCTGCCGGACTGGCGCACACGGGTACTGGCGGTGATCACCAATCCCAGCGTGGCGCTGATCCTGATCATGATTGGCGTGTACGGCCTGCTGTTCGAATTCATGAACCCTGGCTCTGCGGTGGGCGGCGTAGTCGGCGGCGTCTGCCTGCTGATGGCGCTGTACGCCCTGCAGCTATTGCCGGTGAGTTTCGCCGGCGTGGCACTTATCCTGCTCGGCATTGCCTTCATGATCGCCGAAGCCTTCTTGCCCAGTTTCGGCGTGGTCGGCTTTGGCGGCATCGTTGCCTTCGTGGTCGGCGCATTGATCCTGATCGATACAGACGCCCCCGGTTTTGGCATCCCGCTGGCCTTGATCGGCACCCTGGCACTGCTCTCGGCATTACTGATCGGCGGCGTACTAGGCATGGCCCTCAAGGCCCGCCGACGGGCACTGGTCAGCGGGGACGCCGGCCTGGTCGGCAGCCTGGTCACCGTTACCCAGGTAATGCCAGACAATCCGTTCTGTGGCCTTGTGCTGGCCCAGGGCGAGCAATGGCAAGCGCAGTGCGCAACAGTGCTGCAAGCCGGCCAGAACGTGCGGGTAACCGCGCGCCATGGCGTCATGCTGCAAGTGAGCGCTGCCGCCGCCGCGCAAGGAGAATGACCATGTTCATGCAAATGGGTTTCGGCGCCGTGCTGATCGTGCTGGTGATGCTGTTGCTGTCGGCGTTTCGCATCCTGCGCGAATACGAACGCGGTGTAGTGTTCCAGCTGGGGCGCTTCTGGCAGGTCAAGGGGCCGGGGCTGATCCTGCTGATCCCGGTGATCCAGCAAATGGTGCGGGTCGACCTGCGCACGGTGGTGCTGGATGTGCCGCCGCAGGACGTGATCACCCGCGACAACGTCTCGGTCAAGGTCAACGCGGTGTTGTACTTTCGCGTGCTCGACCCCCAGAAAGCGATCATCCAGGTCGAGGACTTTTTGGTAGCGACCAGCCAGTTGGCCCAGACCACACTGCGTGCGGTACTGGGCAAGCACGAACTGGATGAGCTGCTGGCCGAACGTGAGCAACTGAACGCGGACATTCGCCAGGTGCTGGACGCGCAAACCGATGCCTGGGGCATCAAGGTGGCCAACGTCGAGATCAAGCATGTCGACCTCAACGAATCGATGGTCCGCGCCATCGCCCGGCAGGCCGAGGCCGAACGCGAACGGCGGGCCAAGGTGATCCATGCCGAGGGGGAATTGCAGGCGTCGGAGAAGTTGATGCAGGCAGCACAGATGTTGGGCAAGGAGCCTGGGGCGATGCAGTTGCGCTATATGCAGACGCTGGGGGCGATTGCGGGGGACAGGACCTCGACCATTGTCTTCCCGATGCCGGTGGACTTGCTGACGGGGCTGGTAGACAAGCAGAAACAATAAAGGCCGCTATGCAATTACTGTAGGAGCGGCCTTGTGTCGCGATGGGCTGCAAAGCAGCCCCCGTGGCCCGATCAGAGAGGTGCGCGGCGCAGGGTCGCCAGGAAGGTCGCCGCCCCAATGAACAACCCGGCAAAAGTCCGGTTCAAACGCTTCTGCTGTTTAGGCGTACGCAGCAAGCGCAACACACGCGAAGCCAACCCGGTGTACCCGGCCATCACCAGCATGTCCACAGTGATCATGGTCACGGTGATCGCCACATACTGCGGCAGCAGCGGCGCATGCGGGTTGAGGAACTGCGGCAGCACCGCCAGCATGAACACCAGCGCCTTGGGGTTGCTGACGTTGACCAAGAAGCCACGCAAGACCAGGCTCAGCGGTTTGCCGATCGGGCGCACGCCGGATTCATCGGTCATGTCCATCGGCAAGGCACGCCACTGCTTGTACGCCAGGTACACCAGGTAGGCGACGCCAAACCATTTGATGACCTGAAACGCCGTGGCCGAGGCAGCCAGGATGGCACCGACGCCGGCAGCGATGATGGCGATCTGCAGGATCAGGCCTAGCTGCAGGCCCAGGGCATTCCAGTAACCACGCCAGAAACCATATTGCAGGCCACTGGACATCGAGGCAATCGCCCCGGCACCGGGTGAAAGGCTGATCACCCAACAGGCGGCAAAGAAGCCCAACCATACTTCCATCGACATCACACACCTCGCTCGAACATTTGTTGCAAAACGTTAAGCTAAGGTTTTGGTGAAAAAATAACCAGCGATTTTTGATGGATTTCTATCGCCTGTACCGACCTCTTCGCGGGCAAGCACGCTCCACAAGTACAGGTTCAGTCCGCTTCGCCAGCCGGCTCTTTGTGCATCGTCTGCACCTCAGCCCCGCGCCAGCGCCGCACCGACTTCTGGAAGAACTGGCTATTGGGCACCTGCACCAAGGCCCCACCCGCTTCGGGCATTTCCAGCAGGGTGGTAAACAGCAGGTTGATGGCGATCACCCGGCCTTTCACGCCCGGCTTGTCCAGGGTGTCGACCAGTTCGACCACATCACCGATGCGAAACGGCCCGACCGTGAAGATCAGCACCGCGCACAGCAGGTTGGACAGCACGCTCCACATGGCGAAAAAGGCCACCGCCGCCACCGCGACAAAGCCGGACAATGCCGTCCACAGCACGGTCGCCGAAACACCCAGGCGCTCCAGCACGAACAGCAGTGCGCTGCCCATGATCAGCCAGCGCAGGCCGCCACGCACCGGGACCAGCAGTTCTGGCGGCAGCGGGTAACGCTGGCCCAGGCGGCTCAACCCGCGAGCAACGATGCGCTGCAGGAGGAAGGCTGCCACCAGGATCAACAGAATCTGCAAGCCCAGCCAGAAGGTGTCCATCCATTGTCCTGGCAGCAGCGACCGCAGTTCTTCCATCAGGACAACGCCTCGAGCTCGGCCTGCATGCTTTCGAGGGTTTCCAGCGCTTCCATCCAGGCCTCTTCCAGCTCACCTTCGCGTTGCTTGAGCTTGGTCTGGCGCGCCAGCAGGTCACGCAATTCGTCCTTGCGCGCCGCTTCGTAGAGGCCACCATCACCCAGCGCGGTCTCGATCTCGGCCAATTGCACGTGCACCTGGTTGAGCTCGGTTTCCAGCTTGTCGGCAGCCTTCTTGTGCGGTGCCAGTTGCTGGCGCAAGGCTGCGGCAGCCTGACGCTGGGCTTTCTTGTCGGTCTTGTCCGGGTTGACCGGGGCGGTACTGGCCGGCGCGCTGCGCTGGCGGTACTCAACCAGCCAGCGGCTGTAATCATCCAGGTCACCGTCGAAGGTATCGACCTTGCCGTCGGCCACCAGCAGGAAGTCGTCGGTGGTGCTCTTGAGCAAATGCCGGTCGTGGGACACCACCACCACGGCACCGGCAAACTCCTGCAGGGCCATGGTCAGCGCCAGGCGCATTTCCAGGTCGAGGTGGTTGGTCGGTTCGTCAAGCAGCAGCAGGTTTGGCCGTTCCCAGGCGATCAGCGCCAACGCCAGGCGGGCCTTTTCACCACCGGAGAAGTTCACCACTGGCTCGTCGCAACGGGCACCATGGAAGTCGAAGCCGCCAAGGAAGTCGCGCAGGGTCTGCTCACGCTCGGTGGGGGCGATGCGCTGCAGGTGCAGCAGCGGGCTGGCCTTGTCATCCAGCGAGTCCAGCTGGTGCTGGGCGAAGTAGCCTACCGCAAGGTTTTCGCCACGGACCAAACGGCCCGACAAAGGCTCCAGCTCACCGGCGAGGTTCTTGATCAGGGTGGACTTGCCGGCACCGTTGGGGCCGAGCAGGCCAATACGAGCACCCGGGGTGAGCTGCAGCTTGACCTTTTCAAGGATGGCCTTGTCGCCATAGCCAAGGCAGCCTTCGGACAGGCTCAGCAACGGGCTGGAAATTTTCTGCGATTCGCGGAAGACAAAGTCGAACGGCGAATCGACATGCGCCGCCGACAACTCCTCCATGCGCTCAAGGGCCTTGATCCGGCTTTGCGCCTGGCGGGCCTTGGTGGCCTGAGCCTTGAAGCGGGCGATGTACTTTTCCATGTGCGCGCGCTGCGCCTGCTGCTTTTCGTAGGCCTGCTGCTGCTGCGCCAGGCGTTCGGCACGGGTGCGCTCGAAGGCGGTGTAGCCGCCTTTGTACAGGTTCAACTTGCGCTGCTCGACGTGCAGCACATGGTCGACCACGGCATCGAGGAAGTCACGGTCGTGGGAGATCAGCAACAGCGTACCGGGGTAGCCCTTGAGCCAGTCTTCCAGCCACAGGATGGCGTCCAGGTCGAGGTGGTTGGTGGGTTCGTCGAGCAACAGCAGGTCGGACGGGCACATCAGTGCCTGGGCCAGGTTCAGGCGCATCCGCCAGCCACCGGAGAAGTCGCCGACGCGGCGGTCCATCTGTTCGTTGGTGAAGCCCAGGCCGGCCAGCAACTTGCGCGCGCGGGCGTCGGCGGTGTAGCCGTCGGCGCTTTCCAGTTCACTGTGCAGGCGCGCCAGGGCGGTGCCGTCGTGGGCCTGCTCGGCCGCGGCCAGTTCGGCTTGGACCTTGCGCAGGCGCACGTCGCCGTCGAGCACATAGTCCACGGCCAGGCGGTCGAGGGTGTCGACCTCCTGGCGCATATGGGCGATGCGCCAGTCACCGGGCAGTTGGCAGTCACCGGCATCGGGCGACAGCTCACCGCGCAGCAGGGCGAACAGGCTGGATTTTCCGGCGCCGTTGGCGCCGATCAGGCCGGCCTTGTGACCGGCGTGCAGGGTCATCTCGGCGCCTTCTAGCAAGCGCTGCGGACCACGCTGTAAAGTGAGGTTGGATAGTCTGATCATGATGGTCGCGGAGTCTACCAGCTTCCTCGGCCCATAGCGCGAGTGGAACCATGCACAACGACCTGTGGAGTTACGCCCTGGCCCTGTATGCCAGGCCTGGCGTGGAAGCCGCGTGCCTTGAGCTGCAAGCGCAAGGTAGCGATGTCTGCCTGCTGTTGTGCGCAACCTGGCTGCAGGCACGTGGCGTGGTCATGCTGGACGAGCGCGCGCAAGCGCTGCAGGAAGTTGTCGAGCCCTGGCAGCGTGAAGTGGTGGCCCCGTTACGCAGCCTGCGCCAACAATGGCGGGCGGCAGCGTCGCATGATGCGCAACTGGCTGCGTTGCGTGAGCAGGTGAAGGGGTTGGAGTTGCAGGCAGAAAAAACGTTGCTGGAGCGCTTGCAGGAACGCTCGCGACAGTGGCCCGGGGGCTCCCATGAGCCCTCGGACGACTGGCTGGCCCGGCTGGCGCCGGCCCCTGCCCGCACCACGACGCGCTGGATCAACTGCGCGTCGCGGCGGCTGCGCTTCAGGACGCCGAAGACGGCGCCTGAGCCGGGGTGCTGGCGGGTGTCGACGCGGCTGCCGAAGTGGCCGGGGTCGCCGAGTTGGTTGTAACGGCCGGGGTGCTGCCGGCTGGCGTAGCGGGTTTGGCTTCGGCTGGCTTGCTGGCAACAGGCTTGGCGGCTGGCTTGCTGGCAACAGGCTTGGCGGCTGGCTTGGTGGCTGTGCGTGCAGGTGCCTTGGCGGTAGCTGGCTTGGCAGCTGGGGCTTTGGCGGCGGGCTTGGCTGCAGGTTTGGCAGCAGCAGTCACTTTGGCAGCTGGCTTGGCTGCAGGTTTGGCGGCAGCGGTCGCTTTGGCGGCGGGCTTGGCTGCAGGTTTGGCAGCAGCGGTCGCTTTGGCGGCGGGCTTGGCTGCAGGTTTGGCGGCAGCGGTCGCTTTGGCGGCTGGCTTGGCTGCAGGTTTGGCGGCAGCCGTCGCTTTGGCGGCGGGTTTGGCTGCAGGTTTAGCAGCAGCGGTCGCTTTGGCGGCGGGTTTGGCTGCAGGTTTGGCAGCAGCGGTCGCTTTGGCGGCGGGCTTGGCTGCAGGTTTGGCAGCAGCAGTCGCTTTGGCGGCGGGCTTGGCTGCAGGTTTCGCAGCAGCGGTCGCTTTGACGGCTGGCTTGGCCGCAGGTTTGGCAGCAGTAGTCGCTTTGGCAGCGGGCTTGGCCGCAGGTTTGGTAGCACGCAGGTCAAGAGCCTTGGCTGCGGCTTCGCGAACTTTACCTACACCTTGGGCCAGTTTGAGGCTGTCCTGGGCGTCGCGCTTGAGTTGCTGAATGTAAGAACGAGTCTGGGTTTGACGTTCCTTGAGGGCGTCGAGCAACTGTTCAAGTTCGCCAATGGCTTTTTGCGCCTTGGTTTGCGCCTTGGCTTTACCCGCCTTGGCCGCGTCTTGCAGTTTCAGGCGACCGTTGTGCAGTTTTTCCTGCGCCTTGCCACGCTGTTTTTCCAACTTGGCCAACAGTTTTTCCGCATCAGCCAGCGCTTGCGAGCAGGCTTCTTCCAAGTGTTCGAGCAAGCTGCCCGAAAGTTGCTGGAGCAGGTGTAACGGCGTACTTACTGGCTTCTTTTTGGCCGACATGGTTTACCTCCTGGCTGACGAGATTGCGGCTCATACTATGCTTCTGCTGCTACCGCCGCTAGGGCATGTTGACCGTAATATTTACGCCGCGTTGCATGCCTGGGCAAAGTTGTTATCTTGCAGCTGCGTGAAAGTGTAGTTGCTGAATTAATCACTGCTGGTATTTGGGAGTCAGGCGTTGCCTCGATATCTTGTTTTAGGTTTATGCCTGCTGGCCCCAATCGCCTTGGCCGACAGCGACGACCATGACCTGGCCTACAGCCTGGGCGCCAGCCTGGGTGAGCGGCTGCGTCAGGAGATGCCGGGCTTGCAGCTGGATGCACTGGTCGAAGGCCTGAAGCAGTCCTATCAGGGGCAACCCCTCAAGCTCGACAAGGCACGCATGCAGGCGGTGCTCCAGCAGCATGAAGCGCAGGAAGGTGACGCCTCGGTGCAAAAGCTGCAGGCCGCAGAAACACGCTTCATGGCCAACGAGCGTGGGCGTTACGGGGTACACGAACTAGCGGAAGGTGTGCTCTACAGCGAACTGCAAGTAGGTACGGGTGCGCAGCCAAAAGCAGGCGGCAAGGTGCAGGTGCGTTATGTGGGCAGGTTGCCTGATGGTTCGGTGTTCGACCAGAACCAGACGCCCCAGTGGTTCAACCTGGATTCTGTAATCGAGGGCTGGCAGGTGGCCTTGCCGAAGATGCACGCGGGCGCCAAATGGCGCCTGGTGATTCCTTCAGCGCAAGCCTATGGCGCCGAGGGGGCGGGTGATTTGATTGCCCCCTACACCCCCCTGGTGTTCGAGATCGAACTGCTGGCGGTTGGCGACTGACGCCAACCTTCAGGCCTGCACCGCGCCTTCTTCCTTGTGCGCGTTGTGCAGCACTTCGATAAGGCAGTCCTCAAGTTCGAAACGCTCATGCAACAGCCCGCCCAACTTGGCCAGCTTCTCGGCAAAGCGCTCGGTGTCCTTGCACTCACCCTTGGCGCAATGGTCATTGAAGGCCAGTGCGATCTGTGTGCTGTCGTTGATCCGTGGGTTGATTTCTTCGGCCAGCTTCAGCGCCTTCTCGTCCCCGAAAGCCTTGGCCTCGCTGGCCAATTGCTCGCAGACTTCGAAGTGCCACGCCGAAACGTAATCGACCAGGAGCGCGCAAAAGTCCCCGTTGGTGTCCTTGTCGGCAAAGGCTGGCTTCACATCGCGCAGGGCGCGAAAAGCCTGCACCAGTTCCTGGCGCTCCTCCAGCCAACGGTCGATCAGCTTGTGAACCCCACCCCAGCGTTCCTGGGCGTTCTGACAACTATCGAGCATGGCGATCTCTTCCCTTCTGGGTAGATGCCGCTGCACCTCGCACCACGACCGCGCAGCACAAAGGTGTCATCAGCAGGACGGCATCGAGCAGTTGTGTTTTCGGTATGCGTGCTGGGAGATTATTCCCGCGCGTGCTGGCCTTCAAGGTACGCAGCACACAAAGTTCATACAAGTGTTTAATACCCTGTTATATCGCCATTGGTCGCGCTAATGGCGCAACCTTGCGCCAAGTCATGTTCTTGCCAGGGTGCGGAAACGATACGCCAGCAGGCAACTCAAGGGCAGCACCGCCAGCAGCAGGAAGGCCAACAGGCTCCACTCCGGCAGTGTCAGGTCGAGAAAGCTCCAGGTAAGCGAGCTGCAATCGGGCCCCCCCAGCAACAGTTGCCGCGCCGCCTCGGCCCAGGATTGCTCGAACACCCGCCCGATGGGCGCCGGGCACATATGGATGACCCCATGAGCACCCTGCAACCAGACATGCCGCGCGGCCAGCACCGCGCCGGCCAGCGAGCAGCCCAGCGCCACCCGCGCATAACGAAGGGTGCCCCGCGTGCCCGGTGCCTGCAGCACCGCCGCGAGGCACAGCAGCGCGTAAAGGCCAAGCAGTAACCGCTGGCTGAAGCACAAGGGGCAAGGCACCAACCCCAGTGTGTTTTCCAGGTGGAATGAAACAACCAGTACCGCCATTGCAGCCAGGCAGGCAGGAAGAAAAAGGGTGCGCAAATGGGCCGGAAGCATGGGCTGGGTAAGTCCCGGGGAGATGTTGTGGTTTGAAACGGTAGAGGAAAGACACGCTTTGTTTCAAGGCACGACAGCAGCGACAAGTCGCTGAATCGCGTAGGAAATTTCCAGCGATGGAGTGGGAAGCGCCGGAAGGAATGGACTACGGATCTAACTGACAGCAATCGATAAATTACCCGCTCCCGAAGCCCGCACCTTGGCGCGGGCCTTGGGGTGGGTCAGGCGCGTACGCCTTCGGGCAAAGGCAGCGCCAGCAGGCGTTCGTCCAGCAGGCCAAGGCCCTCCTGGAACAGCTGGTTGCTGCGCTCGGTCTCGCCCAGCCCCGCGAGCAAGCGAGCCAGCTCGGCACAGGCCTCGGGGTTGCGCTCCATGCGCAGGCTGCTTTCCAGGTAATCACGCGCCTTGCCCCACAGGCGGTTCTGCAGGCTCAGACGGCCCAAGGTCAGCAGCAGGCTGGCGTCTTGCGGGTGGGCCTTGAGCCAACCTTCTGCGGTTTGCAGCTGACGCGCCGGATCATCACCGCGCACCAAGCCATAAAGGCGGGCCAGGTGGCTTTCGTATTCGCGCTTGAGGGCAGTGCGCAGCACGTGCTCGGCCTCGCTCTGGGCACCTACCTGGCGCAATTGCTCGGCGTACGCCAACACCAGCTGTGGCTCCTGGCGCTGGGCTGCGGTCAGCTGTTGCCAGGCGCGCTCCAGGGCCTGACGTGCAGTTTGCGCGTCCTCGCCACGGGTGGTGGCCAGGCTCAGGTTCTGGCCCCAGGCACGCTGCTCCAGGGCGGCCAGCTCGGCGGGCGGCAACACCTTGCCCTTGCGCAGGTCGGGCAGCAGGCGGATAAGTGCGGACCAGTCGCCGCGCTCCAGGTACAGGCGTTGCAGCAGGCGCAACACCTGGCTGTTGTGCGGGTGGCGCTCCTGCATGGCCAGCAGGGTTTCCAGAGCCCCATCGGTTTCACCACGGTCCATCTGCAACTGGGCATGGGTCAGGGCAATGGCCAGTTCCGCTTGCGGCTGGCGCTCCAAGGCACGCTCCAGCAGGTTGTCGCTGTCTTCGGTGCGGCCTTGCTCGTTGGCAGCACGCGCGGCACCGAGGTAATACAGCAGCGGTTGGCGCTCGGCCTCGGCGGCGCGGTGCAGGTGACGCTGAGCGCTGGCCCAGCGACCCTCGGCGAGATCGAGCTGGCCCTGCTCGATGGCTACGCGGATGCGCCGGCTGCGGTTACGCCGCGACCACGGGTTGACCACACCGCTGGAGGTCAGCACCAGGCCGACCAGGTAGCGCAACAGCCACAACAGCGCGACCACGGCCAGCAAGCCGGCCAGGGCCGCCCACAGCCCCGATTGATAGCGGAAACCACCATAGGAAATCAGCACGTAACCGCTGTGCTTGGCGACTGCGATGCCCAGCGCGGCGGCAACCACGATTGCCAGCACGGCCAGCAGGTAGACACGCTTCATGGCTTGCCCCCTTCAGCCTCGGCCGGCAGATGACGCCGCTGAATGTAGGCCTGCACTGCCGCCAGGCTTTCGCTGAGGTCGGGGGTAACCACGGACACGGGCTGATCGGCCAACGCATTGAGGCTGTCGAGCATGGCCTTGCTTTGCGGGTTGTCGGCGTTGAAGTTCGCCAGCAGCACGCTGCGGGCATCATCCAGCGCCTGTGTGTAGACCTTGGCGTCACCATTGAGCGCCGCCCACTGGGCCTGTTCGATGGTCAGGCTCAGGGCCAGGCGCAGCTGGTTCAGCTGCTGCCCGGCCAGCAGTGGCCGCACGTTTTCATCGGCGTTGAAGTCGATCTGGAAGTACTTGGAAATTTCTGCCCACCACTGCGACAGCCGGCTGGCACCATCACCATCGGCGGTCAGGGCGCCAAGCGCATCGGCATTGGTGTCGAATTCGGGCGACTGGGCGCTTAGCTGCTGTACCAGCTCACGCTGTGCTGCCAGTTTCAGGAACAGGCCAGTACGGTCCGGTTGCTGGGTGCTGCCGAGCGTGGCCAGGCTGCGTGCCAGTTGCTCCCGGGCGGCGAAAGCACCCGGGTCGCTCTGCTCGCGCAGAATTTCGTCGGCGCCTTCGACCAAGGCTTTGGCACTGGTGATGTCCTGCAAGGCCGAAAGGCGCAGGGTAGCCAGGCGCAAGAGGTGCTCGGCTTCTGCCAGGCGCCACTCCTTGCGGCTTTCTCCCAGCACGGTTTCCAGGCGCTGGCTGAGGCGCTGCTGGTCGCCCTGCAATTGCGCCACCAGGCGTCGGCGGTCTTCCAGCTCGCTGGCTGCAGGCAAGCTGGCCAGTTGCGCGCTGATCTGCTGTTCGCGCTGCTGCAGGGCTTCGGCGCGCTGGGTCAGCGCCTCGATGTGCTGGCCCTGGTTGAACTCGCTGCCTTGCAGTTGACGCACCTGCCAGACACCCCAGCCACCTACCGCCACCCCGGCCGCGCCAAGCAACAGGGCCAGCGCTGCCAGGCCACTGCCGGAGCGCTTGGCAGGTGGGGCGGTAACGGGTTCCGCCGGCGTCTGTGCCGACGGCTGATCGTTATTGGACAAGACAGTCTCGCTCACGTATCCATCCTTTGCATGGGGGCGCATCGCGTACAGCTTAGCGCCTTAAGAGGCAGGTGCAGCGCTACGCTGCACGGCTGCCAGCAAGGCCGTGGCACTGGCGCCACGGCAATCCACAACCTGTTGGGCCCCGGCGGCCCTGGCCTGCTCGGCGACCCGTGGGCTGGGCACGAACAGCGGCAGGCGTGCCAGCTGCGGCCAATCCGCACCGGCCAGCTGCTGCAAATGTTCAAAACCCTGCCCACTGCTGACCACCAGGCCATTGAGGCGTTCCGCTTCGATGCGGCGCATCAGCGTACCCGCCGGGTATACCGGCAGGCAGCGACGATACAGTTCCAGATATTCGACACTAGCACCTTGCTCTGCAAGACGCTCTGCCAGCAGTTCGCGACCTCCGACGCCGCGAACGATCAACACACGCGGTGCCGGCGCGGCAACTGCCTGGCGCAGGGCCGGCAGCGCCAGCAAGGCTTCGCTGTCATCGCCACGCGGCGGAGCGCTCACCTCCAACCCCGCCCCCTGCAGCACCGCAGCGGTTGCCTCGCCCACCGTGAACCAGCCTTGGCGTGGCGGCTGAAGGCTGGCCTTGGCCAGTTGCTCAAGCAACAGGCGGGCGGCCGGCTTGCTAACCACGATGATTGCCTGGAAGCCGTGCAGGCCTTCCAGTAACAATCGCTGCGGGGTCTCTAACGTAACGGGCTCAATCGCCAGCAGTGGCAGGCAACTGCTGCCCACGCCCTCCTCCGCCAGGCTTTGCGCCAGTGCCGCGCAGTCCTCGGCAGGCCGGGTCAGCAACAGGCGCCATTGGCTCACGGGTGGCCGGCCTCGCCATAGACTTCCTTGAGGATGGCCTCGGCGCCCTGGCTCAGTAAGTCCTCGGCTACCTGTACGCCCAAGGTTTCGGCAGCAGTGCGAGGGGCGCGGGCATCGGCCACCAGCAGCGTTCCGCCACTCGGCTGGCCGACCAGGCCACGCAGCCACAGCTGGTCGCCTTCAAGCACCGCATAGCAGGCGATCGGCACCTGGCAGCCGCCATTCAGGTGCTTGTTCAGGGCACGTTCGGCCACCACCCGGTCGGCGGTATCGGCATGGTGCAGTGGCGCCAGCAATGCATGAGTCTCAACGTCGGCACTGCGGCACTCGATACCCACGGCGCCCTGGCCGCCAGCCGGCAGGCTGTCATCGACGCTGATGGTGAAGGTGATGCGGTCTTCGAAGCCCAGACGGATCAGGCCTGCGGCGGCGAGGATGATGGCGTCGTACTCGCCGGCATCCAGCTTGGCCAGGCGGGTGTTGACGTTGCCCCGCAGAAAGCGGATTTGCAGGTCTGGCCGGCGCGCCAGCAGCTGGGCCTGGCGGCGCAGGCTGGAGGTGCCGACGATGCTGCCGGCAGGTAGTGCTTCGAGGCTGTCGAACGTATTGGAAACGAAGGCGTCACGCGGGTCTTCACGCTCGCAGATGCAGTACAGGCCCAGGCCTTCGGGGAAGTCCATTGGCACGTCCTTCATCGAATGCACGGCGATGTCGGCTTCGTTGTCCAGCAGGGCGGTTTCCAGCTCCTTGACGAACAGGCCTTTGCCGCCGATTTTCGCCAGCGGCGCGTCGAGTAGCTTGTCACCACGGCTGACCATGGGCACCAAGGTCACCAGCAGACCCGGGTGAGCCTGCTCGAGACGGGCTTTGACGTATTCGGCCTGCCACAGGGCCAAGGCACTTTTACGGGTGGCAATGCGGATTTCGCGAGTGGACATGGAACGCCCCGATCCAGAGAAATACCACCGATGATAACAGCATCGCCGGTATCGCTTGCAGATACGGATCAACAGGTCATGTGCGGCTTTGTGTGAAAGCGGCCTTGCGGCCCTTTCGCGACACAAGGCCGCTCCCACAAGGGCAGAACCAGGCCACAGGTTTGCGCAGACGGCCTCAGAGCGTCTGCATCATCTTGCGCACCCCAGCCACATGCCGGCGGCTGACGGTCAGGGCGTCGCCGTCCAGGCCTTTCAGGTACAGCTGAAAGTGCCCCAGCGGGGTTCGCTGCAGGCGTTCGATGCGCTCGCGGGCGACCAACGCATTGCGGTGGATGCGCACGAAGCGTTCGCCAAACTCGTCTTCCAGGGCCTTGAGTGGCTCATCGAGCAGTACTTCCCCGGCTTCGTGGCGCAAGGTCACGTACTTGTGGTCGGCGATGAAATAGATCACCTGGGGTATAGGGATCAATTCGATGCCTTTACGTGTACGGGCACTGATGTGGCTGCGTGGGCCACCACCTTCGTTGGCTGGCCGGGTAAGCGCCGCCAATTGGGCACGGTTGGGTTTTTCGGCCTTGCGCAAGGCATCGCGCAACGCCTGGGGCTGGAAAGGCTTGGTCACATGGCTGAGGGTACTGTCCTTGAATGCCTCGGCACCGTATTCATCGTCCCCGGTGCAAAACACCACCGCCGGCGGCGCCTCGCGTTCGCACAGGCGAGCGGCGACCTGCAGGCCATCCAGGCCTGGCATGCCGATGTCCAGCAGGACCACATCGGGCTTGAGGCTTTCGATCAGCGCCAGGGCCTCCTCGCCGTTGGTGGCGCTGGGCTCCAGCACGGTGTAACCCTCCAGTTCGCCGAGCAGCCGGGTGAGGCGTTCACGGCCTTGGGGTTCGTCATCAACGATCAGGACATTCATAATTGCGCTGGATTCCTGAATGAGTCTCGCACAGGTATAGCGTAGACAGGTGTGGTTCGAGCGACACTGCGGTCACGCTCTAGACCGGTGCGATGGCCAAAGATTCACTCGGACGGCAGATTCACCGCCAGTCCCTTGTCCAACTGTAGACGGTCCGTGGAACACTGCCGTTCATTCCTTAAAATCCTTCTCTGCCATTTTCCGGGCATTTCTCTCGACCGGCGCCCTGCGGCAGCCAGCCCAACCCTGCTATTATCGGCGCCACTTTTTCGTTCACGCCTGCAATGAGTGAATCCATGAGCACCGACAAGACCAATCAGTCCTGGGGCGGCCGCTTCAGTGAGCCCGTCGACGCCTTCGTCGCCCGTTTCACCGCCTCGGTCGATTTCGACAAGCGCCTGTACCGCCACGACATCATGGGTTCGATCGCCCATGCCACCATGCTGGCGCAGGTCGGCGTGCTCAGCGATGCCGAGCGCGACACCATCATCGATGGCCTGAAAACCATCCAGGGCGAGATCGAAGCCGGTAACTTCGACTGGCGCGTCGACCTCGAAGACGTGCACATGAACATCGAAGCACGCCTGACCGACCGCATCGGCATCACCGGTAAGAAGCTGCACACAGGCCGTAGCCGCAACGACCAGGTGGCCACCGACATCCGCCTGTGGCTGCGCGACGAAATCGACCTGATCCTGGCCGAAATAACCCGCCTGCAGCAGGGCCTGCTGGAGCAGGCCGAGCGCGAAGCCGAAACCATCATGCCCGGCTTCACTCACCTGCAAACCGCGCAGCCGGTCACCTTCGGCCACCACCTGCTGGCCTGGTTCGAAATGCTCAGCCGCGACTACGAGCGCCTGGTCGACTGCCGCAAGCGCGCCAATCGCATGCCACTGGGCAGCGCGGCGTTGGCTGGCACCACCTACCCGATCGACCGCGAGCTCACCTGCAAGCTGCTGGGCTTCGAAGCCGTGGCCGGCAACTCGCTGGACGGCGTGTCGGACCGTGACTTCGCCATCGAATTCTGCGCTGCTGCCAGCGTGGCGATGATGCACCTGTCGCGCTTCTCCGAAGAGCTGGTGCTGTGGACCAGCGCGCAGTTCCAGTTCATCGACCTGCCCGACCGCTTCTGCACCGGCAGCTCGATCATGCCGCAGAAAAAGAACCCGGACGTGCCAGAGCTGGTGCGCGGCAAGACCGGCCGCGTGTTTGGCGCTTTGACCGGCCTGCTGACCCTGATGAAAGGCCAGCCGTTGGCCTACAACAAGGACAACCAGGAAGACAAGGAACCGCTGTTCGACGCCGCCGACACCCTGCGCGACTCGCTGCGTGCCTTTGCCGACATGATCCCGGCGATCAAGCCCAAGCACGCCATCATGCGTGAAGCGGCCCTGCGCGGCTTCTCCACCGCCACCGACCTGGCCGACTACCTGGTACGCCGTGGCCTGCCGTTCCGTGACTGCCACGAAATCGTTGGCCACGCGGTGAAGTATGGTGTGGACACCGGCAAGGACCTGGCCGAGATGAGCCTGGACGAACTGCGCCAGTTCAGCGACCAGATCGAGCAAGACGTGTTTGCCGTGCTCACTCTGGAAGGCTCGGTGAATGCCCGTAACCACATTGGTGGTACGGCGCCAGCGCAAGTGCGTGCGGCGGTGGTTCGCGGCAAGGCGCTGCTGGCTTCGCGCTGATCAGAGCCTGGGGCCGCTTTGCGGCCCCCGGCCGTTAGCGTTTACCGCTACGAATCATCTCCATGAAGGCCGGCATCGCCGCCTCTTTGTCCGCCACGACCCGCGCCATGTGCGGGTTCTCGTTCATCAGCTGCAGCAACGCCTTGGCCTGCGGGAAGTCCGCCAGGAAGTCGATGTTCAGCACCTTCTTGCCCACGGCATACGCCAGGTCGACCGAGAAGCAGAACATCAGGTCTGCCAGCGTCAGTTGCTCACCCGCTACATAAGGTGCGAAACGCCCATTGCGTTTGAGGGTGGCAAAGCCAGCCAGCAGGTCGGCACGGGCTTTCTCCTTGATCAGTGGCTCCACCGACATGCCAAAGAACGCCTCGGCATAGCAGGTTCGTGCCGGCAGTTCGATATACAACTCGATTTCCTTGCGTAGCTCACGCACCTTGGCCTGCCCGAATGGGTCGGCCGGCAACAGCGCCTTGCCCCCCTGGGTCTGCTCGATGTAGTCGAGGATCACACTGGTTTCGCTGAGGAAGCCATGTTCGGTTTCAAGCACCGGCACCTTGCCACGTGGGCTTACTTTCAGTGCCTGTGGCGCCTGGCCGCCATAGAATGTGACTTCCTCGAAGGGCAGGCCTTTTTCCAGCAGGGCCAGTTTGACCATGTTGTAGTAGTTGCTGACCGAGAATCCATAAAGCTTGAGCATGAGGTAACAGCCTCCAGGCCGTAAGGGGTTGGCCCGGCTTTTATAGACCGTACGCCCGCCCCTGACTAGCGTCATGCACCCCATCAATGCCCAGGCATTGCCGCCACGGGCGTGGCACACTGTCGTATCCCATCACAGGAGTACCGCCATGAGCGAGCCCACCGACCTCGACAATGACGACGAAGCCTTCGCCGAGGCAACGCTGACCCAGGCCATCGAAAACCAGATCGAAAGCGGCGAACCGCCAGCGGCCAAAGCCACTTACAACAAGCTGACCCTGGTCGGCTATGAGCGTGAAGACATTCTCAACCTGATGGCCCATGTGCTGGCCTTCGAGATCGACAACATGCTGGTAGAGGACCGCGCGTTCAACGGCGAGTGGTATGAAAACGCTTTGCGGGCGCTGCCGGAGCTGCCGCCTGAGATGGATCAAGGCGAGGACGAATAACCCGACTACACTCGAAGATCAGGCACCGCTGACGGTGCCGCCATCCTTGTCTGGAAGTCAGGAGCTGCCATGCCTTTTACCCCCGATCTGATCGACGAACTGGAAGTACTCGCGCTGTTCAAACACGACAGCAGCCAGGAAGGCATCAAGATTAACAGTACCGCCGCCCCTGCCCTGATCGCGGCAGCGCAACGCCTGCATGAAAAGGGGCTGACCGATCAACCTGATGGCGGCTACCTGACCAGCCTGGGTCATGACGCCGTTGAAAGCGTGCAATTGCTGCAGAACATTCTCAAGGCGCCACAGCCGGCCTGAGCCGAGATTGAAAAGGGGCTGCCATGCAGCCCCTCGCTCAGTTTGCAGTTGCCCTGCGCTTTTCCGCCAGACGCGAACGCCCGTACAGGAACACGATGGCCAGCAAGGCCACCGCCTGCGCCGACAACGAGTAGGCGTCGGCATGAATCCCCAACCAGTCGAACTCGAAGAACGCTACCGGTCGTGTGCCCAGCACCCCGGCCTCTTGCAGCGCCTTCACGCCATGCCCGGCGAACACCACCGACAGCGCGCACAGCAGCGCGGCGTTGATGCTGAAGAACAGCGAAAGCGGCAGCTTCGCAGAGCCACGCAGAATCACCCAAGCCAAGCCCACCAACAGCACCAGTGCCGTGGCGCCACCCGCCAGCACAGCCTGATGCCCAGCAGGGCCTGCCTGCAACCACAGGGTTTCGTAGAACAGGATCACTTCGAACAGTTCGCGGTACACCGAGAAAAACGCCAGCAGGGCGAAGCCGAAACGCCCGCCGCCGCTAACCAGGCTGCTCTTGATGTAGTTCTGCCAGGCAGCGGCGTGTCGACGGTCGTGCATCCATACCCCTAGCCACAACACCATCACCGCAGCGAACAAGGCCGTGCAGCCTTCCAGCAGCTCGCGCTGAGCCCCACCCACATCGATCACATAGGCCGCCAGCGCCCAGGTGGCGAAGCCGGCAACCAGCGCCAGGCCCCAGCCTATGTTGACGCTGCGTACCGCCGACTGCTGCCCGGTGTTACGCAGGAAGGCCAGAATCGCCGCCAGCACCAGAATCGCTTCCAGCCCTTCGCGCAACAGGATCAGCAAACCGGAGATATAGCTAAGCGACCAGCTCAGGCCATCGCTGCCCAACAGCTTGGCGGCCTGGTCCAGCTTGCGCTTGGCTTCGGCCAGCCGTTGCTCGGCCTGAGCCACGGGCAACCCGTCCTGCAGCGATTGGCGGTAGGCCATGAGGGATTTTTCGGTGTCCTTGCGCGCCTGGGTGTCGATATTGTCCAGTGAGCTTTCCACCAACTCGAAACCTTCCAGGTAGGCCGCCACCGACAGGTCATAGGCCTGGTCATGGTCACCTGCGCGGTAGGCCGCCAGGCTCTTGTCCAGCGTGCTGGCGGTGTATTCGAGCAGTTGCGCCGGGCCACGTTTGACCTGCGGCGGCTGGGCACGCTGCGCGCGGAATGCTTCCAGCACCGCCGCGCCTTCATTGGCAGCGACCTCAGCCGGGGTCTGGCGGGCCAGGTCGGCGATGTTCCAGGTCTTGTCACCTTTGCCAGCTTCTGGCTTGGCGGTGAAGCTGGCGATATAAGCGGCCACATCCCAGCGCTGGCGGTCGTCCAACTGGTCGGCAAAGGACGGCATTTCGGTACCGTCGATGCCCAGGGCCAGTGTGTTGTACAGGTCGAACAAGCTCAACTGGTCGAGGCGTGCCGCATCACGCAGGTTGGCCGGGGCAGGCTCCAGGCCCACGCCAGCCGGTCCGTCGCCAGCCCCCGTGTCACCGTGGCAGATGGCGCAGTTTTGCGCATACAGCGCCGCGCCACGGGCAGGGTCCGGGGTGATCACCGGGGCCTGACTGACCTCGTAGGCTACAGCCAGGCGCGCGCCCAGCTGGCGGGCCTGCTTGGCGACCGCTGTGCCCTCTTGGCGCTGATCGATGGCCTGGCGCAATGCCTGGACGCCCTGCTCCAGTGCCGCTTGCTCGGCATTTGCGGGAAGGCCTTTGACCAGGTCGCCCAATACCGCGCCAAACTCCTGTTGCTCGCGGTATTCACCCTCGTCGATCACCTTGCCTTCTTGAACGGTCGGTGGGTAATCGGCGCCAATGTAGTCCAGCAGGTGCAAGGCTTTTGCGGCCTCGGCGGGCGACTCGGCCAGCGCCAAGGTGCTACACAGCGCCAGCACCGGGCCGAGCAATAGAGCCGGCAGCCAGGTGAGCAGACGGGAACGGGTATTCATGGCCAGTCTCGAAGGGAATGCGAAAGAGAACATTGTTCACTCCGACTTGGCTTCCCTCAAGGGTGCAGGGCGGATTTCATGAAAAATCTTGGTACAAATCAGATGAAGTGGGGCATGAACATCCACCCCACAAGGATCTCATCAGTGCTTGGCGGTGTCCTTCCAGCCCCCGCCCAACGCCAGGAATACCCCGATTTGCCCCATCGCCACCTGGCTATTGGCCGCCGCCAGCTGAGCACGCATATCAGTGTAAGTCCGCGTCGCCTGCAAATCCGCCAGGAACGACTCACGCCCTGCCTGGTAATAGCGGTGCGTCTGGTCCGCCGCTTCCTTGGCCGATTTCTCCGCCTCGGCCAGCGCATCACGCCGGTCCAGTAGGGCGCTGTACTGCGCCAGGCGCGTCTGAGTTTCGCGAATGGCGTTCAGCACCACCCCATCGAAGTTCGCCAAGGCTGCCTGGGTAGAAGCTTCGGCCATGCGAATGCGCGCGCGGGTACCGTTGGTGGGGATACTCCAGCTGATCTGCGGGCCGAAGCCCCAGCGGTTGGTTGCAGGCTCGCCGAGGTTTTCCAGGATACCGATAGTGCCCACCTGAGCGCCGATGCTGATGTCCGGGTACAGTGCGCCCGTGGCGACGCCGATGGAGGCCGTGGCAGCAGCCAGCTGACGCTCGGCCTGGCGCACGTCGGGGCGGCGCTTGAGCAACGCGGCGCCATCGCCTACCGGAACCAGCTGGTTCAGGTGCGGCAGTTCGGCACAATCGGCGGTGCCTGCAGGCAGCTGGTCGACGGGTTTGGCCAACAGAGCCGCCAGGGTATACATGCCGGTCTCGCGCTCGGCTTTGAAACGTGGCAGTTCGGCGCGCAGGGATTTGAACTGAGTCTGCGAGCGGGTGACCTGGGTTTCATCACCACGCCCGGCATCACGCAGGCGCTGGTTGAGCGTCACGCTCTGTTCCTGCAAGTCGAGCGACTCGCGGGCAATGTGGTACTCCTCGTTGGCCGAGCACACCTGGGTGTAGGCCTTGACCACGTCTGCCACCAAGGTAATACGAGCAGTATCGGCAGCGGCCTGCACTGCGTCGGCGTTGGCCTTGGCCGCTTCGGTGCCGCGCTTGAAGGTGCCCCACAAGTCGAACTGGTACGAGGCGCTGATGATGGCCTCACCGATGTTGGCCACCGGTACTTTTTCCGGCAACAGGAAGGCTTCGCCCGACTCCTGCAGGCGCTGGGCGCCAAGCTTGACGCCACCGTTGAAGCCGCCTTGCGATTCGGCCACCTCCACTTGGGCCCGGGCCTTGGCGATGTTGGCCGCGGCCACGCGCAGCTCGGTGTTGGCACTCAGTGCCTGACGCACCAGCTCGTTCAGCCGTTGGTCCTGATACAGCTGCCACCAGTCTTCGGGCACCGGTGCCGAAACCACGCTGTCGGCATCCTGGCGCAGCGGGCCGTTCAGGTCGCTGCGTTGCACCGCCGCATCCTTCGGCACCTCATAGTCGGGCCCCACCATCATGCAGGCCCCCAACGACAGGCACAGGCCAGCCAGGATCAGCTGTTTCATGGGCGCTGGCCCTCGATGATCGACACCGTGGCAGTACGCCCGGCGATCATGCGGAAGTCTTGCGGCACTTCGTCAAAGGCGATGCGCACCGGAATGCGCTGAGCCAGGCGCACCCAGCTGAAGGCCGGGTTGACGTTGGGCAGCAGGTTGGCACCGCTGCTGCGGTCGCGGTCTTCGATGCCAGCGGCAAAGCTCTGTACGTGGCCGCGCAGCCGGGTGTTGTCGCCCATGACGCGGATGTCCACGGCGTCGCCGATTTGGATGCCACCCAGCTTGGTTTCTTCGAAATAACCGTCGACGTGGTATGAGGCACTGTCGACCACCGACAGCACCGGGCGGCCAGCGGTGACGAACTCGTGGTTACGCGGCGCGCGGTCGTTGAGGTAGCCATCCACCGGGCTGCGCACGACCGAACGGTCAAGGTTGAGCTGGGCAGTATCGACCGCCACCTGCGCCTCGCTGACGGCCGAACGGGCGCGGGCCTCGCGAGACTGGCTTTCTTCCAATTGCTCGGCGGCCACCAGGTTGCCCAGCTTGCGGTTGCGCTGCGCTTCGCGCGAAGCCTGGGCCAGGGTTTCCTGGCGTTCGCCGAGGGTTGCCTTGGCCTGGCGCAGGGCCAGGCTGAAGCGGTCCTGGTCGATGGTGAACAGCACGTCGCCGCGCTTGACGGTCTGGTTGTCGCGCACCTCGACCTTCTGGATCAACCCCGACACGTCCGGGGCGATCTGGATCACGTCGGCGCGGATGTGGCCGTCGCGGGTCCAGGGGGCAAACATGTAGTACACCACCATCTGCCACACGAGCACGGCGGCGAAGGTCACTACCAGCAAGGTCAGGACCACACGGCCCAGGGTCAGCAAAGGTTTTTTCATGGCAGCATCAAGTTTCGGCAAAAGTGGTCCACCGCGCCAAGCAGCACGGCATACAGGGCAACGTTGAACAACGCCCGGTGCCAGACCAGGCGGTAGAAGTGCAGGCGCACCAGCACCGCATGCACCCCCAGGAACAGCAGGTAGGTGCCAAACATCATCACCAGCAGCGTAGGCAGGAACACCCCGCTGATATCCAGTTCACCAATCACAGGGGTGCTCCGTCGAGGCCGGGGGGCAGTTGCGGTTGTTCGGCGGGTTCGAGCATCACCTCCACACCTGGCAGCAACGCCAGGCGCAGGCCGCTCAGGGCATGCAGCAGGTGGGTGCGGGCATCGCCGCGCTCGTACAGCTCATCCAGGTTCAGCGCCAGCCGGGCGCGCTCCATGTTGCGCAGCAGCGCGGCTGGTGCGTGCAGGCGCTCGCCGGCACGCAGGCAGGCTGCATAGTGCGCGCCGACTTCCTCGACCACCGTGCTCAGGCGCTCGCGGGCCTGCTGGCCGGCGCGCGGCATATAGGCCAGCAGGTCGAGCAGGTTCAGCCCCACACGCAGGTCACGCAGTGCCACACCACTGTCCTGGCCGGTTTGCGACAGGCGCGGCAGGTGCTGCATCAGGCGGTCGAGCATCTGCACGCCAACCTGGCGGTGTTCGGCCAGGGTCGCCGGCTCGGTCATTTCGACGATGTCACGCCAGGCGAAGCGGGTCATGCGCTTGGCCGCCAGCTCCACGCCGAACGGGCGCATCACCAGGGTCCAGATGAAGGCGAACAACAAGCCAACGGGACCGGCAAGGTTGGAGTTGAGGAAGGTGAAGAAGTCGGCGTCGTAGGCGCCCTGGATGCTGATGAAGGTCGAGGTGTTGACGATGGTCAGCAAGGTGCCCAGGTAAAACCTCGGCTGCACGGTGAGGGTGCCGATGCAGATGAACGGCACGGCGAAAGCCAGCACCAGCATCGGGAAGTCGTGCAGGTTGGGCAACACCAGGAACAGGTACAGGCTGGAGAAGATGACCGACATCAGCGTCCAGAAGAAAAACCGGTAGATCTGCGGCGCCGGGTCGTCCATGGCGGCGAAGAAGCTGCACGACACGGCCGCGAGGATCACCGCGCTGGCGCCGTCGTTCCAGCCCAGGCCGATCCACAGGCCGCAAGCGACGACGATCGCCAATACGGTGGAGGCCACCGAATACAGCATCAGGCCACGGTCGAAGAAGGCCGTCAGGCGGCCCAGGCGCCAGTGGCGGTACACCGCGCGCCAGGGCTTGGCATCATCGGTACGCAGGGCGTGCTGCAGGGTGCAGCAGTCCTGCCACAGGTCAGCCCATTCGGTCAGGCGGTACAGGGCGTTGGACAGCAGCAGCTCGGCGCGCTGGTCTAGGGCCGCAGCACCTGGCTGCAGGCGGTCGATCTGCTCGTGCAGCGTGGTCCAGCGTGCGACCGAGGGGCTGTCGGCAGTGCCTTTCAGCCATTCGCGAGCGGCCTCAAGCACAGGTTGAAGCTGAGCGAACTGGGCCGGGGCGCGGCCTTCCAGGGCCACCAGGGCGTCGTCGAGCGCGTCGATCACCGGCAGCAGGTGAATCATCCGCCCACGCAACTCGCGGGCGTTCTTCACGGTATGCGGGCCGGCACCTTCGTGGCCGAGCTGACCGATCATCAGCTCCAGCGAGTTGAAGGTAGCAACCATCGCCCCACGCATACCGCCGATCTTGTCGGCGCTGACCTCACGGGCCAGGTAGATGTCGCTGTAGCGGATCGCCTCGGTGAACCAGTTACTGGTGGCGCCGACCACCACCGGCGCCAGCCGGCGCGGCCAGAAAATGGCCCCGACCACCGCCGCGCAGACGATACCCAGGCATATTTCCTGGGCGCGAGAAGACGCTACGTCGAACACCGCCAACGGGTTATCCACTACCGCCAGCGCGATCATCGGCAGGGTGTAGCCGGCCAGCATCAGCACGTAGTTGTTGGCCGTGCGCAGGTTCAGCGAAAGGAACAGCAAGGTGCCTGTCCACAGGGCAATGGCGATGCTCAGCAGCAACGGTGACTGCACCAGCGGCGGCACCAGGAAAATGGCCCCACCGGCGCCAAGCAACGTGCCCACGGCGCGGTACAGCGCCTTTGAGCTGGTCGGGCCGACGAACGGGCTGGAGACGATGTACACCGTGGCCATCGCCCAATAGGGGCGCGGCAGCTGCATGAGCAACGCGATGTACAAGGCGATCATGGAGGCAGCGAAAGTACGCACGCCGTAGAACCAGTCGCGGGCCGGGGGAACCGAGCTGAAGAAGCCGTTCATGCCGCCCCGCCCGAGCTGCCCAGGCCTGCAGCCTCGAAGGCGCGCAGCACGCGCAAGGCGGCTTCCAGGTCGGCCTGGTCGATACCGTGCAGCACATCGCGGCGCAGGCGCACCAGTTCGGCCTCGATGGCTTCGGCCAAGGCACGGCCTTCGGCGGTCAGGCTCAGGGCCTTGGCGCGGCGATCCAGTGGATCCTCGCTGCGGCACACCAGGCCGGCCTTGCACAGTTGATCGAGCAGACGCACCAGAGAAGGGCTTTCCAGGCCGGCAGCCTGTGCCACGGCCACCTGGTGCACACCGTCACCCAGGCGCACGATCATCAGCAGCGGCGCGGCGCAGGCCTCGGAAATGCCGTAACCGGTCAGGGCGGTATGGCAGATGCGCCGCCAGTGGCGGGCCGCAACCACCATGCCACTGCTGACTTGCAGGCGCAGGAGATCAAGGGACATGAGGGGAACCAAGCATATTCATAGTTTGCTAACTATCAATATACGCCTTGCCCTCCCCCCGCCGTCAACAGGGGGTGACGAGGGGTATGGATGAATTGTTGTTCATGCTGGAGCTTTTTACCTGCCGGCACAGGCTGCAGAAGATCAGGATTGGATCTGATCTTCCAACTTCATGGTCAAAGCCAAGGTGCTACCCATTTGCACTGCCCGGTCCCGCCACTCCTGGTAGCGCACCACGTCACGGCTGCTGAAATGCACTGCCAATTCCTCTGCCGCCTGCACGACTCCCGCCGCTGCCGCCAGCTCCAGCCAGTACAGCGCCGCCTTGAGGTCGGCCTCTACATACAGGCCGTGCATCAACCGGTAGCCCACCTCGAAACGGCAACGCGCCTCGCCCCGCTCGGCCCCGCGCAGGAACCACTGGTAGGCCTGCACCAGGTCTACCTGCCAATCCAGGTCGCCATCGCACACCTCCTCCTCATACAGGTCTCCCAGCGCCGCCGCGGCATGCAGCATCCCGCGCTCGAAGGCCTGGCGGTAGCACTCCGCCGCCTGCACGTAGGAAGGCTCGATGCCCTTGCCGAAGTAGTGCTGCTGCCCAAGGTTGAACCAGGCAGCAGCATTGCCCTGCAGGGCCGCCATGCGCAACAGGTGCCCGGCCAATTCGGTATCGGCGCGCCAGTACTTGCCGTTGAGCCAGATCCAGCCAAGGTCATTCAGTGCCGCCACACTGCCTTGCAACGCCTGACGGCGAAGGTCGACATACACTGCCTGCAGGTCGCTGGCCTCATCCAGGCGGTTGACCAGCAGCGACCGCTGGCTGGGCAAGCCCACACCGGCAAACAGCCGCTGTCGCCTCCCGACGGGAGCCGGTGGGGCGATGACCCGCTCGGGTAGAAGGCGGGCAAGCAGCGAATGGATATTGCTGGCAGCAGACATGTTCATCCTCATTGAACGACGCACAACCCAACCTTCGGTTGTGATGAGGCGTGATTCTGCGTGACGTCACGTCAAAACCTGTCGCGAACGATTCGGCACGAGGCAACCAAATGCGACTTCCTTGATCTGAGCGGGCTGTGGCCAATTGCCACGCCCCTCGCGTGCCGCCATCCTATTGCGGCAAGCCTAGACAAGGACGTTATCTTTTGCCGTTCGCCACCACTCGCGCCACCCTCAGCCGACAGTGGGCGCTGCTGCGCCAGCTGCCCAGCCGCTCTCCAGGCATTACCAGCGCCGAGTTGGTGTGGCGCCTGCGTGACGTGGGCTTTACGGTCAGCAAACGCACCGTCGAGCGCGACCTCAATGAGCTGTCGCTGATCTTTCCGCTGGAACGTAATGACAAGAGTATTCCGTTTGGCTGGCACTGGTCGGCCAGTGCCGTGGGCGAGTTGCGCGGTAACTTCGACTTGCTCACGCATCTGCGAGGGGATGCGTTGCAACCGGCGCAGGGAGAAGGCATGGAGTTGGTGGCACGGATCAGCGATGCACTGGCGCGGCAGTTGCGGGTTGCCCCCTTGAGCAGCGATATGCAGCTGACAGCGCTGGAGCATGGGCATCGGTTACGCGCCACGGTGAGCGATGGTTGGCCATTGCGCTGGTGGCTGTTGAGCCATGGGGATGGGGTGGTGGTGGAGCAGCCTGCTGACTTGCGTGAAGAGATTGGCAAGATCCTGAGCAGTGCGGCGGCTCAGTACCAGAGTAGCCTCTGAGATAGCGCACTGCCCGAGCGGAATGTTGCACGCACTCCCTCAGTACCCGTCTAAAACCGTGCCAGCCCGACATTCCGTACCTAACCGGATAACTGCAGCGCAATCAGCGATTAAAAAGGCAAACCGAAAAACTTCATCACACCATTGAAAAAAGAAACAAGATTGTGAAAATCAACCCGTGGGGAGTGTCACATCCAACGCAACCCCGCTATAGGCACGTGTTTTGGTCTGAACCGCAGTCTTCCACCTCCATGTTTGCGTCACGAGTTCCTTCAAATTATTACCGCCCTTCTAAAAAGAACCGAGAAACAGGAAGACCATAGAAGAGATAAACATTGTGCACCATGCCCCGACCAAAACCCTTTTTATCGAATTTGGAAAATCTCGCAACTGATCCACATCAACCAATCTTCTACGCGCAAATACACCCGGCATCGTCAATACTGTTGATATGGTACAGATACGCATTATTTTTCCTATAACTCCTGCTGGCGCATAGAGTTTTTTGTTCCCGGAAACATAAACACTCTTCGACAGTAACTCTTCAATCTCATCAAGATACCGCACAGCCACGAACACAAGCACCAACAGCGCTGCCATACCCAAGAAGAAGAAACCCACAGCAACTAAGTTCATCTCAAATTGATTCACGATTTTTTATTCTCGTAGATAATTTCCCCGAGCCACTCGCCGCCCTCTTTACCTTTGTCACCGCCTACTTCACCTCCAACAACTCCACCGACAACGGCGCATACTAGAGCACCAGGCCCGCCAGTCGGTAGTCCGAATACTACCGTGCATATCAGGGACGCTGTGGCACCTCCCAAAGCACCCAGCATAGCGCTTCCACCTAGGCCCCCGATTAAGCCACTCCCCTCTATATACTTGGCTTTTCTGCATTCTTCCTCACGCCCAATGGTGCACGCCTTATGAATGGATAAACCTGTCGCGGCCACATCCAATGCAATGCCAATATAGGCTCCTTTCTTGATCAGACTCGCAGCCTTCGCCACTCCCGTTACCTTCTCGGCATATCCGGAAATCTCCCCGGTACTCAGATAGCGCTTGGTGGATAGCTGCAGCATCCGCTTGATCGATCCCTGATTGCGTAGACCAGAACCGTAAGCGGCAGTCTTCCCCAGCTGCTCATCCAACGTCCTGAACAGCGCTGCACGTTTGGCGTAGAACTCTTCTCGTACCCTGAACGCACCACCACTCATATGCACGTGGTGCAGTTGCTCGATCTGCTCCAGCGGTAATCGGCTGTTCATCGATTGCTGATCAGGAATGCTTTGCTGCAGCCGGCAGGGGTCGATACTTTTGGGGCGACTCTTGCTATGTGCAGCACCGGCCAGTGTAAGCTAACGCAAGTACAGCCAGGCGCGGAACACTAACATGGATAGGATTTCGATAGTCAAAGCCAGCCAGAGCCCAATGAGTGTCCGTTTCATTTTTAGTGGGAAATTGTTTACTTCCTTCATGTTGATGAGCCCGCGACGGGCATAAATAGCCGGCATTGTCATCATGCAAGCAATACAGCATGTGCGTAAGACTTTCCCTGGTAGTCCAGCCCGGAGAAAGGTGCTCCTTATTCCTTGTATATAGCTTGATTTTTCTAGTAAGGATTCAATTCGTTCAACGTAAAAATGAGCAATATAAATAAGCAAAATTAGGATTATCAGCCCTGGGCTAAAAACAAGCAGCGCCACCCAACCGGGCTCAATTGGTATCATCTGAGACCTTGCGATAAATCAGATCGCCAATAAATTCTCCACCCGCATTTCCTATTTCGCCTCCAACGGCACCCCCTACTGCTCCGCCCACAACCCCACAGACTAGAGCACCAGGTCCGGTCACTGCACCAAGGACAACTGCGCAACCGGTCGTGGCAATTGCGCCACCGAATGCACCGCCTAGACTGCCTCCCGTCAAGCCTAATACTAATGAGCTACCTTCGACATATTTTGCTCTGGTGCATTCTTCTTCTCGCCCAAGTATACAAGCTTTGTGAATTTCCAACCCCGTAGCGGCGACATCCAATGCGACCCCGAGGTATCCCCCTTTCTTGATCATATCCGCAGCCCTAGCGACTCCGGCTACCTTGTCGGCATATTTTGAAATTTCCCCGGTACTCAAGTAGCTTTTGCTAGAGAGCTGCAACATCCGCTTGATCGACCCATGATTCTTTAGCCCTGTGCCGTATGCAGCGGCCCACCCGAGCTGTTCATCCAGGGTTCCGAACAACACCGCGCGCTTTGCATAAAACTCTTCGCGCTCCCTGAATGCACCCCCGCTCATATGCGCGCGGTGCAGTTGCTCGATCTGCTCCAGCGTCTTCTTGATCGCATCCAGATGCCTGGCCCAGCCATCGCTCGCTGCCCCTGCCCCTATCGACGCATGGGCCAGTAGACTCTGTAGCATCTCGAAGTTTTCCAGCAAGAACCCGTCGACACCGCCACCGTTGAGCATGATGTCGCGGTGGATGCCCGCCGCCTTGGCCATTAGAAAGGCTTCATGGCTGGTGCAGTAGGAAGTGTCGGGATCACCGACGATTACCAGTTCACCGGCCAAGACCACCGTATTGACGATATGCGCATTGAGCACATCGAACTTGGCCTGCTGGTTGGCGCTCATGGGCGTGCCATTTTTCAGGGTCGCGTAGTTCTGCGCCCTTGGATTTATAAAGCTGCGTGCCTCGGACATGGTCGTTCCTCACGCAAACTTCTTGTTGGCAATTCGGTCCCAGCCACCGGTCACATTGCCGCCAGCACTGCCGTCGACGCGCTGCTGCCGGGTGTAGGTAGTCTTGATACGGCCGTAGTTGAGCTGAACGATTTCAGTCGGCACACCGGCATGCGCGCTTTGTGCGTAGTCGGCGATGATCACTTCCTCGAGCACCACTTCGTAGTACTTGAGCTTGTCGCTACCGGCGCGGCAGACGACCAGCTTCACTTCCTTCAGGTGCTGCCCCGCGCAACTGGCTTCGAGCAGTTTGCAACTGGCGTTGTCCAGGTACTTGGTGAAGGTCAGATTGCTCAGCGTGGTGCGCCCGAAAGTGGCGCCGCCTGCAGAACTCGCGGTGACGGAGGTGCTTTGGCTGGCACCAAATGTGTAACCGAGGATCTCGATCCAGTTGCTGTATTGCTCGTCTTTTGCTTCGCCAGCGATTTCCGCGATTTGAATATAGGCATCGAAAGCCATGATTACTGCTCCTTGTAAATGACGGAGCGGAACAGGCTAGGCTCGGGAAAGAACGGCCGCAATCTTTCTATGGAGATCGATGCAAGATTCAGAAGTTTCCTACGAATTTCACGATCTTTTTGGATAACAGATGTTTGAAAGTATTTCTGGATTTGGTTAGCGGCCCGCACGCCGCAACAAACCTGCGTACGGCCGCCATGACGATACCGTTTACCGCTGCATCCCCCAACGCCGCACGGTCAGCCGCTCCAGTGTATTGAACACCAACCCTTCCACCAGCAAACCAATCAGGATCACCACCGCCAACCCGGCAAACACCTTGTCGGTATATAGCTCATTGCGGTTCTGGAAGATGTACCAGCCCAGCCCGCCTTTGCCGCTGCTGGCACCAAACACCAACTCGGCAGCGATCAGCGTGCGCCAGGCGAACGCCCAGCCGATCTTCAACCCCGACAAGATCGACGGCAAGGCTGCCGGCACCAGGATGTGCAGCACTAGCCGCAACCCTTTGAGGCCATAGTTACGCCCAGCCATGCGCAGCGTTTCCGACACACCAAGGAAACCGGCATAGGTATTCAGCGCCAGCGCCCACAGCACCGAATGCACCAGCACGAAGATCAGGCTGTTATCACCCAGCCCAAACCACAGCAAGGCCAACGGCAACAGGGCAATGGCCGGCAATGGGTTGAACATCGAGGTTAACGTGCCCAGCAAGTCCCGCCCCAGTTGGGTCGAAACCGCCAGGCTGGTCAAGCCGAAAGCCAGGACGATACCCAGCACATAGCCCTTGAGCAGTATCACCAGCGAAACCCCGACCTTGGCGGGCAGCTCGCCACTCACAAGGCCGTCCCACAGGGCCGCGGCGGTTTGCAGGAAGCTCGGCAACAGCAGGTCATTATCCTGATAGCGAGCAACGGCCTCCCATAGCACAGCGATTACCAGCAGGATCAGCGCCTTGCGCAGCCAGCCTTGCTGCCACAGGCGTTGGGCCAAGGGGAGTTGGCGTTCCAGGGGTACACTGAGCAGGGGCTCCAGCTGCACCTCGTATTCCTGGCGTACAGGTGTAGTGGTCATGGCTGAAGCTCCTGTCAGTAGGCGATGCGGATATCGTTGAAACCAAGGTCGTCGGGCTGTTCCGGGACGTCTGCCTCATCGAACAGCAAGCGGTGGATACGCCTTGCACTGGCCTGGAAATCGCTGCCGCCCAGGCTGCCCAGATCATATTGATGGCTGTGCACTTCCGCCCTCACCCGCCCCGGGTGCGGCGACAGCAGCAGGATGCGGTTGCCCACTACCAGCGCTTCTTCGATGGAATGGGTAACGAACAACAGGGTGAAACGCACCTCTTCCCACAGCAGCAGCAGTTCTTCCTGCATCTTGCGCCGGGTCAGCGCATCCAGTGCAGCGAACGGCTCATCCATCAGCAGGATCTTCGGCTGGGTGGCCAACGCCCTGGCAATCGCCACACGTGCCTTCATACCACCCGACAGGGTGTGTGGATAAGCATCGGCAAAGGCGGCCAGACCAACCTTTTCCAGGTAATGCAGCGCCCGCTCTTCGGCTTCGGCGCGCTTGAGCTGGCCTGCCACCAGCAACGGGAACATGACGTTCTGCTTCACCGTTTTCCACGGCGGCAGTTGGTCGAACTCCTGAAACACCACGATGCGGTCTGGACCTGGGCCATGCACCGCTTGGCCCTGCAGCAGAATCTGCCCTTCCTGCGGTTGAATGAAACCGGCGACGGCTTTGAGCAAGGTGGACTTGCCGCAACCAGAAGGCCCGAGCAGCACGAAACGGTCGGCACGGTCGACTTCGAAGCTGACCTGGTGGGTGGCCCGCACCACGCGCTGCGCGGTGCGGTATTCGAGGCTGAGGTTATCCACCTTGAGCAAAGGTGGCGTGGCGACACGGCTCAGGTTGCTGGCCGTGTGGCCTGGCAAAGGGGCGGTCATGATCGGTCAGCTCCCCTGCAGCGGGCGTTCGTCCTGGAAGAAGTAGTCCTTCCACGATGCCGGCTTGTTCTTGATAGCGCCTACCCGATAGAGGAAGTCGGCCAGCTTGTAGGTGTTCTTTGGCGTGACGGTGAACTCGTACTGCGGGTTGTCGATCAGCTTGATCAGCGCGTCGCGGTCGATCTTGGCCTTGGTCACGCGGATGTAGGTATCGGCTGCGGCGGCTTTGTCCTTCTGAGCGAAGTCTGCGGCTTCGGCCAGGGCGTCGACAAAGGCCTTGTAGGTTTTGGGGTTGTCCTTGCGGAATTTCTCGGTAGCGAAAAGCAAGGTCGGCGAGTTGGGGCCAAGCAGGTCGTAGCTGTTGAGCACCACATGCACGTCCTTGTTGGCCAGCACCTGGTCCTGGAACGGTGGGTTGGAGAAGTGCCCGTTCAGCTCAGTGCCACCGGCCAGCAGCGCGGCAGTGGCATCCGGGTGCGGTACGGCCAGGGTGTATTTGTCGAGGCGGTTGTATTCCTTGTCGCCCCACTGCTGGGCGGCGGCGTACTGCAGGAAGCGCGACTGCACCGAAACACCTACCGCGGGCACGGCGATGCGGTCCTTGTCGGAGATGTCGGCGATGGTCTTCACGTTGGGGTTGCTGCTGACCAGGTAGTATGGAAAGTTACCCAGCGAAGCCACAGCCTTGACGTTCTGCCGCCCCTTGGTGCGGTCCCACACAGTAAGCAGCGGGCCGACGCCGGCACCGGCGATGTCCACCGAGCCGGACAGCAGTGCATCGTTGATGGCCGAACCACCCGACAACTGCGCCCAGTCGACATCGATGTCGATGCCCTGCTCCTTGCCGTGCTTCTCGATCAGGTGCTGGTCACGCACCACGTTGAGCAGCAGGTAAACGATGCCGAACTGCTCGGCAATGCGGATTTTGCCTTCGGCCTGGGCCGCAGCGGGGGCGGCCAGGCTGCCGATGACCAGGCTCGCGCCGAGGCCGATGCTTGCCGCCAGGCGGCTGATGGAATTGCGCATGATGGGGTTCCTCAGTCGTCAGAACGGGGCATCGCCCTGGATGGTGGTGCGGTACAGCTTGCGCCGCAGGTGTGCGGGGCAGCCGGTGGCCAGGTGGATCAGCGAGCGGTTGTCCCAGAAGACCAGGTCGTGGGGCTGCCACTGGTGGCGGTAGATGTTCTTCTCCAGCACGCTCAAGGCGTACAGCTGTTGCAGCACGTCGCGGCTTTCGTCGTCTGGCAGGCCGACGATGCGGGTGGTGAAGCCTTCGCTGACGAACAGGGCCTTGCGGTCGTTTTCCGGGTGGGTGCGGACCACCGGGTGGATGACTTCCTGTACCTGCGCCAATTGCTCGGCGGTCAGGGTCGGGCGCCAGTTGCCTTCGAATTTGGTCTCGGCGTAACGGGCGGTGTAGGAGTGAGCAGCGCTGCGGCCCTCAACCACTTTGCGCAAGGCGTCGGGTACGGCGTCCCAGGCTTTGTGCATGTCCGCGAACAGGGTGTCGCCGCCTTCGCTGGGCAGCTCCTGGGCATGCAGCATGGAGCCGAGGCTGGGCAGCGCTTTGTACGACAGGTCCGAGTGCCAGAACTTGCCGGCATCACCCAGACCAATGTTTTGACCGTTTTCGACGATGTTGGAAACGATCAGGATCTCGGGATGGCCTGTAAGCAGGAACTGCTTGAGCACATGGATCTGCAACTCACCGAAGCGGCGGCTGAACGTAATCTGCTGTTGCGGGCTGATGCGCTGGTCGCGGAACACCAGTACATGGTGGTCGAGGTGGGCGCGATGAATACGGGCGAAATCCTCGACGTTGACCGGTCTGGCCAGGTCCAGGCCGATGATCTCGGCGCCGACGGCACCGGAGAACGGGCGGATTTCGAAGCATTGCGGCTGGGCGCTGTCGATGGTCGACAAGGCGTTCGAGGCGGCTGACATTTTTCACTCCCACGCAGTGCGCGACTTCAACGGCGCGCAACGATCAGAAACGCACGGGGATTTCCCGTGTGGGTTCAAGTCGTGCGGCGCATCGATTGGTCGACGGGTACGCAGTGGAAGTGACTATAAAGTCATAAGAGCTATATTTTAAATACCTTTAAAGAATAACCATAGCACTGGGATTTGCTCGGTTCGCAATCAGATCAGCCCGCCCTGCTCTTCTTCATCGATGAGGTTGTTCAGGCTGCTGAGTGCCTTGCGCGCCGTGGAGCGGTTGAGCAGCTTGGCCTGGGCACCGGCGGGTAGGTCAGTGATCTTGAATACGCCTTTGGCAGTCAGCACATCGATCAGGTCCTCAAGCACGCGGATCATGTCCAGGTCGCTTTGCTTGAGCTGGTTGAGGCTGTTTTCCACGACGTCGTCGGCAAACCACTCCTGGATATCGGCATGGTCGGCAGGGAGCATTTCGGTGAACTGGTCAAAGGCGGCTGCTTCTACCCGCAGCAACTGGCCGGCAGCGTCGCGTTGCACGTAGAACATGGCGGTGTCCCTCGTCACGTTGGTTCCTTGTTGGTAGACAGCAGCATAGGCAAAGATCGCCGGGCACGCAGGCCCGGCGCCAGAGTATGCGCTGTTGGCGAAAGGCAGGAAAGAGCCGGGGCCGCTACGCGGCCCCGGGTCCATCAGTTGTCCTTGTTGTGAATGATGATGGTCGGGTCAGCACCGCTGATCAACGAATTGATCGTGGTGTTGGACCAGTTCACCCCTTCCAGCTTGATGGTCACATCGGCATTTGCCAGGCCACCGGCGGCGTTGAGCTTGCCTTCGCTGCTGACCTGCAGCGTCGTCGTGCCGTCCACCGTAGTGAGCTTCAGGTAATTGTCGATGGTGCTGCCTTTCTCACCCTGCAGCAGATCGCTCAAGTCGATCTTGTCCTTGTCGCTCAGCTTGAAGTCCTTGATGACGTCGTTGCCGAAGTCGCCAGCCTTCCAAACGAAGGTGTCGGCACCGCTGCCACCGATCAGGATATCGTCGCCGTGGCCACCGATGAGGGTGTCATTGCCACTACCGCCCAGCAGGATGTCGTTACCTCTGCCACCATCGAGGGTGTCGTTACCACCTTGGCCGAAGAGGATATCGTTGCCGTTGCCGCCGGACAGAATGTCATTGCCGTCTTTGGCACCGGAGATATCGAACTCGGTGTAGTGCTCGGTGATGTACTGGTGGACATTGCTGGTGGTGACGGAGCTGACCTCGACACCGCTCTTCTGCGCAACGTAGGTCTGCAGGGCCTGGTAGCCCTCGCTGACAACGCCGTTGAGGGTGATCAAGTCACCGAAGATGATGTCGTTGCCGTTGCCACCGTCGATGGTGTCGGCACCTGGCACCGTTGCTTCGGAGTGGCCAAGAATCGCCTTCGCCAAGTCGGACGGATCGATGTTGGTCTGTGGCTTGCCAGCGCTGTCGTAAGGTTTCAGGTCGTTCAGCGTGACATCGCTGTTCAGGCCGATGGCCTGCACCTTACTCAAGCCGTTGGTGCCGCCCAGCACTGCGAAACTCGCAGTGGAACCCGCCGCCGAATCCACGTAGTTCCAGTAGTCGGCGTAGCCAGTACCACCCAGGCTGGAGAATTCATAGGTGCCATCCCCCTGTGCATGCAAGGTGCCAACCGTCTTGGTGGAGTCATACACCAACTCGCCTTTTTTCTCGGTGTAGGTCAGCACTTTGACTACGCCACTGCTACTGATCTCGACCTTGTGAGTGCTGTCGGCCCAGGCACTGAAGGTATCGCCCATCTTGTAGTTGTTGACGTTGACCACATCATCCAGGTTCTTGCCATTCTTCCACAGGCTAGGGTTGGTGGACTCCCCGCTCTGGTAATAGGTTGGCTTACCGTCGGTGATGAAGTAGGTCAGGTTCTCCGCACCTTTGTTGCTGGTGGCCATGGTGCTGTTGAAGAAGTTGGACGTGGTCTTGAACGCGTCTTCATAGTTGGTGCCGCCACCGTAGTAGCCACCCACCATCGAGTTCAATACCGCCTGCAGCTTGCTCAAGGCATCAGGGTCGGCAAGGTTGACCGCCACGTTCTTGTTCACCTGGGTATCGAAGTCCACCAGGAAGATGTTCACGGTACCGGAGGTGTCGGAACCCAGGCTGGCCTTGAGCGAATTGAACACCGAGGCCAACTGCGTCTTCGCATCGGCAATCGACTTGTCACTCATACTGCCCGAGCTGTCGACCATGAAGGCAATGTTGTAGTTCTTGCCCTGCACCACGTTCAGGCCCGACACGTCGGCGACGATGATGTCGTTGCCTTCGCTGCCGATCATGGTGTCATTGCCCGTGGTACCCACGCTGGCCTTGTAGGTCGCAGCGTATACCGTCACCGGGATGTTGCCGGTGGTGATGGCTGACCCGCCCAGGCTTTCGGTGGCCGTCGAGGTGACAGTGATGTCGAACGAGCCTTTGTAGTAGGCCGGCGGCGTGAGGGTCAACCCGCTGAGTTTCCAGCCAGTCACATCGACCGGGGTGCTGCCTACTGTGACGGTATGGCCTGCACCGTCACTCAGCACGGTACCTTTCGGAATACCGCTGAGGGTCACGTTCAGGGTTTCGGAGCCATCGGTATCGGTCAGGGCGGTGGTAATGCCGACCAGTTTCACCGAGCCACCTTCCGGCCCTTCGTTGAGTTTGTAGCCGTCGTAGTAGCTCTGACCATTGACGGTATGCAGGTCGGACACGCCCAGGCCAGCGTTGGCCATCTCGGTCACGTTCTGGTACATCTTGACGTTCGAGCTGCTCAGGTCGGTGACAGCACCCGAGCCTACCTGGATGTTCAGGTCATAGCTGCCTGGACCAGACTGGTTGGCATGGTAGACCTCGATCGGGTAGTAGCCGCTGGTGTTCGGAGTGAAGGTGCCCGAAACCTGGCCACCCGCGCCCCAGGTGGCCGTGACCACAGTCTTGCCACCGATGGTGACCACGAAGCTGTCGTCAGCCGTACCGCTGAAGGTGTAGGTCTTGCCGGCTTCCAGGTAGATCAGGCCCGACGTTTTCGAGCCGGTGCCAGCGGTGACGCTGCCATCGGACTGCACATTGGTGGTGGTGCTACTGGAGTTGGCATTGCCAGAGTTGGCAAATACTGCCTTCAGGTCCTCGCCGGTTATGCCATTGCCGCCCGTACCCAGGCCTTTGAGGCTGGTCCAGACTTCCTTGGTCAGGCCTTTGGAGTCGATATCCGCACTGCCGAAGCTCAGGGTCGGTTTATCGGCAACCGGGCTGATGTCGACCTTCATGGTCACTTCGCTGCCCAGGTTGGTGCCATCGTTCGGCTTGAACTTGAACTGCGCGTAGTCAGCCTGTTGGTTACCTACACCATTACCACCGTAGTTGTCCGCACCCGACTGGTTGAGGGCCGGGACGAACTTGAGGTTATTGGCAGTAATGTCAGCCTGGCTGATCACCTGGTTGACGGCCACATTCACCCACGCAGTACCGTTGAAGAACTGCAGGCTGCCAGCGGCCGGGAGTGAGGTAATGGTCACGAACAGGCCAGTGTTGCCATCGGCATCAGTGACTTTGAAATCGCTCCAGGCGAACACGTAGTCGGTGTCCTCCACGCCAAATACCGCACCGCCAGGCGAAACAGGCAGGTGGTCGTTGTCGAGGATAGTGGTCGTCACGCTCGACTTGCTGCTATCGACCTGCAGGTTCTCGAAGTTGCCACCGGTGGCAGTTTCGATTTTCACCACGAAGTTCTCGGTACCTTCGACCAGCTTGTCGTCGATGGTAGCGATGTTGAACGTCGTACCGGTGCTGTTGGCCGGGATCTTCACGGTGGTGACACCGCTGAAGTCCTCACCGTTTTTGGCGGTGCCGCTGTAGCTGAGGGTGATGGTGACTTCGGCCTTGGACGCGTTGCTCAGGGTCAGCGTGTACTGGCCGGTTTCGCCTTCGGTCAGCGAAGAGGTGCCAGTGATGCCAACTGTGGTGACGTCGCCCTGGTTGCCGGTACCCGGAGTACCCGAACCTGGCTCGTCGGTGACGCTGGTCGTGACCGAAGTCTTGTCCAGGGTCAGCTTCTCGAACTTGTCCACATCCGTCCCACTGACCGTAGCAATCGACTTGATCACAGGGTCGTTGGCACCGACGTAGACGTTGTCCGGGGCAATCACGGTGGCAGTGCCCACGGTACCGTTGGCCGGCACGGTGATGGTGGTCTTGCCATCGCTCAGCGTGAAAGTCAGCGCCGAGTGGTTGTTGATCGGCAGGCCGTCTTTATTGGTCAGCGTCACGGTGTAGGTGATCACGCCGCCTTCGGTGACCGATGGGGTCGCGGTCAGTTTCGCGATCACTTCGTCGGTGGTGTCGGTGACACTGACCTTCGCCGCGTCGCCCAGTTGCAGGTTCTCGAACGGACGGTTGCCGATGTCGGCGGCCGACTTGATGCCCAGGCTGATTTCACCGGCATCTTTGTAGACGTCGTCGCCCTGCGCCGCGTGCTCGTACTTGACGCTGGTGTCGCCGGCTTTGATGGTGACCTGAGCGTTGTTGCTCAGGGTCACGACCAAGTCGTTGGCCAGCGCTTGGTTGATGTGCACGGTGAACGTCGGTTTGACGTTCTCGGCCACCGAGGCTTGGTCGGCGGTGATGGTGACCTTGACCAGGTCGCCCTGGTTGTTGTCGCCAGGCACACCCGAGCCAGGCTCGTCGGTTACCGAGGTGCTGACCGAGCTCTTGTCCAGGGTCAGCTTCTCGAACTTGTCCACATCAACGCCGCTGACCGTGGCGATCGCTTTGACGATCGCTGGGTTGGTGCCGACGTAGACGTTGTCCGGGGCGGTGACCGTGGCGGTGCCAGAAGTACCGTTGGCTGGGATGGTGATGGTGGTTTTGCCATCGTCCAGGGTAAAGGTCAGCGCTGCGTGCTTGTCGATCGGCAGGCCGTCTTTGTTGGTCAGCGTCACGGTGTAGGTGATCACGCCGCCTTCGGTGACCGATGGAGTCGCGGTCAGTTTCGCGATCACTTCGTCGGTGGTGTCGGTGACATCCACTTTCGCCGCGCCGCCCAACTCCAGGTTCTCGAAGGTGCGGCCGTCGACGTCCACAGCCGACTTGATGCCGAGGCTGATTTCGCCGCTGTCCAGGTAGACGTCATCACCTTGCGCTGCGTGCTCGTACTTGACACTGGTGTCGCCCGCTTTGATGGTGACCGTGGCGTTGTTGCTCAGGGTCACGACCAGGTCGTGGTCCAGTGGCTGGTTGACGTGCACGGTGAACGTCGGTTTGACGTTCTCGGCGACCGAGGCTTGGTCGGCGGTGATGGTGACCTTGACCAGGTCGCCCTCGTTGGTGCCGCCTGGGTTGCCTGGGGTACCTGGCTCGTCGGTAACGGTGGTTTTGACCTCGGTTTTATCCAGGGTCAGTTTCTCGAACTTGTCGACATCCACGCCTTCAACAGTCGCGATCGATTTGATCACAGGGTCGTTGGTACCGGTGTAGACGTTGTCCGGCGCGATGACCGTGACCGAACCGGTGGTGCCGTTGGCCGGCACGGTGATGACGGTCTTGCCGTCGCTCAGCGTGAAGGTCAGCGCGCCGTGGTTGTTGATCAACAGACCGTCTTTGTTGGTCAGCGTGATGGTGTAGGTGATCTCGCCGCCTTCGGTGACCGAAGGCGTAGCGGTCAACTTGGCCACGACCTCGTCAGTGGTGTCGGTGACATCTACCTTCGCAGCGCCGCCCAACTCCAGGTTCTCGAAGGTGCGACCGTCGATATCCACAGCCGACTTGATGCCGAGGCTGATTTCGCCGCTGTCCAGGTAGACGTCATCGCCTTGCGCTGCGTGCTCGTACTTGACGCTGGTGTCGCCCGCTTTGATGGTGACCGTGGCGTTGTTGCTCAGGGTCACGACCAGGTCGTGGTCCAGTGGCTGATTGACGTGCACGGTGAACGTCGGTTTGACGTTCTCGGCGACCGAGGTTTGGTCGGCGGTGATAGTGACTTTGACCAAGTCGCCTTCGTTGGTGCCGCCTGGGTTGCCTGGGGTACCTGGCTCGTCGGTAACGGTGGTTTTGACCTCGGTTTTATCCAGGGTCAGCTTCTCGAACTTGTCGACATCCACGCCTTCAACGGTCGCGATCGATTTGATCACAGGGTCGTTGGTGCCGGTGTAGACGTTGTCCGGCGCGATGACCGTGACCGAACCGGTGGTGCCGTTGGCCGGCACGGTGATGACAGTCTTGCCGTCGCTCAGCGTGAAGGTCAGCGCGCCGTGGTTGTTGATCAGCAGGCCATCTTTGTTGGTCAGCGTGATGGTGTAGGTGATCTCGCCGCCTTCGGTGACCGAAGGCGTAGCGGTCAACTTGGCCACGACTTCGTCAGTGGTGTCGGTGACATCTACCTTCGCAGCGCCGCCCAACTCCAGGTTCTCGAAGGTGCGACCGTCGATATCCACCGCCGACTTGATGCCGAGGCTGATTTCGCCGCTGTCCAGATAAACGTCATCGCCCTGCGCCGCGTGTTCGTACTTGACGCTGGTGTCGCCGGCTTTGATGGTGACCTGAGCATTGTTGCTCAGGGTCACGACCAGGTCGTGATCCAACGGCTGGTTGACGTGCACGGTGAACGTCGGTTTGACGTTCTCGGCGACCGAGGCTTGGTCGGCGGTGATGGTGACCTTGACCAGGTCGCCCTCGTTGGTGCCGCCTGGGTTGCCTGGGGTACCTGGCTCGTCGGTAACGGTGGTTTTGACCTCGGTTTTATCCAGGGTCAGTTTCTCGAACTTGTCGACATCCACGCCTTCAACAGTCGCGATCGATTTGATCACAGGGTCGTTGGTGCCGGTGTAGACGTTGTCCGGCGCGATGACCGTGACCGAACCGGTGGTGCCGTTGGCCGGCACGGTGATGACGGTCTTGCCGTCGCTCAGCGTGAAGGTCAGCGCGCCGTGGTTGTTGATCAGCAGGCCATCTTTGTTGGTCAGCGTGATGGTGTAGGTGATCTCGCCGCCTTCGGTGACCGATGGAGTCGCGGTCAGTTTCGCGATCACTTCGTCGGTGGTGTCGGTGACATCCACTTTCGCCGCGCCGCCCAGCTCCAGGTTCTCGAAGGTACGGCCATCGACGTCCACCGCCGACTTGATGCCGAGGCTGATTTCGCCGCTGTCCAGGTAGACGTCATCGCCTTGCGCCGCGTGTTCGTACTTGACGCTGGTGTCGCCGGCTTTGATGGTGACCTGAGCATTGTTGCTCAGGGTCACGACCAGGTCGTGGTCCAGTGGCTGGTTGACGTGCACGGTGAAGGTCGGTTTGACGTTCTCGGCGACCGAGGCTTGGTCGGCGGTGATGGTGACCTTGACCAGGTCGCCTTCGTTGGTGCCGCCTGGGTTGCCTGGGGTACCTGGCTCGTCGGTAACGGTGGTCTTGACCTCGGTTTTATCCAGGGTCAGTTTCTCGAACTTGTCGACATCCACGCCTTCAACGGTCGCGATCGATTTGATCACAGGGTCGTTGGTGCCGGTGTAGACGTTGTCCGGCGCGATGACCGTGACCGAACCGGTGGTGCCGTTGGCCGGCACGGTGATGACAGTCTTGCCGTCGCTCAGCGTGAAGGTCAGCGCGCCGTGGTTATTGATCAGCAGGCCATCTTTGTTGGTCAGCGTGATGGTGTAGGTGATCTCGCCGCCTTCGGTGACCGAAGGCGTAGCGGTCAACTTGGCCACGACTTCGTCAGTGGTGTCGGTGACATCTACCTTCGCAGCGCCGCCCAACTCCAGGTTCTCGAAGGTGCGACCGTCGATATCCACAGCCGACTTGATGCCGAGGCTGATTTCGCCGCTGTCCAGATAAACGTCATCGCCCTGCGCCGCGTGCTCGTACTTGACGCTGGTGTCGCCGGCTTTGATGGTGACCGTGGCGTTGTTGCTCAGGGTCACGACCAGGTCGTGGTCCAGTGGCTGGTTGACGTGCACGGTGAACGTCGGTTTGACGTTTTCGGCCACCGAGGTTTGGTCGGCGGTGATGGTGACCTTGACCAGGTCGCCTTCGTTGGTGCCGCCTGGGTTGCCTGGGGTACCTGGCTCGTCGGTAACGGTGGTTTTGACCTCGGTTTTATCCAGGGTCAACTTCTCGAACTTGTCGACATCCACGCCTTCAACAGTTGCGATCGACTTGACGATCGGGTCGTTGGCACCAACGTAGACGTTGTCCGGTGCAGCCACGGTGACCGAACCGGTGGTGCCGTTGGCCGGCACGGTGATGACGGTTTTGCCGTCGCTCAGCGTGAAGGTCAGGGCGCCGTGGTTGTTGATCAGCAGGCCATCTTTGTTGGTCAGCGTGATGGTGTAGGTGATCTCGCCGCCTTCGGTGACCGAAGGCGTAGCGGTCAACTTGGCCACGACTTCGTCAGTGGTGTCGGTGACATCTACCTTCGCAGCGCCGCCCAACTCCAGGTTCTCGAAGGTGCGACCGTCGATATCCACAGCCGACTTGATGCCGAGGCTGATTTCGCCGCTGTCCAGATAAACGTCATCGCCCTGCGCCGCGTGCTCGTACTTGACGCTGGTGTCGCCGGCTTTGATGGTGACCGTGGCGTTGTTGCTCAGGGTCACGACCAGGTCGTGGTCCAGTGGCTGGTTGACGTGCACGGTGAACGTCGGTTTGACGTTTTCGGCCACCGAGGTTTGGTCGGCGGTGATGGTGACCTTGACCAGGTCGCCTTCGTTGGTGCCGCCTGGGTTGCCTGGGGTACCTGGCTCGTCGGTAACGGTGGTTTTGACCTCGGTTTTATCCAGGGTCAACTTCTCGAACTTGTCGACATCCACGCCTTCAACAGTTGCGATCGACTTGACGATCGGGTCGTTGGCACCAACGTAGACGTTGTCCGGTGCAGCCACGGTGACCGAACCGGTGGTGCCGTTGGCCGGCACGGTGATGACGGTTTTGCCGTCGCTCAGCGTGAAGGTCAGGGCGCCGTGGTTGTTGATCAGCAGGCCATCTTTGTTGGTCAGCGTGATGGTGTAGGTGATCTCGCCGCCTTCGGTGACCGAAGGCGTAGCGGTCAACTTGGCCACGACTTCGTCAGTGGTGTCGGTGACATCTACCTTCGCAGCGCCGCCCAACTCCAGGTTCTCGAAGGTGCGACCGTCGATATCCACAGCCGACTTGATGCCGAGGCTGATTTCGCCGCTGTCCAGATAAACGTCATCGCCCTGCGCCGCGTGCTCGTACTTGACGCTGGTGTCGCCGGCTTTGATGGTGACCGTGGCGTTGTTGCTCAGGGTCACGACCAGGTCGTGGTCCAGTGGCTGGTTGACGTGCACGGTGAACGTCGGTTTGACGTTTTCGGCCACCGAGGTTTGGTCGGCGGTGATGGTGACCTTGACCAGGTCGCCTTCGTTGCCGGAGTACCTGGCTCGTCAGTGACAGTGGTCTTGACCTCGGTTTTATCCAGGGTCAGTTTCTCGAACTTGTCGACATCCGCGCCTTCAACGGTTGCGATCGACTTGACGATCGGGTCGTTGGCACCAACGTAGACGTTGTCCGGTGCAGCCACGGTGACCGAACCGGTGGTGCCGTTGGCCGGCACGGTGATGACGGTTTTGCCGTCGCTCAGCGTGAAGGTCAGGGCGCCGTGGTTGTTGATCAGCAGGCCATCTTTGTTGGTCAGCGTGATGGTGTAGGTGATCTCGCCGCCTTCGGTCACGGACTCGGTGGCCGTCAGTTTCGCGATCACTTCGTCGGTGGTGTCGGTGACATCGACTTTCGCCGCGCCGCCCAACTCCAGGTTCTCGAAGGTGCGACCGTCGACGTCCACAGCCGACTTGATGCCGAGGCTGATTTCGCCGCTGTCCAGATAAACGTCATCGCCCTGCGCCGCGTGCTCGTACTTGACGCTGGTGTCGCCGGCTTTGATGGTGACCGTGGCGTTGTTGCTCAGGGTCACGACCAGGTCGTGATCCAGTGGCTGGTTGACGTGCACGGTGAAGGTCGGTTTGACGTTCTCGGCGACCGAAGTTTGGTCGGCGGTGATGGTGACCTTGACCAGGTCGCCTTCGTTGCCCCTGAGTACCTGGCTCGTCGGTAACAGTGGTCTTGACCTCGGTTTTATCCAGGGTCAGCTTCTCGAACTTATCGACATCCGCGCCTTCAACGGTCGCGATCGATTTGATCACAGGGTCGTTGGTGCCGGTGTAGACGTTGTCCGGCGCGATGACCGTGACCGAACCGGTGGTGCCGTTGGCCGGCACGGTGATGACAGTCTTGCCGTCGCTCAGCGTGAAGGTCAGCGCGCCGTGGTTGTTGATCAGCAGGCCATCTTTGTTGGTCAGCGTGATGGTGTAGGTGATCTCGCCGCCTTCGGTGACCGAAGGCGTAGCGGTCAACTTGGCCACGACTTCGTCAGTGGTGTCGGTGACATCTACCTTCGCAGCGCCGCCCAACTCCAGGTTCTCGAAGGTGCGACCGTCGATATCCACCGCCGACTTGATGCCGAGGCTGATTTCGCCGCTGTCCAGATAAACGTCATCGCCCTGCGCCGCGTGTTCGTACTTGACGCTGGTGTCGCCGGCTTTGATGGTGACCTGGCATTGTTGCTCAGGGTCACGACCAGGTCGTGATCCAACGGCTGGTTGACGTGCACGGTGAACGTCGGTTTGACGTTCTCGGCGACCGAGGTTTGGTCGGCGGTGATGGTGACCTTGACCAGGTCGCCCTCGTTGGTGCCGCCTGGGTTGCCTGGGGTACCTGGCTCGTCGGTAACGGTGGTTTTGACCTCGGTTTTATCCAGGGTCAGTTTCTCGAACTTGTCGACATCCACGCCTTCAACAGTTGCGATCGATTTGATCATCAGGGTCGTTGGTGCCGGTGTAGACGTTGTCCGGTGCAGCCACCGTGACCGAACCGGTGGTGCCGTTGGCCGGCACGGTGATGACGGTCTTGCCGTCGCTCAGCGTGAAGGTCAGGGCGCCGTGGTTGTTGATCAGCAGGCCATCTTTGTTGGTCAGCGTGATGGTGTAGGTGATCTCGCCGCCTTCGGTGACCGAAGGCGTCGCGGTCAACTTTCGCCATCACTTCGTCAGTGGTGTCGGTGACATCTACCTTCGCAGCGCCGCCCAACTCCAGGTTCTCGAAGGTGCGACCATCGACGTCCACAGCCGACTTGATGCCGAGGCTGATTTCGCCGCTGTCCAGGTAAACGTCATCGCCCTGCGCCGCGTGCTCGTACTTGACGCTGGTGTCGCCGGCTTTGATGGTGACCGTGGCGTTGTTGCTCAGGGTCACGACCAGGTCGTGGTCCAGTGGCTGGTTGACGTGCACGGTGAACGTCGGTTTGACGTTTTCGGCCACCGAGGTTTGGTCGGCGGTGATGGTGACCTTGACCAGGTCGCCTTCGTTGGTGCCGCCTGGGTTACCTGGCTGGCTCGTCAGTGACAGTGGTCTTGACCTCGGTTTTATCCAGGGTCAGTTTCTCGAACTTGTCGACATCCGCGCCTTCAACGGTTGCGATCGACTTGACGATCGGGTCGTTGGCACCGGTGTAGACGTTGTCCGGTGCAGCCACGGTGACCGAACCGGTGGTGCCGTTGGCCGGCACGGTGATGACGGTTTTGCCGTCGCTCAGCGTGAAGGTCAGGGCGCCGTGGTTGTTGATCAGCAGGCCATCTTTGTTGGTCAGGGTGATGGTGTAGGTGATCTCGCCGCCTTCGGTGACCGAAGGCGTAGCGGTCAACTTGGCCACGACTTCGTCGGTGGTGTCGGTGACGTCGACTTTCGCCGCGCCGCCCAGCTCCAGGTTCTCGAAGGTGCGACCGTCGATATCCACAGCCGACTTGATGCCGAGGCTGATTTCGCCGCTGTCCAGATAAACGTCATCGCCCTGCGCTGCGTGCTCGTACTTGACGCTGGTGTCGCCGGCTTTGATGGTGACCGTGGCGTTGTTGCTCAGGGTCACGACCAGGTCGTGATCCAGCGGCTGGTTGACGTGCACGGTGAACGTCGGTTTGACGTTCTCGGCCACCGAAGTTTGGTCGGCGGTGATAGTGACTTTGACCAGGTCGCCTTCGTTGGTGCCGCCCGGGTTGCCTGGATTGCCCGGAGTGCCAGGTTCGTCGGTAATAGTGGTCTTGACCTCGGTTTTATCCAGGGTCAACTTCTCGAACTTGTCGACATCCGCGCCTTCAACGGTTGCGATCGACTTGACGATCGGGTCGTTGGCACCAACGTAGACGTTGTCCGGGCGGTGACCGTGGCGGTGCCAGAAGTACCGTTGGCTGGGATGGTGATGGTGGTTTTGCCATCGTCCAGGGTAAAGGTCAGCGCTGCGTGCTTGTCGATCGGCAGGCCGTCTTTGTTGGTCAGCGTCACGGTGTAGGTGATCACGCCGCCTTCGGTGACCGATGGAGTCGCGGTCAGTTTCGCGATCACTTCGTCGGTGGTGTCGGTGACATCCACTTTCGCCGCGCCGCCCAGCTCCAGGTTCTCGAAGGTGCGGCCGTCGACGTCCACCGCCGACTTGATGCCGAGGCTGATTTCGCCGCTGTCCAGGTAGACGTCATCACCTTGCGCCGCGTGCTCGTACTTGACGCTGGTGTCGCCGGCTTTGATGGTGACCGTGGCGTTGTTGCTCAGGGTCACGACCAGGTCGTGGTCCAACGGCTGGTTGACGTGCACGGTGAAGGTCGGTTTGACGTTCTCGGCGACCGAGGCTTGGTCGGCGGTGATGGTGACCTTGACCAGGTCGCCTTCGTTGGTGCCGCCTGGGTTGCCTGGGGTACCTGGCTCGTCGGTAACGGTGGTTTTGACCTCGGTTTTATCCAGGGTCAACTTCTCGAACTTGTCGACATCCGCGCCTTCAACGGTTGCGATCGACTTGACGATCGGGTCGTTGGCACCAACGTAGACGTTGTCCGGTGCAGCCACGGTGACCGAACCGGTGGTGCCATTGGCCGGTACGGTGATGACGGTCTTGCCGTCGCTCAGCGTGAAGGTCAGCGCGCCGTGGTTGTTGATCAGCAGACCGTCTTTGTTGGTCAGGGTGATGGTGTAGGTGATCTCGCCGCCTTCGGTCACGGACTCGGTGGCCGTCAGTTTCGCGATCACTTCGTCGGTGGTGTCGGTGACGTCGACTTTCGCAGCGCCGCCCAACTCCAGGTTCTCGAAGGTGCGACCGTCGATATCCACAGCCGACTTGATGCCGAGGCTGATTTCGCCGCTGTCCAGATAAACGTCATCGCCCTGCGCCGCGTGCTCGTACTTGACGCTGGTGTCGCCGGCTTTGATGGTGACCTGAGCATTGTTGCTCAGGGTCACGACCAGGTCGTGGTCCAGCGGCTGGTTGACGTGCACGGTGAAGGTCGGTTTGACGTTCTCGGCCACCGAGGCTTGGTCGGCGGTGATAGTGACTTTGACCAAGTCGCCTTCGTTGCCCGGAGTGCCTGGCTCGTCGGTTACCTGGGTGCTGACCTCGGTCTTGTCCAAGTTCAGGTTTTCGAACTTCCACGCATCTGCACCGCTGACCGCGTCAATGGCATTGACCACTGGCGGGTTAGCGCCGACATAGACGTTATCCGGCGCGATTACAGTGGCGGAACCTGTGGTGCTGTTGGCTGCGACGACGACAGTCGTACCATCGGTCAGCTTGAAGTACAGCTCCGAGTGGTTGTTGATCGGCAGGCCGTCTTTGTTGGTCAGCGTGATGGTGTAAGTGATCTCGCCGCCTTCGGTGACCGAAGGCGTTGCGGTCAGCTTGGCTACCACTTCGTCGATGGTGTCGGTCACTTTGACCGAAGCATCACCACCCAACTGCAGGTTCTCGAAGGTAGCGCCCGTGGCGTCCACCGCCGACTTGATGCCCAGGCTGATTTCGCCAGCGTCTTGGTAGACGTCGTCACCTTGTGCAGCGTGCTCGTACGGCGCACTGGTCTCCCCAGCCTTGATGGTGACCGTGGCATTGTTGCTCAGGGTCACGACCAGGTCGTGATCCAGCGGCTGATTGACGTGTACGGTGAAGGTCGGCTTCACGTTCTCGGCGACCGATACCTGGTCAGCCGTAATGGTGACCTTAACGATATCGCCTTCGTTGCCTGGCGTACCTGGCTCATCAGTGACCTGGGTGCTGACCGGAGTCTTGTCCAGGTTCAGGTTTTCGAACTTCCACGCATCTGCACCGCTGACCGCATCGATGGCGTTGACCACTGGCGGGTTAGCGCCGACATAGACGTTATCCGGCGCGATTGCAGTGGCGGAACCGGTGGTGCTGTTGGCTGCGACGACGACAGTCGTACCATCGGTCAGCTTGAAGTACAGCTCCGAGTGGTTGTTGATCGGCAGGCCGTCTTTGTTGGTCAGGGTGATGGTGTAAGTGATCTCGCCGCCTTCGGTGACCGAAGGCGTGGCGGTCAGTTTGGCTACCACTTCGTCGATGGTGTCGGTCACTTTGACCGAAGCATCACCACCCAACTGCAGGTTCTCGAAGGTAGCGCCCGTGGCGTCCACCGCCGACTTGATGCCCAGGCTGATTTCGCCAGCGTCTTGGTAGACGTCGTCACCTTGTGCAGCGTGCTCGTACGGCGCACTGGTTTCGCCCGCCTTGATGGTGACCTGGGCATTGTTGCTCAGGGTCACGACCAGGTCGTGATCCAGCGGCTGATTGACGTGCACGGTGAAGGTCGGCTTCACGTTCTCGGCGACCGATACCTGGTCAGCCGTAATGGTGACCTTAACGATATCGCCTTCGTTGCCTGGCGTACCTGGCTCATCAGTGACCTGGGTGCTGACCGGAGTCTTGTCCAGGTTCAGGTTTTCGAACTTCCACGCATCTGCACCGCTGACCGCATCGATGGCGTTGACCACTGGCTGGTTAGCGCCGACATAGACGTTATCCGGCGCGATTGCAGTGGCGGAACCGGTGGTGCTGTTGGCTGCGACAACGACCGTGGTGCCATCGGTCAGCTTGAAGTACAGCTCCGAGTGGTTGTTGATCGGCAGGCCGTCTTTGTTGGTCAGGGTGATGGTGTAAGTGATCTCGCCGCCTTCGGTGACCGAAGGCGTGGCGGTCAGTTTGGCCACGACTTCGTCGAGGGTGTCGGTCACCTGAACCGAAGCATCGCCGCCCAGTTGCAGGTTTTCGAAGGTACGGCCATCGACATCCACGGCCGACTTGATGCCGAGGGTGATTTCGCCGCTGTCCAGATAGACGTCATCGCCCTGTGCCGCGTGCTCGTAAGGCGCGCTGGTCTCGCCAGCCTTGATGGTGACCTGGGCATTGTTGCTCAGGGTCACGACCAGGTCGTGCGCCAGGGCGGTGTTGATGTGAACGGTGAAGGTCGGCTTGACGTTCTCGGCCACCGAAGCCTGATCGGCTGTAATAGTGACCTTGACCAAATCGCCTTCGTTGCCCGGAGTACCCGGTTCGTCGGTGACGGTGGTGCTGACCTGGGTTTTATCCAGGGTCAGTTGCTCGAACTTGTCGACGTCTGCGCCTTCAACGGTGGCGATGGACTTCACGACGGGGTCATTAGCACCGACATAGACGTTGTCAGGCGCGGTGACGGTGACCGAAGCCGTGGTGCCGTTGGCCGGGATGGTGATGACGGTAGTGCCGTCGCTCAACGTGAAGGTCAGGGCGCCGTGGTTGTTGATCGGCAGACCGTCTTTGTTGGTCAGGGTGATGGTGTAGGTGATCTCACCGCCTTCGGTGACCGAAGGCGTAGCGGTCAGCTTGGCCACGACTTCGTCGGTGGTGTCGGTCACCTGAACCGAAGCATCGCCGCCCAGTTGCAGGTTTTCGAAGGTACGGCCATCGACATCCACCGCCGACTTGATACCCAGGCTGATCTCGCCCGAGTCTTTGTAGACGTCGTCGCCCTGTGCATCGTGGGTGTACGGCGCGCTGGTTTCGCCCGCCTTGATGGTGACCTGAGCATTGTTGCTCAGGGTCACGACCAGGTCGTGCGCCAGGGCGGTGTTGATGTGAACGGTGAAGGTCGGTTTGACGTTCTCGGCCACCGAGGTTTGGTCGGCGGTGATAGTGACTTTGACCAAGTCGCCTTCGTTGCCCGGAGTGCCTGGCTCGTCGGTTACCTGGGTGCTGACCTCGGTCTTGTCCAAGTTCAGGTTTTCGAACTTCCACGCATCTGCACCGCTGACTGCGTCAATGGCATTGACCACTGGCGGGTTAGCGCCGACATAGACGTTATCCGGCGCGATTACAGTGGCGGAACCTGTGGTGCTGTTGGCTGCGACGACGACAGTCGTACCATCGGTCAGCTTGAAGTACAGCTCCGAGTGGTTGTTGATCGGCAGACCGTCTTTGTTGGTCAGCGTGATGGTGTAGGTGATCTCGCCGCCTTCGGTGACCGAAGGCGTTGCGGTCAGCTTGGCTACCACTTCGTCGATGGTGTCGGTCACTTTGACCGAAGCATCACCACCCAACTGCAGGTTCTCGAAGGTAGCGCCCGTGGCGTCCACCGCCGACTTGATGCCCAGGCTGATTTCGCCAGCGTCTTGGTAGACGTCGTCACCTTGTGCCGCGTGCTCGTACGGCGCGCTGGTCTCGCCCGCCTTGATGGTGACCTGGGCATTGTTGCTCAGGGTCACGACCAGGTCGTGATCCAGCGGCTGATTGACGTGCACGGTGAAGGTCGGCTTCACGTTCTCGGCGACCGATACCTGGTCAGCCGTAATGGTGACCTTAACGATATCGCCTTCGTTGCCTGGCGTACCTGGCTCGTCAGTGACCTGGGTGCTGACCGGAGTCTTGTCCAGGTTCAGGTTTTCGAACTTCCACGCATCTGCACCGCTGACCGCATCGATGGCGTTGACCACTGGCTGGTTAGCACCGACATAGACGTTATCCGGCGCGATTACGGTGGCGGAACCGGTGGTGCTGTTGGCTGCGACGACGACCGTGGTGCCATCGGTCAGCTTGAAGTACAGCTCCGAGTGGTTGTTGATCGGCAGACCGTCTTTGTTGGTCAGGGTGATGGTGTAAGTGATCTCGCCACCTTCGGTCACCGAAGGCGTGGCGGTCAGTTTGGCCACGACTTCGTCGAGGGTGTCGGTCACTTGAACCGAAGCATCACCGCCCAATTGCAGGTTTTCGAAGGTACGGCCGTCGATATCCACAGCCGACTTGATGCCGAGGCTGATTTCACCGCTGTCCAGGTAGACGTCATCGCCCTGTGCCGCGTGTTCGTAAGGCGCGCTGGTCTCGCCAGCCTTGATGGTGACCTGGGCATTGTTGCTCAGGGTCACGACCAGGTCGTGGTCCAGTGGCTGATTGATGTGCACGGTGAAGGTCGGTTTGACGTTTTCAGCCACCGAAGCTTGATCGGCCGTGATGGTGACCTTGACCAGATCACCTTCGTTGCTGCCGCCTGGGTTGCCTGGAGTACCAGGCTCGTCAGTGACGGTAGTGCTGACCGGGGTCTTGTCCAGGGTCAGCTGTTCGAACTTGCCGACGTCGGCGCCGACAACGGTCGCGATCGACTGCACCACTGGGGGGTTGCTGCCGACGTAGACGTTGTCCGGGGCAGTCACGGTGATCGAACCGGTGGTGCTGTTGGCCGGCACGGTGATGACGGTCTTGCCGTCGCTCAACGTGAACGTCAGGGCGCCGTGGTTGTTGATCGGCAAGCCGTCTTTGTTGGTCAGCGTGATGGTGTAAGTGATCTCGCCGCCCTCGGTCACCGAAGGCGTGGCGGTCAGCTTGGCCACAACCTCACTGATGGTGTCCGAAATTTCAACAGTGGCCGGGCCACCCAAGGCCAGCTTCTCGAAGGTGGCACCCGGAACTGTAGCGTCGGTAACGCTGAGGGTGATGGAGCCGGCGTCGTGATAGACGTCATCGCCCTGAGCCGGAGTCTTGTACTCGACTTCGGTCTTGCCAGCTTCGATCGTCACTGTGTCGCCGTTCGACAGGGTTACGGTCAACGGACGGTCCAGCGCCTGGCTTACTTTCACCGTAAAGGAAGGTTGCTGGTCTTCGGTCACATTGCCATTGCTGACGATGCTTACGGTAACAGTGTCGATGCTGTCATTGATGACAGTCGAGGCTGGGGTCGGGTTCGGCGTCAACTGCTCGAAGTTACCGCCCGTGGCGTTCTCGATGGTGACACTGACAGTCGAACCGTTGTTGTAGACGTCGTTCGCCGGGGTCTGGAAGTCGACACTGCCCTGGGTCTTGCCTGCTTCAACGGTGATGGTCTGGCCGTTGGACAGGGTCACGGTTACCGGAGTCTGGGCAGGGTTGCTCAGGGTCACGGTGTAGGTGATCACGCCGCCTTCGGTCACGCTAGGCGACGCAGTCAGGGTCGCGGTAGTGGTGTCGACCGAATCGTTGATCGTGGTCTGAGCCGGGGTCGGATTCGGGGTCAGCTGCTCGAAGTTACCGCCCGTGGCGTTCTCGATGGTGACGCTGACGGTCGAGCCGTTGTTGTAGACGTCGTTGGCCGGGGTCTGGAAGTCGACACTGCCCTGGGTCTTGCCCGCTTCAACGGTGATGGTCTGGCCGTTGGACAGGGTCACGGTTACCGGAGTCTGGGCAGGGTTGCTCAGGGTCACGGTGTAGGTGATCACGCCACCTTCGGTCACCGACGGGTTCGCAGTCAGGGTCGCGGTAGTGGTGTCGACCGAATCGTTGATCGTGGTCTGAGCCGGGGTCGGATTCGGGGTCAGCTGCTCGAAGTTACCGCCCGTGGCGTTCTCGATGGTGACACTGACGGTCGAGCCGTTGTTGTAGACGTCGTTCGCCGGGGTCTGGAAGTCGACACTGCCCTGGGTCTTGCCCGCTTCAACGGTGATGGTCTGGCCGTTGGACAGGGTCACGGTTACCGGAGTCTGGGCAGGGTTGCTCAGGGTCACGGTGTAGGTGATCACGCCACCTTCGGTCACCGACGGGTTCGCCGTCAGGGTCGCGGTAGTGGTGTCGACCGAATCGTTGATCGTGGTCTGAGCCGGGGTCGGATTCGGGGTCAGCTGCTCGAAGTTACCGCCCGTGGCGGTCTCGATGGTGACGCTGACGGTCGAGCCGTTGTTGTAGACGTCGTTCGCCGGGGTCTGGAAGTCGACGCTGCCCTGGGTCTTGCCTGCTTCAACGGTGATGGTCTGGCCGTTGGACAGGGTCACGGTTACCGGAGTCTGAGCAGGGTTACTCAGGGTCACGGTGTAGGTGATCACGCCACCTTCGGTCACCGACGGGTTCGCCGTCAGGGTCGCGGTAGTGGTGTCGACCGAATCGTTGATCGTGGTCTGAGCCGGGGTCGGATTCGGGGTCAGCTGCTCGAAGTTGCCGCCCGTGGCGGTCTCGATGGTGACGCTGACGGTCGAGCCGTTGTTGTAGACGTCGTTGGCCGGGGTCTGGAAGTCGACACTGCCCTGGGTCTTGCCTGCTTCAACGGTGATGGTCTGGCCGTTGGACAGGGTCACGGTTACCGGAGTCTGGGCAGGGTTGCTCAGGGTCACGGTGTAGGTGATCACGCCACCTTCGGTCACCGACGGGTTCGCCGTCAGGGTCGCGGTAGTGGTGTCGACCGAATCGTTGATCGTGGTCTGAGCCGGGGTCGGATTCGGGGTCAGCTGCTCGAAGTTACCGCCCGTGGCGTTCTCGATGGTGACGCTGACGGTCGAGCCGTTGTTGTAGACGTCGTTCGCCGGGGTCTGGAAGTCGACACTGCCCTGGGTCTTGCCCGCTTCAACGGTGATGGTTTGGCCGTTGGACAGGGTCACGGTTACCGGAGTCTGGGCAGGGTTGCTCAGGGTCACGGTGTAGGTGATCACGCCGCCTTCGGTCACCGACGGGTTCGCCGTCAGGGTCGCGGTAGTGGTGTCGACCGAATCGTTGATCGTGGTCTGAGCCGGGGTCGGATTCGGGGTCAGCTGCTCGAAGTTACCGCCCGTGGCGTTCTCGATGGTGACACTGACGGTCGAGCCGTTGTTGTAGACGTCGTTCGCCGGGGTCTGGAAGTCGACGCTGCCCTGGGTCTTGCCTGCTTCAACGGTGATGGTCTGGCCGTTGGACAGGGTCACGGTTACCGGAGTCTGGGCAGGGTTGCTCAGGGTCACGGTATAGGTGATCACGCCACCTTCGGTCACGCTAGGCGACGCAGTCAGGGTAGCCGTGGTGGTGTCGATGGTATCCGTCACCTGGGTAACCGCAGGCGTTTGCGGCAATGTTACCGTCAGCCCGCCACCACCGGTGCTACCTGTCACGGTCGCCGAAATCTGGCCACCGTCGATATATGGGGTGTCATTTGCCGGGACCACGACATTGACGCTACCGCTGGTCTGCCCGGCCGGAATGACGATCACAGCACCATTGGACAGGGTAACGACCAGGTTGGTGGTCGGTGCCTGGCCAACCGTGGCGGTATAAACGATTACGCCACCCGCCTCGCTGATCGAAGGGGTAGCGCCAAGAATCAGGTCCGTAGCAACGTTGGTGTCCGTCGTCGGTGGGATCACCAGGTTGTTGCCGTTGGTGTCCAGCAGGCCCACTTCCTCGCTATCGAGCGCAGCGGCAAAGCCCAAGCCGTCAGTCGGGAAGCCAACCGTCGGGTCGACCCGGCCCGCCGTTTCTTCGAGCATCACGAAGCTATGACCACCGCCCAGCGCACCACCACCGCCCGCTGCCGACGGGCCAGCTGCGGTAGCTTCAAGCTCTGTAGTCGGGTCGACACCCGCAGCAATCGCCTGCTGCAGCTCTTCCACCGACGGCGCAGCCTGGGCAGTCGCCTGGCTCAGATCGGTGCTGCTGTCAGGTGCTTCAGCGCTCCATTGGCTATCGCGACCCAGATCGAGCAGACGGCCATCAGCCAGTTCCAGAGTAACCGCGCCACCAGGACCAGTGAGCACTTCTTCACCGGTCAATAGACGGTCACCCTCGATGAGTACACGCCGGATGCCCTCTGGGGATACCGCAATAACCTGGCCGACAATACTTTTGACGATGGCTACAACGCTGCTCATTGGACTCTCCGTGTGACCCGATGGGGTACTTCCCTGCCAGAGCGGCGCTTGCTAGCCACTTCAGGCGGAACTATGTAGATGATCTCTTGACGTTTTTTGACGTCAATATTCCGTCTATAACTATTTGGAATTGCTTAACTGCCAAACTATTGACCTTATACATGCCATCCTAAACAATCGGCAATGTAATGTCACATTGATATTTGTACCTTAGCCAAGCGTTTCTCAAGGACAAATGTCGTACATCATCTAAAGCCTGTTTATCCCTCGATCCAGGTACTTATTTACACACCTGGGCCGCCATGGATGATGCGGCGAGGCCATCGTTCATCGGGCGCGGTCAGTGTTATTGGCGTCAACATTCAAACCACTGTCAATCGCCCCGGCACTGCATGTCCATAAAGCACAAACCTTGCCGGGTTGCGGCTTGCCAGCGGACTGAAAGCAGGTTGAATCGCGAATGCGTTGCACGCTCAAGCCGCACAGGTTTTCAATTGTGCATACACCACGAGCAGCGAATTGTCGCAAATCAAAGAGATGCTGCACGGGTGCGCCAATACTGCCGCCCCACTCATGGGAAACCGCTTGCGATTATCGAACGCTGACGGCCCAGGGATCTGCTTTCTATAGATGAATTTTGACTAACAAGTTACAACCAAACGCCAATTAACCAGCGCCTGTTTACTGACAATGACTAAGCTGGATATCGAAGCCCCTGCCGCCGCAGGCTGGATGGCAGGCTATGCTGCAACTTGGCGCCAAGCCTAATGGCTGGATCAAAAATGAAACATTCATAGCGCCGCTACGTCTGGTAAAAATGAAGCACCTAGAATTGTTTACTCAACACCGATTCAGGGCGACCATTGGCCAGTTGCACAAGCCTCAGGGTGTCATAGCCCTTATCCGCACAGCTTGGTAGCACCATAGATTGCCAGGGTGAGCCGGCCTGACCTTTGACGGCCGCACACCTACCCCACCCACCACAAGGATGAAGAGAGCGCCGCGTGGAATCCGAAGTCAGTCGAGTCCAACTCAGCCACGATCCACGCAGTCAGCATGACGATCCCCTGCTGGATAGTCTGTTGAGCCTGTGTGTGCTGCACCAGAAACCCGCCAGCCGGGTCATGTTGACCACAGGCCTGCCGCTGCCCGCCCAGCGCCTGAGCCCCGAGCTGCTGCCCCGTGCCGCCGCCCGGGCAGGCCTGCAAGGGCGCCTGCTGCAGCGCAAGCTGGAGCAGATCCCGAGCATCGCCATGCCGGCCATGCTGCTGCTCAAGGAAGGCCGCAGCGCCGTTCTGCTGGGCTGGGAAAATGAGGACACCGCACGCCTGCTGCTCAGCGAGAGCGATGGTGGCGAGGTGCACGTCAGCCGTGAAGCGCTGCAAAGCGACTACAGCGGCCGCGTGTTCTTTGCGCAGCCGCAGCACAAGTTCGACGTCAACCACGGCAACCTCATCCCACGGGCGAAGTCGTGGTTCCGCGACACCCTGCTGCGCAGCAAGTGGCTGTACATCGACGCGATCGCCGCCAGCCTGGTGATCAACCTGATCGCCCTGGCCGCGCCGCTGTTCGTGATGAACGTGTATGACCGGGTGGTGCCCAACCAGGCCACCTCGACGCTCTGGGTGCTGGCCATCGGTATCGCCGGCGCGTATATCTTCGACCTGATACTCAAGGGCCTGCGCGGCCTGTGCCTGGACCTGGCCGGCAAAAAGACCGACCTGATCATCTCGGCAACGCTGTTCGAGCGCATCGTCGGCATGTCGATGAAGTACCGGCCTGCACGGGTCGGCAGCTTTGCTCAGAACATTCACGAGTTCCAGGGCCTGCGCGACTTCCTTGCCTCGCTGACCCTGACCAGCCTGATCGACCTGCCTTTCACCATCCTCATCCTGATCGTCATCGCCATCATTGGCGGGCACCTCGTATGGATCCCGATTATTGCCTTCCCGCTGGCCCTGGGCATCGGCTACGCCCTGCAACGGCCGCTGATGGCGACCATGGAACGGACCATGGCCCTGGCCTCTGAGCGCCAGTCCAGCCTGATCGAGACACTGGCCGGCCTGGATGCGGTGAAGGTCAACAACGCCGAAAGCGAGCGTCAGTACATGTGGGAGCAGACCCTCGGCACCCTCAGCCGCCTGGAACTGCGTGTAAAGGTGCTGTCGAGCCTGGCGATGAATATCACCCTGCTGATCCAGCAACTGGCAGGCGTGGCAATGATCTGCGTCGGCGTGTACCTGATCATCGACGGCAACCTGAGCATGGGCGGCCTGGTGGCCTGCTACATGCTCAGCGGCCGCGCCCTCGGCCCGCTGGGCCAGCTCAATGGCCTGCTCGCCCGCTATCAGCAAGCCAAGGTGACCATGGTCTCCACCGACCATATGATGGAGCTGCCGCAAGAGCGCAACTTCGAAGAGCGCCCGCTGAGCCGCAAGGTGCTGCAGGGTAGCGTCGAGTTCCGTGGGGTCGACTTCACCTACCCGAACCAGCAGAACCTGGCCCTGAAGAACATCAACCTCACCATCCGCCCTGGCGAGAAGGTCGGCATCATCGGCCGCAGCGGCTCGGGCAAGAGCTCGCTGGCCAAGCTTATCGTCGGCCTGTACGAGGCCGATGGTGGCTCACTGCTGGTCGATGGCGTGGACATTCGCCAGATCGATGTCAGCGAACTGCGCCACAATATCGGCTACGTCCCGCAGGACATCCAGCTATTGGCCGGCACCTTGCGTGACAACCTGGTCAGCGGCGCCCGCTACATCGAAGACGAATTGATCCTGCAAGCCGCCGAACTGGCGGGCGTGCATGAGTTCGCCCGGCTGCACCCGGACGGCTATGAGCTGCAAGTGGGTGAACGCGGTCAGAACCTGTCCGGCGGCCAGCGGCAGAACGTCGCCCTGGGCCGTGCGCTGCTGCTCAACCCACAGATACTGCTGCTGGACGAGCCGACCAGCGCCATGGACAACACCGGTGAAGAACGCCTCAAGCAGCGCCTGCAAGCGGTGGTGGAAGGCAAGACGGTGCTACTGGTCACGCACCGTGCCTCGCTGCTGTCGCTGGTGGACCGGCTGATTGTGATCGATCGCGGGCAGATCGTCGCCGACGGCCCGAAAGCCGCGGTCATGGATGCGCTGAAGAAGGGGCAAATCAGTGTTGCATAAGCTGGATATGGGGCAGTTCAAGGACGGCCTGCGGCGCTATTTCAAAGGCAGTGACTCGCTTGGCGGCCAGCCGCTGCCGGAGGTCAACAAGGCCCTTATCGAGGATGCGCCGCGGGTGGTGCGGCTGACCATTTGGGGCGTGATCCTGTTCTTCGTGTTCTTGATCGTGTGGGCCAGCGTTGCGCCCATCGACGAAGTCACACGGGGTGAAGGCAAGGCCATTCCGTCGTCCAAGGTGCAGAAGATCCAGAACCTGGAGGGCGGCATCGTAGCTGAAATTTTCGCAAAGGAAGGGGAGATCGTCGAAGTCGGCCAGCCATTGCTACGCCTGGATGAAACCCGCTTCGCCTCCAACGTGGGTGAAACCGAGGCCGACCGCCTGGCCATGGCCCTGCGGGTCGAACGCTTGAGCGCCGAGGTCCAGGACAGCCCGCTGAAGATCGACGAAGAACTGCGCAAAGCCGCGCCAAGCCAGGCGGCCAGTGAAGAGTCGCTGTACCAGAGCCGGCGCCAGCAACTGCAGGATGAAATTGGCGGCCTGCAGCAGCAGCTGGTCCAACGCCAGCAGGAACTGCGCGAATACAGCTCCAAGCGCGCCCAGTACGCTAACAGCCTTGAGCTGCTGCGCAAGGAAATCGGCATGTCCGAACCGCTGGTGGCGACCGGCGCGATTTCCCAGGTTGAGGTGCTGCGCCTGCGCCGTGCTGAAGTGGAAAACCGCGGTCAGCTGGACTCCACCGCACTGGCCATCCCGCGTGCCGAGGCTGCCATCCGCGAGGTGCAAAGCAAGATCGAAGAGACCCGTGGCAAGTTCCGCAGCGAAGCGCTAACCCAGCTGAACGAAGCGCGCACCGAACTGAACAAGGCCACCGCCACCAGCAAAGCGCTGGACGACCGGGTTCACCGCACCATGGTCACTTCGCCGGTGCGCGGTATCGTCAAGCAACTGCTGGTGAACACCATTGGCGGTGTAATCCAGCCTGGCAGCGATATCATCGAGATCGTGCCACTGGACGACACGCTGGTCATCGAGGCGAAGATCCTGCCCAAAGACATCGCCTTCCTGCACCCTGGCCAGGAAGCGACAGTCAAGTTCACGGCGTATGACTACACCATCTACGGTGGGCTGAAGGCCAAGCTTGAGCAGATCGGCGCCGACACCATCACCGATGAAGACAAGAAGACCACTTACTACCTGATCAAGCTGCGCACCGATCGCAGCCACCTGGGGACGGACGAGAAGCCGCTGCTGATCATTCCGGGGATGGTGGCGACGGTGGACATCATGACCGGCAAGAAGACCATCATGAGCTACCTGCTCAAGCCGATCATGAAGGCGCGTTCGGAAGCGCTGCGCGAGCGCTAGAAGGCAGACTCAAGGCCGCGTGCTTTCTCTGTGGGAGCGGCCTTGTGTCGCGAAAGGGCCGCAACGCGGCCCCGGGATTTTCGCATTACTGCATAAACTACTGGGGCTGCCATGCAGCCCTTTTCGCGACACAAGGCCGCTCCCACATGCACAGCGTCAGGCCTGGGAGTCAGATCAGGCAACTGGCAGGAAAGCTCTTTAGCGCCAGGGCGCAGGCTCACCGACCAGCTGGCCCTGAATCCCACCTACGCCCATCTCCTGCAACACCCGCCGCTCCCCTTCGGTCTCGACCCGCTCGGCAATCAGCGGCAAATCGATGCTGTGGGCCGCACGCTGAATCGCTTCGATGAACAACCGCTTGTGCTGCTCATGGTCGATGTTGCGGATGTAGCTGCCGTCAATCTTCAGGTACGCCAGGCCCAGGTGCGCCAGGTTGCCGATCATGCTGAAGCGCCCGCCAAAGCGCTGCAGCGCCAGGCCGAAGCCAAGCCCGTGCAGGCGCCGGGTGAGCTGCTCCAAGGCGGCCTGTTCAGGCAACTGCTCCTCGCCAATTTCAAAAACCAGCCGCGGGCCGAGCGCCGCGTTCTGGCCCAGCAGCTCGAAGACGCGCTGCAGGGCCTTGGGGTCGGCCAGGGTGGCGGCGGACAGGTTCAGCGCCAGCACCTGGTCGTGCCCTCGTAGGTGCGCCAACACTTTCTCCAGCACCAGCACATCCAGCCGTGGCATCCAGCCGAAGCGCTCCAACCAGGGCAGGAAGCGGCCCGCTGGCAACGCCTCGCCCTGGCCATCCTGCAAACGCGAAATCACTTTGTGGTGCAGTACCCGTTGCGCTGAAGCACAATCCACCACTGGCTGGAAGAACAGCTCGAAATGCCCATTGCCGAATGCCTGATCGAGCCGCTCGTGCCAGGCATGTTGGCTGTCCCCAGCCACTGCGGCAACGCCTTGCTCAAGGCACACCCAGCCCGGCGTTGGCTGGTTCTCGGCACGGGCCAGAGCCTCGTCGGCGAGTTTCAGCAACGCCTGCGGTGAGTCACCGGGGCTGAACGGCGCCAGGCCGATACAAGCGACCGGGTCGATATCACTGGCACCCGTTTCGTGCAGGCTCTGCAGCGTCGCCTCCAGGGCCTGGGCAAGTTGCACAGCCTCTTCATGCACCATGCCCGGCGCCAGCACGGCAAACTCGCCACCGCGGCTGCGGGAAATCAGGTCATTGGTTTCCGGGTAGCTTGCACAGGTGCGGCGCAACTGTTCGCCTACTGCCTGCAGCAACTGGTCGGTACGCTGGCCGCCAAGGCGGGCATTCAGGCCGGCCAGGCCCTGAACCCGCAGCAACAGCAGGTAGCCGGCGCGCGCCTCTTCCAGGTTGCTCACCCGGGTGTTCAGTTGCATTTCGAAATACCGGCGGTTGGACAGCCCGGTCAGGCTGTCCTGGTAGGACTCGGCACGCAGCCGCTCACTGCGCTCGGCCTGCTCGGTGAACAGCGCTTTGAGTTTCTCGACCATCTGGTTCATCGCCTGCACCACACGGCGTAACTCTGGCGTGCGCGGCAGCTCTGGAAGGCTGAGGAATTCGCGGCGGGCAATCGCGTGGGATTGCTCGACCATATAGTCCAGCGGCCGCAACTGGCGGCGCAACAGCAATGCACCGAGCACAGCACTGGCCGCACCACACAACAGCAACCAACCCAGGCTGCCCAGAGCACTTTGCCAAAGTTTGGCAATGGCGAACATCGGGTGGCTGATCACTTCAACGCGCGCGGCCTGTTGCCAGCCACGGCTGACGATGGCATCGCCACCAGCAGCCTCAAGGCCGATCAAGTGCACGAACCATCGCGGTACGCCACCTGGGTCCGGCTCAGCGTGGCGCTCCACCAGCACAGCATTGGAGCCCAGGTCGACGACCTTGATGCTTGCATAGTAACCACTGTCGAAGATCGAGCTAACCATCAGTTCGACCATCGCCGGGTCGTCGATATTCGGCGTCAGCGACAGCGCCAGCGCGGTCGCCGCGTCCTGGGCGTGCGAGCGCAACTGGTTGACATACTGGCTGCGCGAGCTTTCCAGGCTGACCATGAAACTGCCACTGAAGGCGACCACCAGGAACAGGCAAATGGCCAACAGCAATTGTTTGAACAGTGACATCTGTGCTCCTTCAGTAAACCGGCTCGGCCGGGAACCCTTCGGCCTGCATTTTCTTCAACAAATCCTGCCAGCGTGACAGCCGCTTGGTATCGCCGACCTTCTTGTTCCCGGCAGCGCCCGTCAGCCACAGCCCCTCGCCATTGAAGGCGTACACCGGCAACAGGTCGGTACGTTGGCTTGCCGGCTTGATGGCGTCCATCAGGCTGTCGAGCACCAAAGGCTGGGCCTGTGGGCTTGAATAATAGGTCAGGACCATGTGTGCCCGGTTCTGTCGCAGCGCCTTGACGTAGGTAATGCGCAGTTTTTCACTGGGGATACCCATGCGCCGCAGGCTGAAATATTTGGCGATGGCGTAGTCCTCGCAATCCCCTGCACCTTTGATCAGTGCCTGCACAGGCGTGGCCCAGTAATCGACTTCATGCCACAGGTCGATGTCTTCGACATAGCGCAATTGCTGGTTGAAGAAGCGGTTGACCACTTGCAGCCGCTCAAGCTCAGTCCCCTGCTTCTGCGTAGCCATCAGGTTCTGCCAGGCATCGATACGGCCCTGCCCGGCACCCAACGGGCCGTAGAGCGCCTGCGACTTGCGGCTGATCTGGGAAAAATCCCAATCCGCGTGCAAGCCGCCCAGCAGCAGACTGCCCAGCAGCGCGGCAAAGCCGACACGTCGCACAACGGTTTTCAGCAACCAGGATATCGCCACTGCGAAGCCCTGTTCAGACCAGTCGAAAGCAGCGATGGTGGGGCTTGCCACAACAAAAGACAATGGCACCCTGCAATCATGCACCCGCCTGTCAGGCCGCCTACACTTTCTAGTTATATCCTTCTGAAGGGCGCTTCCTTTGGCAGACGACTTCATCCACCATAGCCGCGCTTTTGGGGCGCCCGTACCCGTGCGGGTGCAGGTTTGACACCCTTACAAGCTGTTACTACTGTCATTGGATCCAACTTTAGTCATTGTTAAGGCAGACGTCGCGTGGCCGAGAAAATCAAACTGAGCAATGTGCTGGCAAGCGAACAGCTGCTGCCGCATCAGGCCCGTGGCGTGATCGAAGAGCGCCTGCGCAGTGCCATTCTCGATGGGCGCTTACCCCCAGGTACTGCCGTGCGCCAACAAGAACTCGCCACCTTGTTCGGTGTCAGCCGCATGCCCGTGCGCGAAGCCCTGCGCCAGCTCGAAGCGCAATCCCTGTTGAAAGTAGAGATGCACAAGGGCGCTGTGGTTGCGCCGCTGATCGGTGAGGATGCAGTGGACACCTATGCCCTGCGCGTATTGCTCGAGAGTGAGGCGCTGCGCCAGTCGATCCCGCTGCTCGATGCCAGCGACATCGCCAGCGCCCGCGGGTATATCCAGCAACTGGAGAATGAAACCCGTCACGCCGAAATCGGCCGCCTCAACCGCCTGTTCCACATGGCGCTATACAGCAGGGCACCAAACAAGAAGCTACTGCGCCTGATCGAGAACGAACTGAACGAGGAAGAGCGCTTCCTGCGCTTCCATCTTTCGTCCATGGGCTTGGGCAAGCTCACTCAGGACGATCACAACGCACTGGCGGATGCGGCCAGCGACAAACTGGTGGATGAGGCGGTAGCGGTGCTGGAACGGCATCTCAACAGCGGGGCGCGGGTAATTCGCAAGTACCTGGATACACAACTGGGGCGCTAACCCACTGCCGCCTAGCGCAGCGTGCGACCAGATGGGTTGCAAATTGATGCGGCGCCACCAACAATGAGACTAATTATCATTCATGTCCATTGATGCCGGCGCCCCTCCCCCATGCCCAGCAACGACTGCGTGCAAACGCTATACAGTGACCATCACGGCTGGCTGCATGCCTGGCTGCGCAGCAAGCTAGGCAATGCGGCCGATGCCGCCGACCTGGCCCAGGACACCTTCGTACGCTTGCTACAGCGCCGTGAACAATTGCAACTGAATGCACCCAGGGCCTTCCTGCGCACGGTAGCGCGCGGGTTGGTGATCGATCACTGGCGGCGCGAGGAACTGCACAGGGCTTACCTGGAGGCTTTGGCGCATGTGCCGGAAGCATTGGCCCCCTCTGCCGAAACCCGCGAGCTGCTACTGGAGTTGCTTGAGCGCATTGCACGCATGCTCGACGGCCTCAAACCCAAGGTACGTCGCGCATTCCTCCTGGCTCAATGCGAGGGGCTGAAGCACCAGGCCATCGCCGAACAGCTGGGGATCTCGGTGCGCACCGTAGAACGCTACATTGCCGATGCGCTCTATCACTGCTACGTGCTGCACTACCAGGACGAGTGCTGAGTCGATGACCGCCGCACGCCCTGATACGAAAGCGGTCAAGCAGGCCATCCAGTGGATGCTGCGGTTGCGCGAGAGTGGGCACGACCTGGCGTTGCAACAACAGTGTGCGCAATGGCGCAGTGCCCACCACGAACACGAACACGCCTGGCAGCGGGTGACGCACTTGCATCAAAACCTCGACCTACGCGCCATCCCCGGTGCCGGGCTGGCTTTGCAGACCCTGGAAACCAGCCAGCAGCGCCTGCGTCGAAGGCAGGCGTTGAAGCTGCTTGGGGGCGTTGTCATGGCGGGATCGGCGAGCTGGCTGGCTAAAGACCTCGATGCTGTCAGTGCCTGGGCATCGGACTATGCCACCGGCACGGGCGAACGGCGCGTCTTCACCCTGCCCGATGGCTCACTGATGCAACTCAACACCCGCAGTGCCGTGGACCTGGCCTTCATTGATCGGCAGCGTCTGGTCCGCCTGAAGCATGGCGAACTGATGATCACGTGTAATCCCCGGCATCCCGTGTTTGTACAAACCCGCGACGTGCTGCTGGAAGGCTTTGAAGGACGCTTTGTAGCCTATCAGGATAGCGACTGCACACGTGTCAGCGTCAGCCGCGGAAAAGTGGCGATACACCGGCCTGGCATTGCCCAACTGCAGTGGATCGAGAGTGGACAGAACTGGCGCCTGGATGCTCATGGCGCACAACGGATCGCACAGATGGACATGGACGCGATGGCATGGACTGAAGGGCTGATCGTCACTCAGAACATGCGCCTCGCGGATTTTCTCGCGCAGGTCAGCCGTTATCGCCATGGTTACCTGGGCTGCAGCAACGAGATTGCCGACCTGCGCCTGTCGGGCGTATTCCGCCTCGAAGACCCGGAACAATTGCTTCGGCTGCTACCGCAGACGCTGCCCGTACGGGTTCATCAACGTACACGCTGGTGGGTGCGTGTCGAAAGCACGACCTGATGAGGCCTTAACGTTTTTTTGTCGGGTTTTGAACCCCGGTCCGGCTAGGACAGTAAGCGACATCTTCTGCCCTCATCACTTCAACGGACCCTTCATGTTCATCAAGCCGGTGTTAAACCACACTTTCAGCCCGAATGATTTTCGACCAGTCCTGCAGTCCGCTTACTTACGCCATGCCATACGGGCTGCTCTGTTTGGTACCGCCATGGGCCTGGCAGCTGTTGCGCAACTGTCCGTTGCGGCTGAAACAGCCCAAGTGAGTCATCACTATGCAATACCGGCCGGCCAACTGGCCGATGTATTGAACCAGTTCGCTCGCCAGGCCGGCATCACCCTGTCCAGTACGCCTCAGTTGACCGATCGCCTGCAATCCAACGGCCTGCAGGGGCAATACGCCATTGATCACGCGCTGCGCCAGTTGCTTAATGGCAGCGGGCTGGAAGCTGTCAGCCAGGACGGACGCAACTATGTGCTGCAGGCACAGCATCAGGACGCAGCCCTGGCATTGCCAGACACCGATGTCCGTAGTTTCTCTCTGGGCAACGCCTTGGGCAGCATGGAGGGTTACAACGCCACGCATAGCCAAGTGGCGACCAAGACCAGCATGCCACTGGTGGAGACCTCCCAATCGGTCTCGGTAGTAACTCGCCAGCAGATGGACGATCAGGGCTCTCAGACCGTTGCCCAGGCCATGCGCTACACGCCTGGGGTACTGACCAACCCCTACGGTGCCACCCATCGCTACGACTATGTGGCCATGCGCGGCTTCAACGACGGCTCGGTGGATAACATCTACGTCGATGGGCTCAAGTCCATGGGCGACAATGGCACTTACAGCACCATGCAGGTGGACCCGTACTTCCTTGAGCGCATCGACATTCTCAAGGGGCCGTCTTCAGTACTCTATGGGCGAAGCTCGCCGGGCGGCCTGGTAGCCCTTACCACCAAGAAGCCACTGCTCACCCCTTTCCACCAGGTTCAAGCCACGGTCGGCACCCAGGGCCAGCGGAGCATGGGCTTCGACTTCAGTGGCCCTGTAGATGATGACAAGCGTATTGCGTATCGCCTGACAGGTTTGGCGGATGCTTCGGACACACAGTTCGACCACAACAAGGAAGAACGCTATACCATCGCCCCGGCCATCAGCGTCGACTTCACCGAGGACACCTCGCTCACACTGCAGGCTTACCTGCAGCACGACCCTAACGGCGGGTACCACGGCGGCAACCCTGCTGACGGTATGCTGCATAAGCGCAACGGCTTGCGCTTGTCGGACCACTTTTTCGAGGGTGAGCCGGGTATCGATAATTACGAGCGCACCCAGCAGTCCTTCAGCTACCAGTTCGAGCATCGCTTCAACGATGTGTTCACCGCGCGGCAGAACTTCCGCTACCAGGATTCCGACGTGTCCATGGACCAGGTGTACTCGGCCGGCTGGGCGGATGCCGACAGCAACATTCTCAACCGCGCCTATACCGGCGGCGACGAGCGCCTGCATTCGTACATCATCGACAATATGCTGCAGGCGGAATTCTTCACCGGCGCTGCCAAACACACCCTGCTGCTGGGCGCAGACTACCAGCGACGCAAAGCCGATGTCGCATGGTGCTATGGCACGGTCGACCCGCTGAACGCCGGCAACCCGCAATACGGCAATGGCAACCTTCAGGTACTGGGCGAAAACCGCTACCAGCGGCGCTTGCAGCAAACAGGTGTGTATCTGCAGGACCTGGTGGAGGTCGACCAGTGGCGATTCTCCCTTGGGCTTCGCCAGGACTGGGTGAAGGTGTCCGAGGAGAATCGCGACAGCGACACCAAGGTCAGCGATCAGCGCTCCAGGTTTACTACCCGGGCCGGGGTGCTCTACCTGTTCGAGAATGGCATTGCGCCTTATGTCAGCTACTCGGAGTCGTTCAATCCCAATACCGTGTCCGACCAGCAAGGCCGCCCGCTGGCACCGACCGAGGGCACTCAGTGGGAAGCCGGCATCAAGTATCAGCCTCCGGGCAGCGACAACCTGTTTACCGCATCGGTGTTCCGTATCGAGCAGGAAAACCTGGCTTCGAAGCAGCCTGACGAAAACTTTTATCGCCCGGTAGGTGAAGTACGCTCGCAAGGGCTGGAGCTAGAGGCTCATGTGCAGCTGAGCGACAGCCTGAAACTGCTGGGTGGCTATACCTTCACCGATATCGAGTACGCCAAGTCGATGCCGAGCCTGGTGTCGGCCAGCCTGGACAATGAAGGCAACGCGCCAACCCAGGCACCGAAACAGATGTTCTCGCTGTGGGCTGACTATAACTTCCACCAAGGGGCTCTGGATGGACTGCGGCTGGGCGGTGGGGTGCGATATGGGCTATAGCTGGGTGGATGCGGAAAACAGCATGAAGGTGCCTTCCTACACCCTGTTCGACGCTTCGATCGGCTATGACCTGGGGAAGGTGGGTCTGACGGGTGTGGATGTGCGGCTGAACGCAAACAACCTTACCAATGAAAGCTACATTACCTCATGTGCCAGCCTGAACTACTGCTACATGGGTGAAGAGCGCAATGTGAGCGCTACGGTCAGCTATCAGTTTTGAGCGTTATTGAAACTCGGAAAAGACAAAGCCCCTGTCTGCATCGCAGACAGGGGCTTTGGGTTTGAATCTTGACGATGACCTACTCTCACATGGGGAAACCCCACACTACCATCGGCGATGCATCGTTTCACTGCTGAGTTCGGGATGGGATCAGGTGGTTCCAATGCTCTATGGTCGTCAAGAAATTCTGTGTGCTGGCCCGTCCTTCGGACGTGCCTGCGAATCTCTGTAGTTCCTACTTAAAGACAAAACCCCTACCTGCATGTGCAGATAGGGGTTTTGCGAAATGAATCTTGACGATGACCTACTCTCACATGGGGAAACCCCACACTACCATCGGCGATGCATCGTTTCACTGCTGAGTTCGGGATGGGATCAGGTGGTTCCAATGCTCTATGGTCGTCAAGAAATTCTGTAGCCAGAATGTCCAGATGGACAGCCCAGCGAATTCGGATATGTGATTGTGTGGTTCGTTGCGAACTTTCGGTTCGTATCATCTTCACCACCGCAATTTGGCTGACGCGCAAATTGCTTGGGTGTTATATGGTCAAGCCTCACGGGCAATTAGTATTGGTTAGCTCAACGCCTCACAGCGCTTACACACCCAACCTATCAACGTCGTAGTCTTCGACGGCCCTTTAGGGGATTCAAGATCCCAGTGAGATCTCATCTTGAGGCAAGTTTCCCGCTTAGATGCTTTCAGCGGTTATCTCTTCCGAACATAGCTACCCGGCAATGCCACTGGCGTGACAACCGGAACACCAGAGGTTCGTCCACTCCGGTCCTCTCGTACTAGGAGCAGCC